>NZ_JBXAFV010000009.1:0-215989 GCF_058793475.1 Pigmentiphaga sp. MLSB6-MA01 | reverse complement strand
CCCCCCCCCCCCCCCCCCCCCCCCCCCCCCCCCCCCCCCCCCCCCCCCCCCCGCCGGACCTCGTCCTACCGCGCAGGCAGACGCAGTGAATCGATCAATTGCTGAATGTCCGGCACATCCGGCAGCTTTCGAATCAACTCGAAACTACTATCGACCGCGGCGCGCTCGACGCCGGCATACGGGATGAGTGCCTGATACTTGTCATGGATCTCGTTCCATCCGATACCGCGCAAGGCCGCGCCTTTCGGTTGCCGCACGGATTTCTCGATGAGACGGCCGTCCGTCGTCTCCACGCTTACGATGGCGCCGCTCTTGTATGACGACTTGTCGGGGACTTCCTGATCCAGGCGCGTTATCCGGTCGAACAAGGACCGGATGCGCGGATCCCTGATCTTCTCGGGAAAGGCATGCGCCCAGTGGTAGTCGTGATCCGCGGCACCGGCAGCCGCGAAGTAGAAGGGACTATGGGCAATGCCGATCAAGTCCGTCGGGTGCTTGGGTCCGGGAAACGGATAGTCCGGCAACGTAAAGGTGATCTGCCTGATATCCTCCACCTGCAATGCGCCCTCGCGGGCAGCCATGGCGGCGGCTTCCGCGACGGCATGGAACGGAGAGCCTCCCGGCACGAGCTTGATTCCGAGCTCGCTCAATATGCTCCACTTCTCTCCCAGCTCCCCGATGACCGCATTGGCGTCGTGCCCGGGTCCGAGCGTCTGGAAGAATCCCCGGCTCATCTCGAATGTCGCGATCTCTCCTGTGTAGCCGAGCCTGGCTGCCTGGGCGCACTGGACACCCATCATCGCGGCATTGCCCGCGATGTATTCCCGCGCCAGGCTGGTCGCCGCGGCCGCATGCAACCCTCCCATGGAAGTCGCGGCCAGCGCCAAGGCATGCGCCGCGCTCTCCGCGCTCAAACGCATCAGGCGCGCGGCGGCTGCCGCCGCCGCGAATGTCGCAACGATGCCTCCATGGAACCCCTTGCGCTGCAGCCCGCCCATCATGGCCGTGTTGATGTTTCCCGCGACCTCGTACCCCAGGATGATCGCCTCGGTGACGTCCGCGCCCGACGCGCCGACCTCCTGACCGACGGCGAGAGCCGCCGCGCATGCGGGCGTGCCACTATGGACGATATTCCTCAGATCGCTGTCATCCGAGGCCGCCGCGTCGCTCATCAGCGCGTTCACCCTGGCGCAGGCCACGGCGGGCAAGTCCTCCCAGTTCCCGAACCAGACGGTCGAAAGCGGCTTACCTCCCCGCTCGGCCTCCAGTCGCCGGACGACCCGGCTCGACTCGAGCGTGGATCCAAGCGCGGCGCTGGCCAGGGTACTGGCGACCAGCATCTGGCCATTCCGCACGGCATCCGGCGGCATGGCCGCCAGCTTCGTGGAAACGATGAATTCCCCGTACCGCCGGGCCAAGGTTGGTTGCGCCATTACTTGTCCACTCCGATCTTCGCGTCACCGATCACCTTGCCCCAGCGAGCGGTTTCCGATGACAGAAACCGCCCGAACTCCGCTGGTGTCGAAACATCCGGCGTCAAAGCCACCCGATCGAGCTGCTCCACGACCTGAGGGGAAGACATGACCTTCCGTACGTTCTCATTCAGATCCGCGACTTGCTTGTCGGGCAATCCGGCAGGTCCGAGCAGTCCTTGCCACGAGGTCAGATCGAACTCATGGCCGATGGCTTCCCGGATCGTGGGAACCATGGCCAGTTTGGCGACACGCTGACGGCCGGTGACCCCGAGAATGCGCACTTTCCCCGCGTCCGACGCTGCCAGGGCCCCCGGCAGCGTCAGCATCGCCACATCCACCTGCGCTCCCATCAGTGCCGTGACAACGGCCCCCATGGATGTAAAGGGGACGTGCATGAGATCTATTCCTATATCAGACTTCAGCAGTTCCATGCCAAGGTGGTTGCCCTGCCCCACGCCCGCGGACCCGTAATTGATTCTCCCTGGATGGGCGCGCGCATCGGCGACGAAATCCTGGAGCGTCTGATACTTCGAGCCGGTGGGCACGGCTATGGCAAATGCCGATTGGGCCAGGCTCGAGATAGGGGTAAAGCTCTTGATCGGGTCATAGCCGACCTTGCGGTAGAGGTGGACATTGCTCGTATGGCTGGTGGACACGATCAGGAGCGTCTGTCCGTCGGGCCTGGCTTGCGCCACGTAGGCCGTGCCGATGTTTCCGCCGGCGCCAGCCCGGTTCTCGACGTAATAGTTCTGATGCGTAAGCGCGGACAGGTGTTCCGCCAGAATGCGGCCGAGCACATCGATATTTCCTCCCGGCGCCGATGCCACCACGATACGGACCGGTGCCCGGCCTCCTTCCTGGGCCGACGCCGGCGTCAGCCCACCGGATACAGCCGCCGCCAGGCACACGGCGATGCTTTTCTTGAACACTCAGGTCTCCTTGTCCTCTTGTTGGCAATTCACCGTTGCCATGGGTACCGAGGACTTTATCGACGGCACGCACACATGTCAAATTTTAGGAACCGGTTCCATTCATCAAAACCATAAAAAAAGAGATCAAGGTACCATCCCCGCAGCACACCCGTTCGTCCTGCCCAGGAGCCCAACATGAAGGTACACGGCCAATGTCATTGCGGCGCGATCACCTACGAAGCCGAGGTCGACCCCACCGTGGTGAACATGTGTCATTGCCTGGATTGCCAAACCCTGTCCGGGTCCGCCTTCCGGCTGAATGTCCTGGCGCCCGCGGACACATTCCGGCTCCTGAGCGGCACTCCGCGCCAGTACATCAAGACCGGCGCCAGCGGCGCGAAACGCGCGCACGGGTTTTGCGAAATCTGCGGCGGTCCGGTCTACGCCACCGACCTCGGCACTCCAAGGACATACACATTGCGCGTCGGCGCGCTGGCGGAACGAGATGTGCTCGGGCCCGTGCGGCGGCAAACCTGGACCAGGCGCCGCCTGAAGTGGCTGCCGAAAGTGGACAGCCCCGTGGAATGCGACATGCAGCCATGAGGCCGGCGCGTGGGCCTTTCCATCTGCCAGGATCTGCGTCGGTCGGGGTTCCGGCCTGCGGCCCCCCGAGGAGGCGCTTCTTGCCTTGGGGCGTCCCATCGGCAAAAAACCCCTTGATTCCTGGATGAAATCAAGGGGTTTCTCAAAATCGCTGGCGGAAGCGGTGAGATTCGAACTCACGAACGGTTTCCCGTTGCCGGTTTTCAAGACCGGTGCAATCGACCACTCTGCCACGCTTCCCGATGCGGCGCCAAGAGCGGAATGATAATCCATTTTGGCCCCCCGCCCCGCCGGCCGGCCTAGAAGCTCGCCCCATCCACCCGCTTGATCTGCAGCGCGTCCAGGTCGATAGCCGGCACGCAGCGCAGGTTCACCGCCCGCATGGGCGTCCCGTCGGGCATGGCGCCCCGGGCGAAGGATTGCGTGCCGCAGGTCGCGCAGAACATGTGTTCGATCTTGTGGGCATGGAAGAAATAGGACCGCAACTGGTCCTGGCCCTGCTTCAGCGTGAACTGGCCTTCGGGCACGAAGCTCAGCAGAAAGCCCTTGCGCCGGCAATGGGAGCAATTGCAGCTCATGGCCTGCGTGGGCACGGGGGCGTCGATTTCGAACGCGACGGCCCCGCAATGGCAACTTCCTTCGTACGACATGCTTGCTCTCCTTGTCCGTTCAGGCCGCCGCGACGTCGAAGCGCGGCACGGCGTCCAGCAACTGCCGGGTATAGGCATGTTCCGGCCGGGTCAGGACACGTTCGGCCGGGCCGCTCTCGACGATGTGGCCGCCCTGCATGACGGCGATGTCGTCGGCCAGGTATTCGACCACCCCGAAGTTGTGGGTGATGAACAGGTAGGCGATGCCCATGTCCCGCTGCAGCGCGTGCAGCAGGTTGAGGATCTGCGCCTGCACGGAGACATCCAGCGCCGAGGTCGGTTCATCGCACACCATCAGCTTGGGTTCGAGCGCCAGGGCGCGGGCGATGGCGATGCGCTGGCGCTGCCCCCCCGAGAACTCGTGCGGGTAGCGGTCGCGGGCGTCGGCGCGCAGCCCCACCTGGTCCAGCAGGCGAAGCAAGGCGGCCTGGCGGCTGGCCGCGTCCATGTCGGGGCGCAGCGAGGCCAGGCCCTCGTCCAGGATCTCGCCCACGCGCATCCGGGGATTCAGCGAGGCATAGGGGTCCTGGAAGATGATCTGGATGTCGCGCCGCAGGCGCTTGAGCTGGCGTCCGCCGGCCCGCAGCAGGTCCTGCCCCTGGAGGCTGGCCTGGCCGGAGACTGTCGCCACGCCGTCCAGCAGGCGCAGCAGGGCCTTGCCGGTGGTGGTCTTGCCACAGCCGGACTCTCCGACCAGGGCGAGCGTCTTGCCGGTGTCGAGCGACAGGCTCACGCCGTCCACTGCCTTGACCCAGCCGACCGTGCGGCGCAGCAGGCCCTTGCGGATGGGGAAATGGACCTTGAGGCCGGTCACGCTCAGCAGGCCGGCTCCCGATGTGGATGAAGAGGCTTCGGCCACCGCGGCGGGAGCCGCCATGGATGCGGCGGGTTGTTCCACGACATGCACCTCGGGCAGCGGCTCTCCCCTGCCCGCGGCGCGGGCGGCGTCGATCTGGACCAGCCGCACGCAGCGCACCGCGTGGCCGGGAGCCTCCTGGGCCAGGGGCGGCGGCGCGGCGTCGCATTCGGCCGCGTGGGCCGGACAGCGCTGGGCGAAACGGCAGCCGCCGAACGCCTGGTTCAGGGCGGGCACGGTGCCGGGAATGGCGGCCAGGTGTTCGCCCCGGCGCCCCATGCTGGGCAGCGCGCCGAACAGCAGCCGGGCATAGGGATGGCGGGGATGGCGGAAGAATTCGCCGGCCGGGGCGGATTCCACGATCTGGCCGGCGTACATCAGCGCGACGTGATGGGCCATGCTGCGCACGATGCCCAGGTCGTGGGTGATGAGCATCATCGCCATGCCGAGCTGGGTCTGCAAGGTGCGCAGCAGTTCCAGGATCTGGGCCTGGATGGTGACGTCCAGCGCGGTGGTGGGCTCGTCGGCGATCAGCAGTTCCGGTTCGGCCGCCAGCGCGATCGCGATCATGACGCGCTGTTTCTGGCCGCCCGACAGCTGGAAGGGGTAGTCGTCCACGCGCCGTTCGGGCTCGGGTATGCCGACCCGCCGCAGCCACTCGACGGCCTTGGCGCGGGCGGCGGCCCCGCGCAGCGCCGTATGGGTGGTGATGGTTTCGACGATCTGGTCGCCCACCCGCATCACCGGATTCAGGCTGGTCGCGGGTTCCTGGAAGATGATGCTGATCTTGCGGCCCCGCACGGTGCGCATGTCGCGTTCGGGCAGGCGGTTCAGGTCCACGCCTTCGAGCAGGGTCTGGCCGCGCTCGATCCGTCCGGCGTCGGGCAGGAGGCGCAGCAGGGCCAGCGCGGTCATGCTCTTGCCACAGCCGGACTCGCCCACCAGCGCGAAAGTCTGGCCACGCGCGATGGCCAGGTCGAGCGCGTCCACGGCATGGACGACTCCGTGGTCGCTGTCGAGCAGGACGTCCAGCTGGCGCACGTCCAGCATGGCGGTTTCAGCGGGGGCGTTCATCGGCGGTCCTCCAGCGCTTTGGCCGAACGGGCCCGCGCCCACGCCGGCCGGTAGGCCCGGGCGCGCGGGTCGAAGGCCTCGCGCACGGCGTCGGCGAACAGGTTGGCGGAGAGCACCAGGGCCAGCATGAAGACGAAGGCGGACAAGAGGCTCCACCAGATCATGGGATCGCGCGACATCTCCAGCCTGGCGAGGTTGATCATGGACCCGAAAGAGTTCATGGAGGGATCCACCCCTACGCCCAGGTAGGACAACACGGCCTCGTACAGCACCAGGGTCGAGAAATCGAGCACGACGGTGATCAGCACGATGTGCATGACGTTGGGCAGCAGGTGGCGGGCCATGATGCGCACGGACGACGCGCCGAAGGCGCGCGCCGCCAGCACATAGTCGAGCTCGCGCAGCTTGAGCGTCTCGGCCCGCAGCAGCCGGCACAGCCCCGCCCAGCCCGTCACGCCCAGGATGATGCACAAGAGGAACAGGCGCAGGTCGGCCCGTTCGGCGCCGGTCTCGAACAGGTCGGGATTGTTGTCGATGAAGACCTGCACCATGAGCACGCAGGCGGCGATCAGCAGCACGCCCGGAATGGAGGTCAGCGTGGTGTAGACGTACTGGATGATGTCGTCGACCCAGCCCTTGAAATAGCCCGCCATGATGCCCAGCGCCAGGGCCAGCGGCAGGGTCGCCAGGGTGGTCAGGCTGCCGATGACCAGCGCGGTGCGGAAACTCTTGACCGTCTGTACCAGGACGTCGTTGCCGGTACTGTCGGTGCCCATGACGTGATAGCCGGTGGACAGCGACACGGCCGCGCCCGCCAGGATGGCGATGATGCCGAAGGTCAGCAGCATGGCCGCCACCGGCACCGCGGTGCGCCGCTGGACGATGTCGCGCCACGCCACGGGAAAGGTCCGCCCGCCGCGATGCGCCAGGGCGCCCGCCACCAGCAGGGCCACGGCGCCGGCCAGCAGGCCGCCGGCCACGACGCCCACGGCCGTCCGCCGCAGCACATCCCCCAGCCATTGCGTATCGGGGTCGGTCAGGTGCGCGCCGCCGTGGCGCAGGCGCGGATAGTCCCGCACCGGCTTGCCGTCGACCAGCATGGATTCCTTGGTGAACTGGCGCACCGCCAACGGCGCCGAGTAGGTCTTCTCGCGCCCGGCCATGGGTTTTTCCAGCAGGGCGTCGAGCACCGAGCGCGTGACCGGGGAATAGGCGCGCGCGCCCTTCCCGCCATCGACTTCCACCGACTCCAGCAAGGGCCGGTAGTGCATGGAGTCGAGCACGCCTATCACCACGAACACACTCAGCACCACCACGGCGCACATGGCCGGCGTGTCCCGCGCCACCCTGGCCCAGGTGGCCCGGAGATTGGGCGTGCGGCGGGCGTGCCAGGCATAGCAGGCGATCCCCAGCACCAGCAGGAACAGCGCGACGTCGGTCCACAGAAAGACGATCTTGGGCATGTTCTTACTCGAAACGCACGCGCGGATCCGCGATCGTGTAGGAGATGTCGGCCAGGATCAGGCCGATGATGTAGAGCACCGAACCGATGAACACCATGGCGCGCACGATGGCGAAGTCCTGGGCGTTGATGGCGTCCATGGTGTAGCTGCCCAGCCCGGGTATGCCGAAAAAGGACTCGGCGATCAGGCTGCCCATGAACAGCAGCGGAATGGCCGAGATGGTGCTGGTCAGGATGGGCAGCATGGCGTTGCGCAGCACGTGGCGGAACAGCACCAGGCGCTCGGACAGCCCCTTGGAGCGGGCCGTGCGGACATAGTCCTTGCCGATTTCCTCCAGGAACAGCGCGCGGTAGAAGCGCGCCTCGGGCCCCAGCTTGGCGATGATGGCCACCAGCACGGGCAACACCAGGAAGCGCATGGCGTCCAGGCCGCCGGCAAAGCCCGACAGCGGGACCAGCCTCAGGGTCTTGGAAAAGAGATACTGCCCGGCAATGATGTAGAACAGCGCCGAGATGGAAAGCATGGCCACGCACAGCACCACGCCCCAGAAGTCGAGATAGGTCCCGCGGAAGAACACCAGCAGCAGCGCGAACGCCACGCTGGCGAACAGGCCCAGCAGGAAGGTCGGCACCGCCAGCGCCAGGCTGGGTCCCACCCGCTGCCGGATCTCGTAGCCGATGTCCCGGCCGGCGTCCGAGGCGCCGAAATCGAACACGAACAGCCGGGCGGAGCGGTCGAAGAAGATGGTGTCGGTGTAGCGCCGCGCGCCCTCGGCCTGGGCATTGACCAGCAGCGGCTTGTCATAGCCGCGCTCGACCTTCCATTTCTCGATGGCGTCGGCGGTGACCCGGCGCCCGCCTATGGACAGGCGCGCCATGTCGTCCGGCGTGTTGACCGCGAAAAACAGCATGAAAGTGAACAGGTTGACGCCGATCAGGATCAGGACCCCGTACAGGATCCGGCGCACGATGTAGGCGGTCATGCCGCATCTCCCGGGGAACGGTCGGTATGGACGGCCACGGCGCGGTCGCGGCGCCGCACCATGCGCCACGCGGGCACGGCCAGAAGGACCAGCAGCAGCACCGCCAGCGCCACCGGCCACCAGACCGGCTGGTTCCACTCGGCGATCTTGCGGGTCCGCAGGGCGGCATCGATTTTCATGAACTGCAGGTTGTTCCGTATCATCTGGGTCGGCTTGCCGTTGCCCACCCATTGCTGGTAGGCGCCCCCGGACTTGGGAAAGTAGCCGAACATCCATGCCGCATCGGTCTGCACGATGGCGACCATGCGGGCGATCAGGGCTTCCTTCTCGGGCCCGTCGTCGAGGTACTTCATGCGCTCGAACAGCTTGTCGAACTCGGGATTGACGTAGTTCGAGGCGTTCTCGCCCCCTTCCTTCGCCTTGCCGTTCGGGCCGTAGAGCAGGAACAGGAAGTTCTCGGCGTCGGGATAGTCGGCGTTCCAGCCCCACATGAAGATCTGCGCCACGCCGCGCCGCATCTTGTCCTGGAAGCGGTTGTAGTCGGTGGAACGGACTTCGAGCTGGATGCCCAGTTTGCCGAACTGGCGCTGCAGCCAGTCGAATTGCGAGCGCGCGCCGGGCGACACGCCGCCCATCGCGTCGTAGTTCAGGACCAGGGGCTGGCCGGTCTGCGCGTTGCGGCCGTCGGGGTAGCCGGCTTCGGCCAGCAGCCGCTGGGCCTCGGCCAGCGGCTTGCGGGTCACCTTGTCGCCGGCGATGTCGTAGACCACCGGGTTGGCGCCGGCGGGCGGATCGCGGTAGCCCAGCAGGCCCGGCGGCAGCGGTCCGTGCGCGACCTGCGCCTGGCTGTTCTCGAAGATGGTGACGTACTCTTCCCAGTCCACCGCGATGCTGATGGCCTGGCGCAGCTTGCGGTTGCGCGCTTCCTGGGCGGGGTTGTCGCCCTTGCCCACCACCGGATCCAGCCAGTTGAAGCCCATGTACCAGTTCTGCGTCTCGACCGTGGTCGGCAGCTTCAGCCCGCGCTCGGCGTACAGCGCCGCCTTCTCCTTGGAGTCGCCCGCCGCCACCAGATAGGCCACGCCGTACTCGCCACGCTCGGCCTGGGGCACGTCATAGTAGCCCTGCAGGAACTTGCCCTGCAGCGGCACGCTTTCCTTCTCGATGTTGAAGACGATGCGGTCGATGAAGGGAGTGGGCTTGCCGCAGTCCTGGAGCAGGCCGGCGGCGCGGTCCTCGTCCGTGCCCTCGCAGGGATAGGGATCGCCACGGAAATTGGGATTGCGCGACAGCACGTGGCGGCGGTTCTCGCGGTACTCCGTCAACATGTAGGGCCCCGTCCCCACCGGCCAGTAGTTCAGGGTCAGGTTGCGCTCGGTCATGCCGGCCTGGCTGTAGAACTGGTCCGCTTCCCAGGGGATGGGCGAGAAGAAGGTCATCGCCAGCCAGTACTTGAACTGCGGGTACTTGCCCTTGATCCGTATGCGCAGCGTGTGGGGGTCCAGCGCCTCCACGCCTTCGAAGGCATATTGGCGGAAGTCCAGCCACGGCAGGTCGCGCGTGGTCGGTGCCAGCCCCTTGCGCAGCTCGGCGTCGGCGGCGCGGATGCGGTCGCCGTATTCCTTGAAACCGACGATGTAGTCGGTCATGTGCGCGTAGATGGGCGAGACCACGCGGGTGGTGGCCAGGCGGCGGATGCCGTAGACGTAGTCGTCGGCGGTCAGCTCGCGCGAACCGGTGCGGGGGAAGTCCGGGATGGCGTACTTGCCTTCCAGGTCCGCCGGGACCAGGTGCCGGTACACGTCCCGGCCGGCCTCGTCCACCGCGAACGCGGGGTGCGGCTGGTACCGGATGCCGGGCTTGATCGGGATGTCGTAGACGCTTTGCACCACCTGTTCGCCCGGCACGCTGTCCGGCAGGCGGTTGCCCTGCGCGTCCAGGTAGACCGGATCGACCACCCGGACGGCCGCCCGCGGCACGAGCTGGTAGGGCCGTTTCAGATAGTCGTAGCCGTAGAGCGGCTCGTAGATCTGATAGGTGTAGGGGGTTTCGTCGACCGAATAGGAACTGGCCGGGTCCAGGTACTTGGGCGAGCGCTGCGTGAACGCGGTATACATGACGTTCTCGCGCTCGGCGCCGGCCGCATAGGGGCTGTTCAGCGGCGTACCGCCGTCGGGCCCGCCCGGAGAGCAGCCCGCCGCGACGACCGCCGCCACCGCCAGCAGGAATTTTCTGGCCCAACCGCCCGCGCCCTGTGCGCCCTGTCTCAAACCCTCAGCGCGCGTCAGGCGCATCGACCACCTCCCCGGAGTAGCATCCTTCCGAGGATAGCAAAAACCATACCGCTACCCACACCGCTTTCGCTAAGGAATACCCCGAAACTCCGGGTGGCGCGTACGCTGGTATAGGCAATCGGCATATCCCGGCCGGGGATTTTCATTACCCGGTCCAGTGCTTTCACCCTTAGGATGAAATGTTCGCAGCAACGAGGGAAATCATGCTACGCCACGCCATCCTGACGTTTTCCTGCCTGCTGCCGGCGTTCGCCGCGCAGGCCGACACCTACCCTTCCCGCCCCGTCACACTGGTGGTGCCAGGTCCGGCGGGCGGCACGCCCGACGTCGTCGCCCGCATGATCGCCGACAAGCTGCGCGCCCAACTGGGGCAGCCCATCATCATCGAGAACAAGGCGGGCGCCAACGGGTTCATCGGCTCGGCCGCCGCCGCCAAGGCCCCGGCCGACGGCTATACGCTGCTGATGGGCTTTGCCCAGACCATGGCGGTCAATCCCGTCACCTTCAAGAAATTGCCCTACGATCCCGTCAAGGACTTCACCGCCGTGGCGCGGCTGGTGGATTTCGAGCTGGCCCTGGCCACCCCGGCCAGCGTGCCCGCGGGATCCCTAGGAGAGCTCGTGTCCTGGCTCCAGGCCGGACGCGGCAAGTATTCGTATGGATCGTTCGGCGCCGCCTCGCCGTCGCAGTTCGCGGGCGACATGTTCAACCGCAAGGCGCAACTGGACATGCAGCACGTGCCCTACAAGGGTTCGGCGCCGCTGGTGACCGACCTCGTCGGCGGCCAGGTGCAGTTCGGCTTCGTCGTCCTGCAGGTCGCCCAGCAACTGGCCCAGGGCGGCAAACTGAAGATCCTGGCCGTGACCGGGAAGCAAAGGCAGCCGGCCGCCCCCACCATCCCGACCATGACCGAGGCCGGCTATCCCGACGTGAACGCCACCGGCTGGTACGGCCTGTACGCGCCCCGGGGCACGCCCCCCGCCGTGGTGGACAAGCTGGAAGCCGCCGTGGGCCAGGTGATGAAGGATCCCGACGTCCAGCGCAAGCTGGTGGAACAGGGCGTGAATCCGGCCTTCGCCGGGCACGAAGCACTGGACCGCTACACCTTGAGCGAAATCGCGCGCTGGCGCGATATCGTGGCCCAGACCGGTTTCAGCGCGCAGGACTGATGCCGGCCCGCGCTGCCGCGCGGGCATTGGACGAAATCCCCCGTTGAAGTAGGATAGCCTCACCCGGCACGCGGGGGAGACGACGATGGCGCTGCATCCCTACATCAGGTTCCTGGGCGGTCTGCCGCAGTTCGAGATCGACCATCATGCCGGCACCGCCATCGAGCTGCGCAGCGGCGTGGTGGTTGCCAAGTACGAAGGCGAGAAGCCGCATCACCCGCATTGCCTGGCCCTGACCTGGCCGGGCCAGCCGGCCGGACAGCTGGTGCTGGTGTCCGCCACCAAGTACGTGCCGCTGCAGGTGGGCGAAGCCATCAAGCTGGGAGCGCCCCGCGCCGAACTGCTGGAAGCCAGCCGGCACATCTTCGTCGAGGCCGGCGAATGGCATTGACCCGCGCGGCCGCCGACGCCAGCCGCTAGGGCACCAGCGGCGGATCGATCCAGACGAAGGTTTCGCCGCGCTTGAGCATTTCCGCCACGTCTTCGGGCGGCACCTCGTAGTCGGTCCCCATCAGGCTGGCCGCGCCCGTGTCGTGGATATGGATGACCGACGGCGGATCGGTGTCGATGAAGTACCAGTAGTACCCGGACTTGAGGCTGTGGGGGGCATCTTTCACGATGGTTCTCCGTATCTGCGAATGTCCATGCATGAAATGATACCCATCCCCCCCGCGCCGCGCGACCGGGAATACGGTCAATCCGGAATGACCGCGGTCACCTCGATCTCGACCTGGGCCTCGTCCTCGACCAGGCCGGCCACCTGCACCGCCGTCATGGCGGGAAAATGGCGGCCGATGATCTCGCGATAGGCCTTGCCGATGTCCTCATAGGACGCGACGTAGACCCGCTTGTCCAGCACGTACCAGGTCATGCGCACGATGTGCTCCGGCCCCGCGCCGGCCTCGGCCAGCACCTCGACGATGTTGGCCAGCGCCTGCCGGACCTGGCCGGCGAAGTCCTTGGCGCGGAACACGCCGTCGGGCTCCCAGCCTATCATCCCGCTGATGAAGATCTGCTTGCCGCGGGCCGCCAGGCCGTTGCTGTAGCCGCGGGGGCGGGGCCATCCGGCCGGCTGCAGGGTCTCGATGTTCGATGCCATGGGTTCTCCTTTCTCGTTCTTCAGGCCGCGCCCGCCGCTCGCAGCAGTTCGCGGCCGATGATCAGTTGCTGGACTTCGGTGGCGCCTTCATAGATGCGCAGCGCGCGGATCTCGCGATACAAGCGTTCGACCGTCTCGCCGCTGACCACGCCCTGCCCGCCGAACATCTGCACCGCCGCATCGATCACCCGCTGCGCGGTCTCGGTGGCGCTCATCTTGGCCATCGCCGCTTCCTTCGTGATGCGCGCCCCGCCGTCGCGCATCCACGCCGCCCGGTAGGTCAAAAGCGCCGCGGCGTCGACGCCGGTGGCCATGTCGGCCAGCTTCGCCTGGGTCAATTGGAAATCGGCCAGCGTCTGGCCGAACATGCGGCGCGAAGTGGCGCGCGCCAGCGCCTCGTCCAGGGCCCGGCGGGCGAAGCCCAGCGCCGCGGCCGCCACCGAGGTGCGAAAGACGTCCAGCGTGGCCATCGCGACCTTGAAGCCCTGCCCCGGCTCGCCCAGCCGCCGGGACACCGGCACGCGGCAGCCGTCGAAACGCAACCGCGCCAGCGGATGCGGCGCGATCACGTCGATGCGTTCGGCGATCTCCAGCCCGGGGGTATCGGCATCGACCACCAGCGCGGTGATGCCGCGTGCCCCTGGCGCCTCGCCTGTCCGCACGAACACCACATAGAAATCGGCGATGCCGCCGTTCGAAATCCAGGTCTTGCTGCCGTTCAGCACGTAGTGCGAACCGTCCGGCGTGGCCGCGCAGGCCATGGCGGCCACGTCCGAGCCCGCCTCGGGTTCGGACAGCGCGAAGGCGGCGATGGCCCGGCCGGACGCCACCCGCGGCAGATAGCCCGCGCGCTGCTCGTCCGTCCCGAACAAACTGATCGCACCCGATCCCAGGCCCTGCATGGCGAAGGAGAAATCCGCCAACCCGTCGTGATAGGCCAGCGTCTCGCGGATCAGGCAGACGGCGCGCGTGTCGATGGCATCGGTCAACCCGCCATGCGCCAGCCCCGCCACGGCATATCGCAGCCAGCCATCCTCGCCCAGCACGCGCACCAGTTCCCGGCACGTCGCATCGGTATCCCCGCCATCCGCATGCGCCACCCGCCGAGCCGCCCAGGGATCCAGTTCCGCCACCAGTTCCTGGTGCCGCAGTTCGAAGAACGGCCAGGCCAGGTGCTGCGCCCTGCTCGAATTCGATGCGTCGCTCACTTCAATCCCCTTCGAAGACCGGGCGTTGCTTGGCCACGAAGGCGTGGTAGGCGCGATGGAAATCGTTGGTGGCCATGCAGATGGCCTGGGCCTGCGCCTCCGATTCGATGGCCTGCTCGATACCCATGTTCCATTCCTGGTGCAGCATGCGCTTGGTCATCGCGTGGGCGAACACCGGCCCCTGCGCCAGGCTGGCCGCCAGTTCGCAGGCCTGATCGGACAAGGCGTCCGGCTCGCACAGGCGGTTGAAGAAGCCCCAGCGCTCGCCCTCGTCTCCCCCCATCGAGCGGCCGGTGTACAGCAGCTCGGACGCCCTGCCCTGTCCGATCACGCGCGGCAGCAGCGCGCACGCGCCCATGTCGCAGCCGGCCAGGCCGACGCGGGTGAACAGGAAGGCGGTCTTGCTGCGCGCGGTGCCCAGGCGCATGTCCGAGGCCATCGCCAGGATGGCGCCGGCGCCGGCGCAGACGCCGTCCACGGCCGCGACGATGGGCTGCGGGCAGGCGCGCATGGCCTTCACCAGGTCGCCCGTCATGCGCGTGAAAGCCAGCAGCGACGGCATGTCCAGCCGGGTGAGCGGACCGATGATGTCGTGCACGTCGCCGCCCGAGCAGAAATTGCCGCCGGCGCCCTGCACCACCACCGTACGGATGTCGTCGGCATAGGCCAGCGCGCGGAAGAAATCGCGCAGCTCGGCGTACGACTCGAAGGTGAGCGGATTCTTGCGCTCGGGCCGGTCAAGCGTGACGATGGCGACCGCGTCGCGCACCTGCAGCGAGAAATGCCGGGCCTCGTAGTCGGCCATGACGGTGCGGCCGCCGTGCAGCATCTGTCTTTCCCCATGAACATGGCGCATGGTCGTCATCCCCCGTTCTATTTGCGTTCGGCGGGCAACCGGTCGGTCAGCCCCTGTTTCAATTGCGACAGCAGTTCGATCAGCGTGTCCTTGGAGGCCGCGGGCAGGGTCGAAAACAGCTCGACGATCCACTGCTCGTGCACGGCCGCCATCTTCGCGAAGGCCTTGCGGCCGGACGGCGTGAGCTTGACCACGAAAGCGCGCCGATCCTCGGGCGAGGGCTCGCGCACCACCAGCTTTTCTTCCTCCAGCTGGTCGGTGATGCCGGTGACATTGCCGCCGGTCACCATCATCCGCTGCGACAACTCGCCCATGCGCAATCCCTCGGGATGCCGCTCGAGCTGCGCCATGAGGTCGAAACGCGGCAGCGTGATGCCGAAATCGGCGCGCAGCCGCGACCGGATCTCGGTCTCGACGCGCACCGTGCAGGACAACATGCGCAACCACAGCACCAGCGACTGATGATGGTCCTCGGTCAGCCGGGCTTCCAGGTCGAGCACCGGCGCGGGGTCGCGCCCCGCGCCGGTGCCGTTCGTCTCGTCGATGGGCTTGCGAGCCATCGTTGCTCCTTCAAGTGACTTCGCCGCCCGCGACCGCGATGGCCTGGCCGTTCATCGCGGCCGAGGCCGGCAGGCACAGCCAGACGGCGGCATGGGCCACTTCGTCGGGCTGCACCAGCCGTTTCTGCGGATTGAACGCGGCCAGCGCCGCCGTGGCCTCGACCTGGCTGCGGCCGGTGCGGGCGGAGATATTGGCGATGGCCTCGCGGCCCAGGTCGGTTTCGGTGAATCCGGGGCAGACGGCGTTGACCGTGACACCCTTGGTGGCGACCTCCAGCGCCATCGCGCGCGTCAGTCCGACGACGCCGTGCTTGGAGGCGCAATAGGCCGCCGTGTAGGTATAGCCGATCAGGCCGGCGGTGCTGGCCACGTTGACGATGCGCCCCCAGCCGGCCTCCAGCATGCCGGGCAGCACCGCGCGCGAACAATAGAAGGTGCCGCTCAGGTTGACCGCCAGCATGCGCGCCCACAGGGCGTCGTCGGTCTTGCCCACGGACGCCGATTCCGCCTGGCCGGCGTTGTTGACGAGGATGTCGATACGGCCCGCCGCGCGCACCGCCTCGGCCATGCCCTGCTCGACAGAGACCGGATCGGCCACATCCATCCGCGCCTTGCGCACAGTGCCCAGCGGCGCCAGCGCGGCGACCGCGGCATCCAGCGCCGCCGCGTCGCGACCTGTCAGCGTGACCGCCGCGCCGTGGCGCAGCAACCCGCGCGCGACGGCAAGGCCGATGCCCCGCGCTCCGCCGGTCACCAGCGCATGCTTTCCGTTCAATTGATCCATGAGCTATGTCACCACTCCATCGTATGACTCATGCCCAGACCCAGGGCACCGCGGATCCGGCTTTGCCGGTCCGCCAGTGCCGCCCCCTTCAGGGGGCGCCCGAAGGGCGTAGGGGGTGGTCCCATTCTCACTCCAGTAGCCGCGCCGCGATTTCGCGCGGCGACATGCCCTGGGTCGCGGACGCTATCTGGCGTTCGCGCTCCAGGTTGCGTTCCAGTTGCAGGCGGCCCGCGTAGTACTGCTTGGGCCACTCCACGTCCCACCCCATCTTCGCCGATTCCAGCAGCGTCCACGCCGGATTGGCCAGATGCGGCCGGGCCAGCGCGCACAGGTCGGCGCGCCCCGCCGCGATGATGCCATTGACGTGGTCGGCCTCGAAAATGGCGCCCACCGCGATGGTCCGGATCCCGGCCTCGTTGCGGATGCGGTCGGCGAACGGCGTCTGGAACATGCGCCCGTACACCGGCTGTTCGCGCTTGCTGACCTGGCCCGACGAACAATCGATCATGTCCGCGCCGGCGACCTTGAACAGGCCGGCGATCGCCACCGCGTCGTCGGGCGTGATCCCGCCCTCGACCCAGTCGTGCGCCGAGATGCGAACGCTCATGGGCTTGTGCGCGGGCCACACCGCGCGCATCGCGGCGAAGACTTCGAGCGGGTAGCGGCAACGGTTCTCCAGGCTGCCGCCGTACTCGTCCGTGCGGCGATTGGTCAACGGTGAAATAAAGGTGGACAGCAGGTAGCCGTGGGCGCAGTGCAGTTCCAGCCAGTCAAACCCCGCCTTCCCGGCTTCGAGGGTGGCACGCACGAAGTCGCCCAGGATGCGGCGCATATCGTCGCGCGAGGCCGCGCGGGCCACCTGCGACACGCCCGGCAGGTACTGTTCATCGGACGCGGCGACAAGCGGCCAGTTGCCGGATTCCAGCGGCAGGTCCGTACCTTCCCAGGCCAGCCTGGTCGATCCCTTGGGGCCGGCGTGCCCGATCTGCATGGCGATCCGGGCGTCAGTGTGTTCATGCACGAAATCGACGATGCGCTTCCAGGCATCCGTGTGCTCGGGCCGGTAAAGCCCGGGGCACCCCGGCGTGATGCGCGCATCGGCCGACACGCAGGTCATTTCCGCGACGACCATGGCGGCCCCGCCCATCGCGCGGCTGCCCAGGTGCACCATGTGGAAATCGCCCACCGTGCCGCCCACCGCCGAGTACTGGGCCATGGGCGACATGACGATGCGGTTCTTCAGGACCAGATCGCGCACGCGCAGCGGCGTCAGCATGGGGGGAACGGGCTTGCCGCGCGCCTCGGGAGGCTCCGCCAGGCCGGCCGCCGCGAACGCCTTGTGCGCGAACCAGCGCTCGTAGCCCTCGACGTAGGAAGCGTCGCGCAGCCGCAGGTTCTCGTGCGAGAGGCGCTGGCTGCGCGTCAGCATGGAATAGGCGAACTGCTCGGGTTCCAGGTCGACATAGCGGTCGACGTTCTCGAACCATTCCATGGAATTGCGCGCGGAGCTCTGGATCTTCAGCACCTCGATGGCACGCACGGCTTCGTAGCCGGCCATCACGCCCTCGAGTTCCTGTCCCTGGTAGGTGTCGAAACAGCGCGCCAGCTCGATCGCGTCCTCGAGCGCCAGCTTGGTGCCCGAGCCGATGGAGAAATGCGCCGAATGGGCCGCGTCGCCCATCAGCACGACCGGCACGCGCCGGCCGTCGATGTCGTTCCAATGGACCCAGTTCCCGCAGACGATGCGCGGGAAACGGATCCAGTTCGCCGAACCGCGCAGGTGGGGCGAATTGCTCAGCAGAGGCTGGCCGTCCAGGTATTTGGCGAAAAGCCGTTCGCAGAAAGCGATGGCTTCGGACTGGCTCATCTTGTCGATGCCGGCCCGCTGCCAGACGTCGTCGGGCGTCTCGATGATGAAGGTGGAGGTATCGCCGTCATACTGGTAGGCATGCGCCTGGAACCAGCCGTGCTCGGTCTCCTCGAACGCGAAGGTGAAGGCCGGGAACAGCTTCTTGGTGCCCAGCCAGACGAAACGGCAATCACGGGTCTCGATGTCGGGCTTGAAAACGTCCTCGTAGCGCTTGCGGATCTTGCTGTTCAGCCCATCGCAGGCGATCACCAGGTCGGCCCCGTAGCGACGGGCGGCTTCCTGGTCGTCGTCCACCTCGGTCTCGAACACCAGCTCGACGCCCAGTTCCTGGCAGCGGTCCTGCAGGATGTTCAGCAGGCGCTTGCGGCCGATGCCGCAGAAGCCGTGGCCGCCCGAGGTGATGGTGCGTCCCTTGAAATGGACGTCGATGTCGTCCCAGTGGTTGAAAGACTGGAGGATGCGGCGCGCGGTGGTCTCGTCGGCCTGCACCAGATTGCCCAGCGTCTGGTCCGAGAAGACCACGCCCCAGCCGAAGGTATCGTAAGGACGGTTGCGCTCGATGACGACGATGCGGGATGATGGATTCCGCTTCTTCATCAGCAGCGCGAAGTACAGCCCGGCGGGCCCCCCTCCGATGCACGCGATATTCATGAGTCCTCCGCAGGGCGGATCGATGGCTGGGAAAGTGGCCGCGGAACGCACGGAACCGCCTGCCTGGTGGTTATTATTTCATACTTAAAATATTTTTGCGTCAAGCATTTTGCCGCCTAGCTCCAGGCGTTGCGCATGCGGCTCGCGATGTCGACGCGGACAGCCGGCTGGACCGGCGCGGGCGCGGCCGCGCCTTGCCTCGCCTTGGGCAGGACCTCGAACAGCGGCAGCATGCGTTCCGGGATGAAGCGGCTGCGCGTACCGTAGACGTGGCGGTCGCCCACCCCGCTTTGCTGGTGCACGTAGAAGCGCTGCGGCACGACCAGCTGCAGATCCTCCTTGGCGCGGGTCATGGCCACGTACAGCAGGCGCCGTTCCTCTTCGATCTCGTCGGCGTCGCCGGTGCTCATGTCGGAAGGAATGCAGCCGTCGACCACGTTCAGCACGTAGACGGCCTTCCATTCCTGCCCCTTGGCCGAATGGATGGTGGACAGGATGAGGTAGTCCTCGTCCAGCAGCGGCTGCCCCGACTGCGCGCTGGTGGCGTCGGGCGGGTCCAGGGTCAGCTCGGTCAGGAACTGCTCGCGCGACCCGTAGGTGCCGGCGATGCGCGCCAGCTGGTCGAGGTCGGCCAGGCGCACCACCGCGTCGTCATACAGCCGTTGCAGGTGCGGGCCGTACCATCGCAGCGCGAGGTCCAGGTGCGCGGGCCAGGCCAGGCCGGCGTCGCTGAGCGCCACGAAAGTATCGGCGAAGACCTTCCAGTCTTCCGCCGCGGCGGCGGGCGGTGAGAAATCGGCCAGGGCCCGCACCGCCTGCCCGGGCCCGGCCATGGCATCGAGCAGGCGGGCGGCGTTGGCCGGACCGATGCCGGGCATCAACTGCGCCACGCGAAAACCGGACAGGCGGCTGAGCGGGTTGGCCGCCCAACGCAACAGGGCCAGCACGTCCTTCACATGGGCGGCCTCGAGGAATTTCAAGCCGCCGAACTTCACGAAAGGGATGTTGCGGCGGGTGAGTTCGAGCTCGAGTCCGGCGCTGTGGCTGGCCGCGCGGAACAGCACCGCCTGCGACATCAGCCGCACGCCGGTCTCGCGCCGTGCCAGGATCTGGTCCGCCACCCATCTCGCCTGCCCTGGCTCGTCGCTGACGTAGACCAGTTGCGGCCGCTGCGCCGAGGCACGGTCGGTCCAGAGTTGCTTGGCGTGGCGCTCGGGCGCCTCGGCGATGACCGCGTTGGACGCGTCCAGGATAGGCTGGGTCGAGCGATAGTTGCGGTCCAGCGTGACGAGGTGCGCGGGCCGCGAGAATTGCGAGGGAAAATCCAGGATGTTGCGCACGGTGGCGGCGCGGAACGAATAGATGGACTGGGCATCGTCCCCCACCACCGTCAGGCCGCGGCCGTCCGGCTTCATGGCCAGCAGGATCTCCGCCTGCAGACGGTTGGTGTCCTGGTATTCGTCGACCAGTACATGGTCGAAGGCGGCGCCCAGCTCGGCGGCGATGGCGGGCTCCTTCGTCATCTCGGCCCAGTACAGCAGCAGGTCGTCGTAATCCAGCACGTGCTGGTCCTGCTTGGCCTGCACGTAGGCGCCGAACAGCGTCTTCAGTTGCTCTTCCCATTGCGCGCACCAGGGGAAATGCCGGGCCAGCACGCCATCCAGCGGCGCCTGGCTATTGACGGCGCGCGAGTAGATGGCCAGGCAGGTGCCCTTCAAGGGAAAGCGGGACTTGGTGCCGGAAAACCCCAGTTCGTGCCGCGCGAAGCCCATCAGGTCCTCGGCGTCTCCCCGGTCATGGATGGTGAACGCCTCGGACAGGCCGATGCGCGGAGCATAGTCGCGCAGCAACCGCGCCCCCACGGCGTGGAACGTCCCGGACCAGGGCAGTGATGGCGGCTGCCCGCCCATGCCCAGCACGGCCTGCATCACCCGGCCCGCGCGGCGCTCCATCTCGATGGCGGCCCGGCGCGAGAATGTCAGCAGCAGGATCCGGTGCGGATCGACCCCCTTCAGGACCAGGTTCGCCACCCGGTGGGCCAGCGTGCTGGTCTTGCCCGAGCCCGCGCCGGCAATGACCAGCAACGGTCCGCAAAGGCCGGCATCGGCGCCCGTGCCGTACTCGACGGCCTCGCGCTGGCGGGGATTCAGGTCGGCCCAGGGATCGTGGGCCGGCGTGTCGGGAGCATGTGACATGGGACACAGGAAAACTGTATATTCATCCAGTATAAACGCCCATGCACCTTCCGCCGGATTTCCCGCCATGACCGTCCGCGTCGGCACCTCATCCTGGACCGACCCCACCCTGCTGGCCTGCGGCCGCTTCTATCCCGCCTCGGCCCGCACGGCCGAGGACCGGCTGCGCTTCTACGCCTCGCGCTTCCCGCTGGTCGAGGTGGACAGCAGCTACTACCGGCTGCCGGCCGCACGCACGGCGCACCTGTGGACCCAGCGCACGCCGCCGGACTTCGTCTTCCACCTGAAGGCCTTCCGCCTCTTCACCGGGCATCTGACCCCGGCCGCGGCGCTGCCGGCCGATATCGCCGGGGAGCTTCCCCCCGAGGCCCGCATCGTCGACCATGCCACCCTGCCGGGTGAACTGCGCGACGAACTCTGGAGCCGTTTCCTGCAAGGCCTGGAGCCGCTGCGCCAGAGCGGCCAGTTGGCCGCGGTCCATTTCCAGTACGCCCCCCGGGTGCGCAACAACGCCGCCGGCCGCGCCCTCGTGCGCGCCTGCGCGCGCCGCATGGAGGATCAGGTCCACGCGGTGGAATTCCGCCATCGCGGCTGGCTGGACCCGGCGGGCCGGGCCGGCACGCTGGCCCTGCTGCGCGACCTCGGCGCGGCCCATACCGTGGTCGACAGCCCGGACAAACACGTGAACAGCGTGCCCGCCGTCTGGACGGCGACGCGCCCCGACCTGGCGGTGGTACGCCTGCACGGACGCAATGAGGAAGCCTGGAACCGCCGGGGCATCGCCGCCTCGTCGGGCCGCTTCGTCTACGAATACACCCCCGGGGAGCTGGAACGGATCGCCGAACTGGTACGCCGGCTCACGCAGGCCGCGGCCAACGTCCACGTCTTGTTCAACACCAACTTCGAGGACCAGGGCATGCGCAACGCGCAAGCCTTCGACGGCACGATGCGGCAGCCGCGCCGTGCCCGCGGCTCCGGCACGGCACGCTGAAGCCGGACCGGAGCCGTGCGCGGGTTCACTAGCGCACGGCCTCGCGCACGCGGCGCACCTCGGGCAGGCTGACGGCGCTGGCCTGGTTGCCCCAGTTCTGGCGGATGAACGACACCACGGCCGCCACATCCTGGTCCCCCAGCGACTGGCCGAACGGCGGCATGCCGTGCGGTTGGGGGTTGCCCGCCGTCGCCGGCGCGAAACCGCCCGACAGGACCATGTGCACCGCGTTGTCCGACGAAGCGGCGACGACCGAGATATTGCCCGCCAGCGGCGGCCAAGCTGGCGGCCGCCCTTGTCCATCGGCACCGTGGCACTGGGCGCAATGCTGCTCGTAGAGCTTGCCTCCCGCGGCCATCAGCGCGGGCGAGGCGGCGGCGGATACCGAGGCGGGATCGGTGCCGACCGCCGGCAGCGACTTCAGATAGACCGCCATCGCCTCCAGGTCCGCATCGTTCGCATACTGGAAGCCCTGATGAACCGCCTCGGCCATCGGCCCTGCCGCATGCGAGCGGGGAGCGATGCCGGTCTTGAGCAGATCGATGACATCCTGCCGGGTCCACTCCCCCAGACCGGTCACACGATCGCCCGTCAAAGGCGGCGCATACCACGACTGCCCGCCGATCAGCGAGCCGGCCAGCCCCGCATCCGGCGCCATCGCACCCAGGCGGTTGCGCGGCGTATGGCACTCCGCGCAGTGGGCCAGGCCTTGGACCAGATAACGTCCGCGCAGCCAGGCCTCGGACGGCTCCGCCGGAGCGGGTTCGTCCGACATCGGCCGGAAATAGAAGGCCCGCCACACCGCCACCAGCCAGCGCTGGTCGTAGGGGAACTCGAGCTCATGCGGCCGGTTCGCCCGCGCCACCGGCGGCAGCGAACGCAGATAGGCGAATAGCGCGTCCGCATCCGCCCGCGAGACATGGCGATAACTCGGATACGGAAAGGCCGGATACAACAGGCTGCCGTCCGGCGCCTTGCCCTGATGCAGCGCGCGCCAGAAATCGTCGGCGCTCCATTTGCCCAGGCCGTTCGCCGGATCAGGCGTCAGGTTCGGGCCATAGAACGTGCCGAACGGCGTGGCCAGCGCCCGGCCGCCGGCAAAGGCCTCGCCGCCCGGCGCCGTATGGCATCCCACGCAATTGCCCAGGCGCGCCAGATAGCGCCCGCGCTCCACCTGCTGCCCGCCCTCTTCCGCGGCAGCGGCCTGGGCGGGCGCGTCGTACTCCCGATGCCCCATCCAGAACACCGTCCCCACCGCCGCGACAGCCACCGCCAGCACACCCAACAGGAATCCACGCTTGTTCATCGCCGGCTCCCCACGTGCACCTGGCTGCCGCATTCCATCGGCATCGGCCCGGGCAGGCTGGCGGCCGGAACCACCTCGCGCACCGGCTGCGATGACAGCCACCCCGCCACCGCGCTGACGTCCTCGGGCGTCAGGCGGCGCGCGATATCCGCCATGCAATCGGGCGCGATCGCCTTGCGCAGGCCGTTGGTCCACGCGCCGAACTGCGAACTCAGGTAATCATGCGGCAGCCCCAGCAACGCCGGCACCGCCGGCAACACACCGGACAGCGCCTGCCCATGACAGGACACGCAAGCAGGCACCCCGCGCGCGCGGTCTCCCTCCATCACGAGCTGCCGGCCGTGCTCCAGCGTGGCGGCGGGCAGGCGGGAAGGCCTGGGGTCGGGATAAGGAGGATGCTGGTCGGAGAACCACACGGCGATCTGTTGCAGGTAATCGTCCGACATGTTCTCGAGCAGATGCTGCATCGGCCGGTACTGGCGCTGGCCGGCGCGGAAATAGACGAGCTGGTTGTACAGGTAGTCGGCCGGCTTGCCGGCGATGCGGGGGTAATAGCCATCGGGCCCGGCGCGGCCTTGCGCGCCGTGACAGGCCGTACAGGCCGCCATGCGTCCCGCCATGGTGCCCGGTTCGAGCTTCTCGGGCTGCTGAGCCGCCAACGGCGCCGACAAGGCCACCGCGGCAAGTCCCCCCAGGATTTTGTATTTGTAGTTGACGAATGGCATGGGTCAGTGAGGCAACGGCGTAAAGCCGCGCCTCGGGGCAGCGTTTCGACACAGGCAGTGTACCCGGGGTTGGTGGGCGAAGTGCGGGGGATGGCACGCGACCGATCGTCGCATGGGTAAGTAGGTCGCGGTATCGGCAAGGCGCAGATACCGCATGGCGTGATCAGCCGAACCGTGGACGGAGCGACCCCTCTTCGCGCGCGGCGCGAACAGGTGGAGTTCACTCAAACCGAGTTGCAGAGCGCCCGGGCATCCCCCAATCCAGGGCAGCTCGGCGTCCAACCGGCAAGACTGCGACGCCGCTTGTAGCCTACTTTGCCTGCTCCTGGCCGCGATAACTGTTGACGGCCGTCAAGGCCTGCGTCCGCGCCAGATTTTCGGTTTCGACCAGATCCTGCCATCCCATCCGGCAGTGCGGATCAAGAATGTCGTTGTTCCCGAAATAGTCATGCACCGCGGCATGAGCCTCGTCCCAAACGCGCATCGCATCCTGAACGTCATTGAGTGTCAGCATGTCGACCTCCTCGAAAGTGGCAATGGGCAGCAACTGTCGTTCCTGGCGGCCATTTTCAAGAACGTGCGCTGAAATCGGAAAAAAGCCGATGCCGATGCGGCAATAACGACCATCGAGGCCGACGCGGGTAGTGCGCTGACGAGCGACCGGCCCCAGGCGCATAGAATGGGAGCCGCCCCCACCCGCCTGGCAAAGGAGTCAGCTATGGAAAACCCATTCGGCAGCACGGAAGAACTGAAGCGGTACCTGGTACTCATGTCCGCGTCGAAAGACAACGCGGCCATGGTTCAAAAGGCATTGCGCAATTTGCAAGAGAAGGTCTACAGCAAGGCCGCGCCGCTGTGGATTGATTCCAAAGGCATCGGCGTATTCGTTGCCACCGACATGCCCGCGGTCGATATCTACGCCGCGATGTTCGACACCTCGATCAAGGGCGAGTTTTCCGATACCAGGGACGCGCTCGTTGTGGAGCTGGGAAGCGATTGGTTTGGCGGCCTGGAAGCGAAGTACGGCCATTGGCTGACGACCCATGCGGGCCTTCCGCTTCCTTCCGCGCGCGTGCGGGATCGGCGTCGGTGATCCACCAGGATCGAACAGGCAAACCGGGTCAGCGGAACTCGGGATCAGGTAATCCCTGCTGCGCGCGGTGAACGGATGAAGGGGGAGAAAACGTCGCGCAAAAGACTGCGCAAAAGGAAAGGGTGTTAGTGACCACTATCACTAACACCCTTATACAACTGGCGCGCCCGGCAGGATTCGAACCCACGACCCCTTGGTTCGTAGCCAAGTACTCTATCCAACTGAGCTACGGGCGCTGCAAAGAAATAAGATTATAGCGACACTTTTTTCGGCTTGCAAATCGGGGCCTGAAAACCCGGCAAACCCCGCATCAAACCCGCCCGGATACCTTGCCGCGCCTCCCCTGCCTGCTCCGCACTGATCGGCCCCCCGGTCACGGCTCGCGCAGCGAGTCCGGCTCCTTCAACACCTCGACCAGCGCTTGCCGAAACGCGGCGATGGGCCGCGCCAGCCGGCCCGCCGGCTCACGGTGCAACAGCCAGGCGCGCACGCGGGGACGGAAATCAGGCGACGCGATGACCTCGACCTCGTCGCGCCACGCGCCGCCCGCGAACGCGGCGGGCGTCACGATGCCGATGCCGAAGCCGCGCGCCACCAGCGACATCCTCAGGTCCACGCTCAGGGCTTCGACCGCTACCTGGAAAGGCAGCCGCTCGGCCTCGAACCGATGGCGGATGTAAGCCCGGAAGCCGCAACCGTTCTCGTTCATGACCCAGGAAAAACGGGACAACTGTTCCAGATCCGGACGGCGCGGCACCTTCAGCGAACGCGCGGCGACCAGCAGCACCCGCTGGGCGCCCAGGTCGTCGCACACCAGGGACTCGGGCGGCGGCACGCCATCGGCCAGGCATACCGCGACGGCATCCAGCTCGCTGCGCGCGACCTGCTCCACTAGGCGCGGCGACCAGCCCGAGGTCACGCGCAGGGTCAGCGCAGGGAAATCGGTGCGCAGCCGATCGAAGGGTTGCATCAGCGCGGCTTCGGACAGGTAGGGCATGATGCCCAGCCGGAATTCGCCCCGCACTTCCCCGTGGGGCGACACCCCGGCCTTCAGGTCTTCCAGCGAGCGCAGCACCCGGCGGCCGTGCTCGTAGGCCTCGCGGCCCGCCGCCGTCGGCTTCAGCGGCTTGGACTGCCTGTCCAGCAGGGTCGCGCCCAGGCGCTCTTCCAGGTTCTGCACGCGACGCGTGACACCCGGCTGCGTCAGGTGCAGGCGGGCCGACGCGCCGACGATGGAACCGGTCTCCACCACCGCCACGAAGGCTTCCAGGTCATGGATGTTCATGACATCCGCGCATAATGATGATGCGAAGGATTGAATTGCTTGATCATGCGATAGAAAAATAAAGTTTCCGTTCGATATGCAATTAATTTATCAAACGGAGCTTCGCATGACCACCTGCGGCAAATCCGGGGCCCTGGCCCCGCCCGCGTCTCCATCGACCCGGCCCCCGGTGCTGCTGTTCGGCACCGCCACCGGCGTCCTCGTCACCAATCTCTTCGCGCCGCAGACGCTGGTGGGCGTCATGGGCGCCTCGCTGGGCCTCGCACCGATGTCGTCGGGCCTGATGGCGATGATCACGCTGCTGGGCTATGCGGCCGGGCTGTTCCTGCTCGTCCCCCTGGCGGACGTGGCGCCCCACCGCCGCCTGGTGCGCGCGATGCTGGCGGTTGCCGCGGCGGCCGCGGCAACCGCCGCGTGCAGCCCCTCCGCCGCGCTGCTGCTGGCGGCCTTGTTCGTCCTGGGCGCGGCCAGTTCCGTCATCCAGGTGCTGGTGCCCATCGCCGCCGCCATGGTGGGCCCCGATATCAGGGGGCGGGTGATCGGCGACATCATGGGCGGCCTGATGGTGGGCATTCTGCTGTCCCGGCCGTTGGCCAGCCTGCTGGCCGACACGCTGGGCTGGCGCGCGTTCTATGCCGCCAGCGCCGTGGCGTCGCTGGCGCTCGGCCTGACGCTGGTGCGCGGCATTCCCGACCGGCTGCCGCCGCCCGGTCCGCGCTACCTCGATCTGATCGTGTCGCTGGGATCGCTGCTGCGCCGCGAACCGGTCCTGCGCCGGCGCGCGGCCAGCGCCGCCCTCAGCATGGCGGCCTTCAGCCTGTTCTGGACCGCCGTCGCGCTGCGCCTCGCACAGCCGCCCTACTCCGTGGGACAGCGCGGCATCGCCGTGTTCGCGCTGGTGGGCGCGGCCGCCGCCTTCATCACGCCCTGGGTGGGCCGGGCCGGCGACCGGGGCTGGACGCGGCCGGTGACGGCGATCTCCCATCTCGGCATGGTCGGCGCCTTTGCCTTGGCGGCCTGGGCCGGAAGCGCCTGGCACGGTGGCCATGCGGCCTGGATCGCCATGGGCCTGGCGGCCATCGTCCTGGATGCCGGCGTCACCGGCGACCAGACCCTGGGACGGCGCGCCGTCAATCTGCTGGACCCCGCGGCCCGCAGCCGCGTCAACGCGCTGTTCGTCGGTCTGTTCTTTCTTGGCGGCGCGGCCGGATCCGCCTTGGCCGGCGTGGCATGGAGCCTGGGCCAGTGGCAGGCGATATGCGCGACCGGCGCGGCGCTGGGACTGGCGGCCTTGCTGGTTCCTGGCACCCCGAAATGACAACCGGGGCCCTGGGGCCCCGGTTCCGGCACTGCGCGGCGGTCCAGACTCAGCGGCCGCGCCGGACGTCCTGGCTCGTCACGCCGGAGGAGCCATCCAGCTTGGTCTGCTGTTCCTCCAGCACGCGGATCTGGCGCTGAAGGGTATTGAGCTGCTCGCGCGCGGCCTGCCGCTCGTTGGCCAGCGCGGCGGCCTCCTGGCGGGCCTGCTCCTGGCGGGCCGCCACCTGCTGCTCCTGCTGGCGCTGCATGCTCAGGTCGTTCTGCAGCGCGTTCAGGCGCGTTTCGTTGGCGCTGATCTGTTTTTCGGTCACGGCACGCTCGGCGTCGAGCTTGATGCGGCGGATGTCCACATCGGCCAATTGCACCGTCTGCTCGACGAAAGCCTTGTAGGTCTGCTCGGCCTGCGACTCCGACGTGGTCTTGACCACGCGCCAGAAATTCTTCTGCTGGAACATCGCCACGTAATACGTCAGGTCGTCCGCCTTGAACAGCAGGCTCGCCCCGTAGTTGCCGTTATAGGTGGTGCGCAGTTCGTTCAACGTGCGGTTCTGTATGAGTTGCTGCAGTTCCGCCATCGTGCTGTTGTTGGAAGCCGACTGGCCGCCATCGACAGGCCGGGCCTGCGCGGCCTGGGCCGGGGTCTGGGCCTGGGCGGCCGACGGCCGTGCGGTCGTGTTCTGGACCACCTGGGCAGAGGCCCCCACGGACGCCGCGGAAAACAACAGTACGATCCCCACTTGTCGGAACATTCTGCATGTCCTCATTTTCATTCCAGCTTCCTTGGTCATATCGAGTTCGTCGGACAGGCCGTAACAAAGCGTGTCCGATTTTAATGAAAGTACGGCGTCGTGGGCTCTTTATTGAGCTCTTTTTTGCCGGAATCAGTCCAATTCGCCCGCCACTTCCGCGTCCTGGCCGACGATCTGGTACTTGCGCATCTTCTCCCACAGCACCTTGCGGCTGATTCCCAGGAAACTGGCGGTATCCTGGCGCCGCCAGCCGTGGGCGTCCAGCGCGCCGACGATCCGGTTGCGCTCGGCCAATTCCTGCGGGCTGCGCTCGTTGGCCGGTATCACGCCTTCGGCCAGCGAGGCAAAAATGCGGCCGATCCGCTCCCTGTCCCAGGCCCGGAACTGCCTGACCATCACCCCCACCCGCTCGGCCACGTTGCGCAGTTCCCGCACGTTTCCCGGAAAGCGCGTACGCGTGACCAGGGCCGCCAGCCAATCCGGCACCTCGTCCTCCTGCTCGGGCAGGATCTGCCCCAGCAAAGCCTTGAAGATGGCGATCTTGTCCACGGCCCCGCGCTCTTCCAGGTTCGGAACCTGTAGTTCGATCACCGCCAGGCGGTAATACAGGTCGGCCCGGAACAGTTCCTGGCGCACCAGTTCACGCAGGTCGCGGTTGGTCGCGGCCACCAGGCGGAAATCGACCGGGAGTTCGACCGTGGAGCCCAGCCGGGTCACGCTGCTCTGTTCCAGGACACGCAACAATTTGACTTGCTGGTAGAGCGGCAGGTCGCCGATCTCGTCCAGGAAAAGCGTACCCTCGTGCGCCTGCTCGAAATATCCCTTGTGTGCGAAGGTCGCACCCGTGAATGCACCCTTGGCGTGGCCGAAGAAATGGGACTCGAACAGTCCATCGGGAATCGCGCCGCAGTTCACCGCCACGAAGGGGCCTTTCCCGTAGCTGCGATGGCCCTCGTGCAGCAGCCTGGCCACCCGCTCCTTGCCCACCCCCGTCTCGCCCCGGATCAGCACCGTCGAATCGCAGTCGGCGAAAGCCTCCACCTCCGACAGAAAGACCCGCATGCAGGCGGAGGTGGCGATGAGCGGCTCGGCCGCCTTGGCGCGCGAGCCCTGCTCCCGCACCACTCCCGCCACCTTGAACACCAGCGTGCGCAGTTCGGCGGCGGTGAAATCGGCCGTCAGGACGTTGGAATACTCGGGCGGATAGGTGCGCGGGTCGCAGTTGCGGGCCTCGGCCGCCACCCAGACCACCGGCATGCCATGCCCGGCCTGCCAGTCGCTGATGCTGAAACTCGGCCGGTCGATCACCGTTACCGAAATGATCGCCACCGACATGCGCACGCTCGTGACATCGCGTGACACGGCGATGTTGTCCGCGCGGATCACGTCCATGTCGAAATTGGCCAGCGCCCGTGCGACGCGGTCGGCGATATCCGATTTGCCTTCCCAGACGTAAACGTCGAGATCATCTTGTGAAGGTCGTGTCTTCATGGCGCTACGCCTGTTGCCCTCCATCGTTGCCGCCCGCGCTCAATAGACGAGGCGGACGTTGTCGCATTCCAATGACATGAGATGCACGTCGGTCTGTCCGATCTTGATGCCCACCAAGCCATCCAGCAGATCGGCCAGCAGTTTGCCCACCTCGTTCAGAAGGGGTTTGAGCAGGCCGACCAGCGGACTCAGGATGGCCTGCAGCAGGTTCTGCGACTGCCCGCCGCCCCCGCCTCCCAGCAAACTTCCCAACAGGTCGCCCACGGCGTTGAGCAGGCCGCCCAGCAGGCCGTTGGTCGCGGTCGTCTGCAGGGACTTGATCAGCTCGGTCCGCATGCAGGCCTGGTTGCAGGACCCCAGCAGCGGCGTGACGGTCTGGCGCCAGAGCGTCGGCATGGGGCAGGTTCCCAGGCCCAGCAGGCCGCATGGCCGGGGCCAGGTGATGCCGTCGCCGAGCAGTTTCTGTTCGATCAGGCTTGGGTTGTAGCCATATTGGTTCAGGTACTTGTCCGCCACCTGCGTGGCCGTATCGGCCGGGAAGGCTTCGAGCTTGGCGCCCTCGCCCGCGGAGGACTGGGCCAGCAGCAGGGCCAGCAGTTGATTGATCAGGTCCTGCACGGTGTCGCCCAGGCGCAGGTCGTTCCTGCCCACCGTCTTGGTCTCGTCCACCTTCAGGGTGGTGTAGACCGGGTCCTGTGCCAGGATGTCGGGCTTGACCTGCCCGTGCAGCAGATTGATGCCCAGCAACTTGACGAAGGTCTCGTCCTGCAGGCCGGTCGCGCAGACGTCATGCGTGGACCACAGCGTGGACTCGTTGATCTTGCCCATGCACAGCTTGGCGATGGACGAATCGACCTTGATGGTGGCCGTGGCCGGCGCCGTGCAGCTCATGCCCGTGAGCGTGCCCTGTGAACTGACCACGTCCAGCACGATGGGCAGCTTGATCTGCGTGCCGAGCAGGCCCAGCAGCCCCCCGACCAGTCCGCCGTCGGTCGCGATGTCGACGAAGGTGCGGATCTGGGCGGTATAGGCCTTGGTCCCCAGACCGCCTATGCCGACCGACGGCGGCTCGATGATGCTGGCGCGCACGTTGGTCTTGAGCCCGACGGCGGAACTGACTGCCGCCGGCAGCCCGAGGTTGACGGTCACCGCATGATTGGACACGCCGACGCCGACCGCGGCGGTCAACAGGCCCAGCGCGTCCAGGTCCACGTTCAGCGCCGATCCGGCGCTGGGGGCCTGGATCATCGCGAACAATCCATTCGCGACGCTGTTGGATCCCAGTTGGACCAACAGTTTATCGACGCCCAGCTTGGCGGTCAGCGAGTTCAGCAGCGAGGCGTTCAGGCCCAGGAGGCTGTTCTGGTTCGCCAGGCTGACGATGGCGTTCAGCAACTGCCCGAGTTCGACCTTGCGGGCGGCCAGCAGGCTGTTCAACTCGCCCACGCTCAGGTCCGCGCCCACCGGGATGCCCAGTTGCTTGAGCAACCCACTGGGCGTGATCTTCACGCCAGCCAGCCCCGCATAGGTCCCGATGCTGAGATCCTCGCAAAGGTTCGCCCCCACGACCCGGAGCAGCACGCACAGCGGCGCGGTCTGCGAGTTCGTGGTCGCCAGCTTCGAGCCGACCCAGAAGGAGGCGACCGGCGCTTCCTGGACGGCGATGGCTTCGGCATAAAGCGCGCGGTTGCCCAGGAACGGCAGCACCATGGGGACCTGCTGGGAGATCGCGACCTTGATCGCATTGAAGCCGACCGAGGACTTGGGCGTACCGAAATACTTCTTGCCACCGTCGCCGCTGTAGGCCTCGGAAGGAGCCTCCATGGTCTGCACGGTGTTCTTGGACGAGTCCGGATTCGGATCCCACCGGCCGCACACCGGTGCGGGCGACGATGCCATCGACAGCGCGAAGCGTTGCAGGTTCAGGTTGGCGTTGCCGCGCGCGGCCGCCGCCGCGGCGACGCAGCTGTCGCGCTCCAGTTGCTGGGCCCCCGCCAGCGCGGCCAGGTCGGCGGTCTTCTGGAGCTCCCGCTTCATGTAGAAGAGATAGCCCAGGTCCGCCGAAGCCAGCAGGGTGACCGATACCAGCATCGCCGCCGCGGCCGCGATCAGCACCGATCCCCGCTGACGCGCCAGAGGCGCCCGGGAAACGGAAACGAACGAGGAGATACGGCGATGCGGTGTCATGAAAACCTGCCTATTGCTTCGGCTGCGAGGTCGTCTCGTAGTACTGGGGAATGGCATGCGAATAGCTTTCGATGTAGCGCTTCCAGCTGGGGGACGCGGTCGCGCCCAGCATGGGCAGCGCCTGGCCAGCCTGGCGCCCTTCGGCCTGCATGCGCAGCACTTCGCTCGTCACATCGCCGTTGGGCCGGCTCTTGCCCTGCGGCGCAACGGATGCCGTATCCACGACGGGGGTCGCCCGAGGCGCAGCCGCGGTGGCGGCGGGCGCCACGACGGCCGGCGCGGGCTGGGCGGGCGCGGCCGCTTGCGGCGTGACCACGGTGGTCACGCGTTGCTCAGGCGCTTGCACCACCTGGGGGCGCGCCACGGGCGCCACAGGCGCCGCCTGGGCCGCGGCAGCCGGCGCCTGGCTCGGCCCGGGCACCTGCCGTACGACCGACGAAGCGGGCCGCGCGGCGGCCGGGGCCGCCGATGTCGATGCGGCCCTTTGCTGGGCGGCGCGCAACTGTGCCTCGCGTTGAGCCTGTGCGGCTTGCTGCTGTGCGGCTTGCTGCTGTGCGGCTTGCTGCTGCGCGGCTTGCTGCTGCGCGGCCGCCGCGCGGCGGGCCTGCTCGTCCGCCTGGGCCTGGCGCGCGGCCTGTTCCATGCGCGCCCGTTGCTCGGGCGTCTCTTGCAGCATGGAGCCTGTCACCGGGGTATTGTTCTGGGCCTGCGCCATCGGCGCCGCCAGCAGCGCGGCCCATACCAGATAGCGGCTGGCGCGCCGGGAAGCGAACTGTCCGTGCGGGCAATGGCTGGTAGATTTCATGATCGCCTTGATTCCACTTGTATTCGTCATCGTTGAAGAAGATCCGGTCGTATCGGCGGGCCGGCGTCAGGGAATGGCCGAGTTGAACCGGTCCATCATGGACTGCATGGGGGCACGTACCGGCTGCAGGATCGGGGCGGCGACCGGCCGCACCACGGGTTCGCGCGCGGTGTCCGCGGCCACCGCATCCTGCGTGGCGGTCCGGACCAGGGAAGCCCTCGGCGGTGCCGGGGCCCGCTCCGCCGCCGGCACCCGGGACATTTCAGGCGCGACCGACGAGACCGGGAACGGGCTGGCCACCGGCGGCGGAACCTGAGCCGTGGCCGGCGCGGGATCGGCCTTGACCACCGCGACCGGGCGGGACGACCGGTGCGCCCGCTGGACGATATCGTCGGCCAGCTTGCGCACCGATGCGCGCGCATCGGGCGAGAGGCCCGCCTTGTCCATGACGGTTCCCGCGCGCCCTGCATCGCCCGACACCAGCAGCAGCAGGGCCAGATTGGCCAGGATCCTGGAATTCTCCGGCGCCAGTTCGGCGGCCTGTGCCATGGGCAGACGGGCGGCGGCGGTCTCCCCATTGCGCAGCAAGGCATAGCCCAGGTCGCTGACGATCAGCGCGTTGGTGGGATCGAGGCGTGCCGCCTCGCGCAGCGACACCACCGCGGCGGCGAAATCGCCTCGCGCTCCCGCCAACAGCCCCAATCCCTGCGATGCGGCCGCGCCGACGTCCGTCTTCTGCAAGCGGCGATAGACCACCGCGCTTTCCTCGGACTGCCCGGCCTCGCGCAGCGCATGGGCCCGCAGCAGCTCGACGTCCGGCGCGACGCCGTGGCGCTGCTCGAACGCATCGATGTGGGCCAGCGACGCGAAGTACAACCCCTTGGCCTGCATCTCCTTGATCAGCGACAGATACATGCCACGGCTGTCCACCGTGGGTTCGTCGTTCGCGACCTGTTGGCGCATCATGGCTTCATCGTTGAACTTGGGCGCCGACACGCCGTAGCCCGAGGGCGCGGTGGAACTGCACCCCGCCGCCAGCAGCGCAACCCCGAGCAACCCGGCCACGCGCGCCGGGCAATGAATCGACCCGGTCATATCAGCCTCCCATTCTCGCCAGACCGCGGAAAACGGCCAGGAAACCCGCCCCACCCGTAACGATGATGAGGGCGGGCAGCAGCGTCAGCACCATCACGCCGGTCATCTTGACCGTCAGCTTGCCGACGCGCTCCTTCAACTCCATCCGCCGCTGCTCGCGCACACGCTCGGAAAACTGCTTGAGGGGCTCCTGGACCGCGCCGCCGTGCCGATCCACCTGGACGATCAGCCGCGCCACGGCCGCCAGATCCTCGTTGCCGAAGCCGGTGGCCAACCGCTGCAACGACTGCTCGCGGGACAGGCCCCGGGCATGCTGGTTGACGGCGATCTCCAGTTCGACTGCCAGTACCGGCAACACCATGCGGAACTCGGTGACGATCACATGCAGGCTCTGGTCGATCGACAAGCCCACGCCTTGCAGCAAGCGCAGCAAATCGATCAACAACGGCAGTTCTTCCTTGGCCCTGCGGCCACGCGAAGCGGCCACCCGGCGAAGCGCCCACTTTGGCACCATGTAGCCGAGCGCGAACCCCAGGAACAGGGAAAGCATCGTGCCGAATGCACCGCCGCCGCCGAGCGTCCAAGCCAGGACAGGCACGACGATGGCCAGCACGACACGCGCGAAGATGAACAGCGAGCGCGCCCGTCCCTGGTCGCCGAAGCCGCAGCGATCGATCAACTGCCGGTCCTCGGCCTCGAGCAGATAGTTGCCCAGCCGCCCCCGTTCCCATTTCTCGCCCAATTGCGCCGCGCCATCGAACATGGCGCTCACCCGGCCTCGCCGGACAGGCGACGCCACATTGGCAAGGGCGTCCTCCAGCACGGGATTGGTCCGCGCGGTGATGGCGCTGTCCACGACCAGGCGGCTTCGACTCTGCCGCGAGCCGCGGATCAAGACCGCCACGCCCACCAGCAACGCGGCGGCGGCGAACAGAACCAGGGAAGCAACGGTCAATAATTGTGTAGACATAGCTTCAAACCGATTTGGCCATGCGGTACAGCCAGAAAGAGCCGACCAGTTGCAGAGCGAAAGCGCCCATCAGCATCTTCTGGCCAACCGGGTCGGTCCACATGCCCACGAACATGGCGTTGTTGAAGATGACGATGAACCCGGCGACGAAAATCGGCAGCAGCCCCAGGATCCAGGCCGACAACCGGACTTCGGCGGAGAGCGCGTGCAACTCCTCTCGCGCTTGCTGCAAGTCGCGCATGAAAGACGCCATGCGTTCCAGCACCACATCGCTGCGGCCACCGAAACGCAGTGCCACGCCGATCACGGCGGCGACCAGTTCCAGTTCATAGGAACGATAGAGCCTGGCGGCATGCACCAGTGAAGCATCCAGCTCCATGCCCGCCCGGTTCAATTGATTGGCCCGCTCGAGCACCTCGAACAAGGGCGCATCGACCGAGGAAACCGCGGTCTGGAAAGCCGATCCCAGGCTGTTGCCGATGGTGATGAGCCGCACCAGGGCATCGATGAAACCCGGCAACTGCCGCACCATTTTCTGCCGGCGCTTGTCCGCCCGCCACCAGAGCTGGAACAGGACCGCCAGCACCACCAGGACGAGCATCACCATCGCAGCCAGACCACCGCTGAACAGCAGGGCCAATACAGGCATGGCCACCAGCGCCGCGAGCCAGGGGCCGTAGAAAGCGGGGCCGGGCTCGACGCCGGCACGAAGCAGCATGTTCTGGAATCGCCCGCGCACGCCCCGAGGGCGCACGGGCGGGTAGAGCTGCTGGGCCGCGGCCACCACCGCGCGGGTGGGGTCGAAGGACCGGCTGAGCTGTTCCTCGACGAAGGCGCTGGTCGCCTGCCGGCGTCCCCGCTCGCTCGCGCTCTGCCACAGCCACAGTCCCGCCGCCACCAGCAGCAGCGCGATGCACAAGACCGAAAGAAGCAGGGCCGACATCATCGCCCCCTGGACCAGAAACCGCCCCCGCCGCCCTGGGGCGGCTCCGGGGCCATCGTCACGCGCAGTTGGTCACGGTACTTGGCCAGCTTGGGCGTGTGCGGATGGATGCCAAGCGACACCCAGCGGTCTTTCTCTTCGCCATCGGGGCCGACGAAACTCTCGTGGCGATAGAGTTCCTGCGTCGAGATCACGTTGTCACCCATGCCGGTGACTTCCGAGATCGACACGATGCGCCGGCGGCCGTTGGACAGGCGGGCGATCTGCACGATGAAGTCCAGCGCGCTGGCGATCTGTCGGCGCAGGCTGTCCTCGCTGCCCTGGAAGCCAGCGAACCCCGCCAGCATCTCCATCCGGTACAGGCATTCGCGCGGGGAGTTCGCGTGTATGGTCGCCATCGACCCTTCGTGGCCGGTATTCATGGCCTGCAGCATGTCCATGACCTCGGGCCCCCGGACTTCGCCGACGACCACGCGGTCCGGCCGCATCCGGAGGCTGTTGCGTATCAGATCGCGGATGCTGATGTGGCCCGCGCCATCGAAGCCGCCCTGGCGGGATTCCAGCCTGACCACATGGGGGTGGTTCAGCGACAGTTCAGCCGTATCCTCGACCGTGACCACGCGCTCGGTCTCGGGAACGAAGAACGCCAGCGCATTGAGCAGCGAGGTCTTGCCGGAACTCGTCCCGCCCGAGACCAGGATGTTGCAGCGTTCCCGCACCGCCAGGCTCAGCAGGCGGTGGATTTCCTCGTTGAAGGTGCCCAGCGCCAGCAGGTCGGCCGGCTTGAGCGGATCCTGGCGGAATTTCCGGATGGACACCATGGGCCCGTCCACCGCCAGCGGCTCGATGACCACGTTCAGGCGGCCGCCATCCGGCAAGCGCGCGTCCACCATGGGGCTGGACTCATCCAGCCGCCGGCCCAGCGGCGCGAGGATGCGGCGCACGATACGCAGCAGGTGCTGGTTGTCGCTGAAGCGCAGGACTTCCCTTTGCAACACCCCGCGTCGCGACACGAACACATTGTCGTGGCCGTTGATCAGGATATCCTCGACGGCCGCATCGGCCAGCAGGTCTTCCAGCGGCCCCAGTCCGGCGAGTTCCTTCGTCAGCGAGGCCGCGACCTGCCGGAGTTCGGCTTCGTTGATGGGAACCCGCCGCAGGCGCACGAAACTGTCGACCTCCAGGTCGACGAACTGCTGGATCGCGGTCCGGGACCAGCGCCCGAACTCCGCGCCCAGTTCTTCGATACGCGACAGCAGGTGTTCGTGCGCCGCGGCCTTGACGTCCTGGAAGCGCTGGGTGTTGGCAAACGCCGGACTATCGTCGGCAAACTCGATCGATGCCGTCATGATCACACTCTCCGCTGCATGTTTGCGCGCTTCAAATCCGTGTCTTTCTTCATCGCGTCACCAGATGCCTGTGCAGATTGGGCAGCCACCGCGACAGCCATTTCGCTCCCGGCGGCATGGCCTGGTCGTACGCCCCGAGCGAGTCCACCAACGCCTGCGCCGCCCGGACATAAGGGTCCCGATCCGCCACCTCGTGCAGCAACCGGCCCTGGTTGGTGCTGTTCATCAGTGCCAACGCGCGATCGGGCAGCGTGCCCAACAACTGCACATCGAAGCGCTGGGCGATCTGATCGGCGGTCATGCCATAGCGCTCGTCATAGCGATTCACCACCAGCCGCATCCGGGCCCGATCCACGTCGCGCCCGTCCAGGTCTCGCAAGACGTCCGCCAGCGATACCAAGGCCCCCACCGACTGGTCGGTCACGATCCATGTCTGGTCGGCGGCCCGCACCATGCTGGCGACGAAATCCGCATTGGAAAATCCGCCCACGTCGGCCACCAGCAGGCCAAAATGCTGCCGCAACCGGTCCAGAAGGCCCAGCGAATCCGCATGCGATACCGTGCGCATCTCGGCCAGGTCGCGCGGCAGCGAGATCACCGCCACCCCGCTGGCGCTGCGCGTGAGCGCGGTATTGACCAGGGTCTCGTCGAAACGACGCAGATTACGTACCGCCTCGGCGAAATGGAAATTGCCGGACACGTTCAAGTAAAGCTGGCCGTCGGCCGCGGGCAAGCCCAGATCCAACAGCGCCGCGGGACCGCGCAGGCTGCCGGACGGCTGGCCTTCCGCGATGTGCCCGCCTTCGCCCTGCAATTGCGCCATGGTGGTCAGGTGCGCGGCCAGCGTGGTCGTACCCAGCCCCGCCCGCACACCCAGCAACACCACCATCTGGCCGCGCCCCGGCACACCGCTTGCCGCATGGGACTGCAACACGCGCCGGACGACATCCCGCACCTCGTTTTCGTCCGCCGGATCGATGAAATCACGCACGCCGGCCCGCAGGGCGGCCACGGCCCCCTGCGGCCGCGTCATGCTGCCCACGGCGACCACCGGCAACGCGGGCGCGACGCGTGCCAGCGTCTTCGCCAGGTCGCTGGCATGCAGCAGCTTGCCGGGCTCGTGGTCGTCGGCGCCGAAATCCAGCAACACCATCTGCGGCCCAAGCTCGGCCAGGCGCGCCGACAGCCGGTCCGGCACCACATCCTCCTGCACAACCACGCCATCATGCCTCAGCACCGCGGCCAACCGCTGCGCCGATGAACTATCGCCGGTGAAGAACAGGAAACGACGAGTATCCAACAGGCTCGCCAACTCCTTGCTCGGGGCGTTCATATACGACTCCTACAAATACTTGGCACCAACCGGCTACTTGGAAAAGCCCGGCAGTTCATCATTGCTCGCAATGCCCAGCAGGAAATGCCCCCAGGCGTTGGTCGCGGAGTCACGCTTCTCGTTCGCCCCGGGCATGGGCGGTTTGACGCCCTTGGCCAAGGGCTTGACCAGATGCGGCGTCACGACGATCAGCAGTTCCTTTTCCTTTTGGGAATATTTCATGTTCCGGAAGAAGGAGCCGATGATGGGCAGATCGCCCAGGAACGGCAGCTTGTCCAGATTCGAGGTGGTCGAGCGCGACACCAGTCCGCCGATGACGAAGCTTTCGCCGTCGCCGAGTTCGACCGTGGTATCGGCCCGGCGGGTGATGATGGCCGGAATCTGGATATTGTTGAGGGTGATGCCGTTGGTCCAGTCCAGGTCGCTGGCCTCGGGAGCGACCTTGAGCGCGATCCTGTCCTTGGCCAGCACCGTGGGCGTCAGCGTCAGTCCGATGCCGAACGGCTTGTACATGACCGTGGTGGTACCCAGGCCACCGGCCTGCGGCACCGGCAGCTCGCCCCCCGCCAGGAACTTGGCGCTCTGGCCGGACAACGCGACCAGCGTAGGCTCGGCCAGCACCCGCGCCAGGCCGTTGGTTTCCAGAAGGCGCAGATTGGTATTGAGCAGGAAGTTGCCGCGATTCAGCCCCATGGTCAGGTCGAACGCCTTGCCGGTCGGCGCCAGATCGCTGGCCAGGCCGAAGCTGAAACTGCCGCGCCGGTCGGAGGCGGAAAAATTGAAGCCGGCCTCTTTCAGCACCTGCTTGCTGAACTCCACGACTTTCACTTCCACCTGGACCACGCCACCGGTTTCGATGGTGGAGGCGTCGAATACGTTTTCCGCCCCCACCGCGTCGCTGGCCGCCGAGACGGCGCGGTGATGCGAGAGCAACGATGGCGACTGCCCGCTCAGCACGGCTGCCTCCCCATAGACCTGGGCCTTCGCGCCGTCCCCCTCGCCCAGCAAGGTGGCCAGGTCGCCCGTCACGCGGACCAGGTAGGCCTGGGGTGCCGCGGCGCCCCGCGGCCAGACGGATACCATGGTGGTGCCCGGCTTCTTGCCCACCACCAGCACCCCGCCCTTGCGGTTGCCGCTGCCCTTCTGGATCACGACGTCGGCCACATCGGGATCGACTACCGACACACGCTCCAGGTTGCCCGGAATGCTGAGCTGGTATTGATCGCGCACCGCCACCGATATCTGGCGCGGACCGCCTTCGTCGGCCGCGCCGGCCGGCACGGCGAAGGACAGCGTCAATGCCATGGCCAGGGGTGCCAGACGCCGCACGAAAGCCTGATTGCTGATTTTCATTGAGGTTCTACCCGTTAAAACCCGACGACTTCACGCTTGGTGCCGCGCACCACTTCCACCGTATTGCCCTCGGCCTTGGGCGCGGCGGCGGGCTGCCGCGGACGGGCCTGCACCACCGGCGCGGGCCGCTTGGCCGCGCCGCCCGACAATCCGGTCAACTCCAGGCCGGCATAGGCCTGGTTGTCGGCCTGTTCGAGCGCTTCGCGCTGCTCCTTGGTCAATCCGTTCTTGCCCGCCAGCACCGGCGGCGGTTCCGGGAACAGGCTGGCATCGGGCGCGGTCGCGTCCGTGGGATTGCGCAGCACCAATTGCAGCTTGCCGTTCTGCGTGGCCAGCAACAGGCGGTTGACGTCGGCGGTCGGCACGGCCAGCACCGCGGTACGGGCCGGCGGGGGCGGATTATTGCTCCGCACCACCGTCGCCCCATCGTCCGACGGCGCATCGCCGGCGGCCGACGCACTGCCGTATGTCAGCACGCGCAGACGCGACAGCAGCAACCTCGCCTGCGTCCTGGTCACGTCCTGGCCTTGCCTGAGCGTGAAGAACACGTCCACGAAATCCCCCGGCGAAACGCGGTTGCCCGTGCCGACGACCTCGTCGACCGGCACCGCCACGGCCCGCTCGCCATCGTTCAGCAGCAGCGTGAGCCCCTTAACCAGAATGCTTTCGGTGACCGGCGTGCCGGGACCGATATCGAACTTGGGGATCTTGCCCGCGAGATCGCTGGTTGCCCGATAGGCACCGGCCGGATCGATGGGCAGCTCCACGACCTTGAGCGCGCCCGTATCGATGGGCACCCCGCCGGGAAGCAGTTTGTCCGCCACGACCACCGGGATCCGGTTCTCGGACAATGGCGCAGGTGCGGCCGCCGGCTTGGCGACCGGAGCGGGCTTGGTCGCCAGCACGAAGGCATAGCCCCCCAGCAGCACCGCCAGCAACACCAGCATGGCCGCGACGATCTTGGTTACGTTGTTCATCAGCTTGTCGCCTCGATACTCGAAAAAATCTTCACGCGCCGGGTCCTGTCACGAGCCCGACGTATTCCGTCCCAATTGCACAGTCGCCACGGCCGACAGGTCCCGCGGGATCCAGGCCGTGTTTTCGCCGAACAAGGACTGCAGCCAATTGCCCAGCGGCAACAGTTCCGGTATCAGCGGATACTTCCGGTAATCGATATAGGTCACGACCAGCGAGGCGCAGCGCAGGCCCGCGGCATAGGTACACGCCTGGGACGCCCTGAGCTCGCAGGCCACGGGCGCCTGCCCCATCGACGCGCGGCGCCGGGTCAGCCAGTCGACCGACTGCGCCACCGCGCCGCATGCCTCGGCCTGCAGCGATGCGCCCTCCTTCAATCCCGCCAGCGTCGACTGCAAGGCCACGCGCGCGCCTTCCTCCGCCGCTCGCGACAGCGATTGCTGGGCGACGAAGATGCAGCCGTAGCTGATGATCCCGAACAGGATGACGAGAAACAGCACGCAGACCAGCGAGAACTCGAGCGCCGCGACACCGCGCTGCGCTCGGCCCATGCGGACGGCCTCGAACAGGGCAGCGCTCATGCTCCCCCCCCGGACGAACCCAGTTGCAGCGCGCCCGGATCCAGCGCCACCCTGGCCGTGGCGCTCAACACATCGGGAATGACGAGAAACGTGCCGGGCAACGACGGCACGAGCGGATTCGCGCTGTAGGCGTAGCTCACGTTCAGCGTCGCAAAGCACATCTCTTCCTGCCGATAGCCGCAGGCCACCGACGAGCCGGCGGACGCCGCGCCCAGCGTCGTCGTGCATGACGACGCCGTATCCATGGTGCCGTCCGCCTTGACGCACGGCCCCTTGATCGAAGCGGTGCAGGTCGGCGTGATGGTTCCGCCTCCGACCTCTCCCAACCAGGCCGCGCGCAGTTTCGCCACTTCGCAGCCATGTGCGAGACGCCCCTGCATCTGTGCCATGAAGCCGGAACCCGCCGCGGAAGGAAGGTAGTACCTCAGGCTCGCACGAGCTCCTTCCTCGACCGCCAGCGTCAGCGATTGCTGGGTCGTGAAGATCAGGCCGAAGCTCAACACGCCATAGAAAACCAGGAAAAAAATGGGGAAGATCAGGGCGAACTCGGTCGCATAGGCGCCTTGCTGCGAAGTGGCGCCATGCCATCGATCCTTCGCCACGGTGCGTATGTCAGCGCTTTTCACCATTTCCTCGAATTCCGCCATCTATGTCGAATACAAGGCCCAGATCGCCCCCAGGGCGAGATAGGCCGCATAGGGAATCCCGACACGGCCCGCCCGGACCCCGGCCACCCAGGACGCCATCCTCTGCACCACGCCGGGACTGTTGATCCTTTCCTGCACGCCCGCCAATTGCAGCGCCGCCCAGGTGCCCAACGGATGGTTCCGGTGAACCATCGAAACCACGGCATGGAGACCGGCCATTCCACTGCCCAACAGCCAGGCAACGAGCAAAGGCGTCGGCTCCAGCCAGAAACCCAATACCGCGAAAAACTTCACATCCCCCGCCCCCATCGCCCTGAATACGTAGAGCGGCACGAGGAAGAGCAACGCCAGCAGCACCCCCATGCCGGCACTCGTCCACTGGCTGGTAAATCCTTCCTGCGCCGTTCCGCCCAGGACCAGCCAACCCAGTTTGAGCAACAATCCCGCCAGAATCAGCCAATTGAAAACACGGCGAAAGAGCAGGTCGCTGCCTATGACCAAGGTACAGAAAACGAGAAACGCGAGAGCCTGGCTGCTATTAACCATATATTTTCCGCTCCCCCGGGCCATATAGACCCGGGGTGAGCTTTCAACCCGCCACCATCAAGGGGTCGTAGGCGTGGTCGGCAGCTTGTCGACCACTTTCTGAAACATATCCCTGAGCCCGGTACCGAGCAGGGTAAGCACGCCAATGATCACCACGGCGATCAGGCCCGCGATCAAGCCATACTCGATAGCGGTGGCGCCATCGTCTTCCTTCAGGAATTTCATCACTTGATTCATTCTAATCTCCATCTCTGAAAAAAAAGGAAACATTTACCTCGGCATTATCAGCCGATTTACCCACGACTGCATTCCTATATTTTCGATGACACCTCCTCAAAGAAAATGCCAGAAAAACGAATATCTCTACAGGCGGTTATTTGCGATTTTCCGGCCGCTGGCGTGAATAAATGACGTGGTCGACCCGGCTGGCGGCGTTGGCCCGCACTTCCTCGGAACTGCGGTGCAGTTCGATGCGCATGACGACCAGAGTCACGATGGAAATCAGGAATACGGCGTAGGGCAGCACGCTGCCGTCCAGCTGCCAGCCGGTGAAAGTCCGGGGGGTCGAACAGATGATGATGCCGGCGGCGACGCCCGTGTAATGCATGCCGCAGACGGCCAACGCCATGACCAGGGCGGCACAGACGCGCTGCAGTTCGTTGGTCAGGTTGAACGCCAGCCAGATGGCCGCGGTGGCGGCGGCCATGGCGATCGCGACGGAAAGCAGCACCAGGCCGATATTCCAGTCGAAGAAGGCATCCATGCGCATGGAGCTCATGCCGATGTAGTGCATGCCGGCCACGCCGAATCCCGCCAGCACGCCCGCCGTCAGGCAGCGGTCCAGGGAAAATCGGGCGCTGCCCACGTACCAGAGCGCGGCGCCGGCGAATAACACCGCCACCAGCAGACTGAGCAGATTGAGCCAGAGCCCGTACGCCACCCCCAACGGAATGATCTGGGCGAGCATGCCGATGAAATGCATGCTCCATATACCCACGCCGCCGAGCGCGACACCGGCAACGATGGCGTATCCCACGTGCACGCCGCCATCCAGCGTTCGAATACGACTGGCAGCCAGTAACGCCACATACGCGCCCAATGCCGAAATCACAAAGGACAGCGCGACCAAGCTGGCGTCAAACCTCAGAGGGAGAATATCTCCAGGCTGCATTGCAGGCTCTCATCATGTAACGCTCGGTTACGCACACCGTACAGGCATCGCTCCGAGCTTGTCAATATCTGCTTTCTCAAGAGTTTCTATTAATCCGATGACGGCAAGAGCCAGGAAATCGCTTTGATGGCCTAGCATCCTGGTTAATCGCCGGATAATCTCAAACTTGCGAATATTTTTTTCAGCCGAAAACCGATCGATTAAAAGAGTTTTAGTATCTTCCGGTAACGTCCTACAAACGTCCCACTGCGAAAAATCCTCTCAAAACCCTTCCCTACCCCTGGCCGACGCACCCTAGGACAGTATTCGTATGGCACACTGCGCGCGATGACGCTCGTTTACGTTTATTTGGCCCATATTCCCCAATGACCTCGTTTTCATCGGGAAAACCCGAATTCCGCGCTCTTCGTCTGGCCCTGCTCGTCGCAGGAGCCACCTCTGCATTAGCGGCGCAGGCGGCCGATAGTCCACTGCGGGGAAACCCTGCGGAGTCGTTGCCGCCGGTATCCGTGCCGGCGCCGCCGCCGGCCCCGTCGGTGTCCATACCGGTACCCGCGCAGAATGAAGCGATCCAGGCTTTGCTGGCGCATCGCCTGGTGCCGAAACAGTTCGACGTCTCGGGCGTTACCGCGCTCGATTTCCAGAAAGTGGTCGAGTTGCTGGAACCGCTGGCGGGCAAGGAGATCACCGTCGCCGAGCTGATCCAGCGCACCGATGCCATTACCCAGCTCTATCGCGACGCCGGCTACGCGCTGTCGTTCGCGTTGATCCAGTCACAGGATTTCCGCGACGGATTGGTCAAGGTGACGGTGGTCGAGGGTTATGTGGGCAGCACCCGCATCGAAGGCGATGCCGGCAATGCCGCCGCCAAGATCCGCGACTATGCCGCGCGCATCGAGGCCGAGCGGCCCCTGACCCGGGCCACGCTGGAGCGCTACCTGAACCTGATGACCACGGTGGCCGGCGCCACGATCAAGCCCGAACTCTCGCTGCCCAAACGCGCCGACGGCTCCACGGAACTGGTCGTGAACATGGAGCACAAGGCCTTCCGCCTGGATGCCGGCATCGGCAACCTCGGCACCGGCGTCCATGCCATGCTGACCGCGACGGCCAACAGCCTGACGCCGCTGGCCGAACAGATCCAGGTCACGACGGCGGTGCCGCGCGGCAGCGATCATCTGGAGTACTACGCCGCCAATGTGTCCGTGCCCGTAGGCAACGACGGCATGACCGTGCGCGCGGAAGCCTACAGCTATGCCGCCAATCCCGAGAACGACAGCCTGAACGCTCAGAACATCGACCGCCGGGTCCGCAACCAGCGGGCCGGGCTCAGTGTGAGCTATCCCTTCCTGCTGGCCAACCGGGAATCGCTGATGGGCACGGCGGGCTTCTATGCCTCGCGCAATAACGACACCTACAGCAGCCGGATCACAGGCAACCAGGTCACGCTCAGCAACCACCTGCGGGTACTGCGCGGCGAGCTGGCCTATGTCCAGGCCACCGACAAGCAATCGCGGCGCATCACCGCGGCGATCTACAAGGGCGTGGACGGACTGGGCGCGGAACAGAGCGCGAACAGCAGCTACGACCTCGGCTTCACTCGCTATACGCTGGCGGCCAGCCAGAACGTGGCGCTGCCCTACCAGTTCGGCCTGTCGCTGGCGGCGCTGGGCCAGTACAGCTCTGACTCCTTGCCCACCTCCGAACAGGCCACGTTCGGCGGACAGCGCTTCGGTCGCGGCTATCCCGCCGGCGAACTGGGCGGAGACAAGGGCTACGGCGCCTCGATCGAGGTGAACCGGCGCTTCACGGTTGGCCTGCCCTATCTGCAAAGCGTGACGCCCTACGTGCTGGCCGATTACGCGCACGTCAGCCTGAACAACAAGAACTTCACACTGGCGACGGACACGCTCACGTCGCTGGCCCTGGGCCTGCGCGTCACCGACCAGCGCCACTACGCATTCGACGTGAACCTGGCCAAGCCCGTCGGCGACAAGCCGGTCAACAGCAGCAGCCGGCCGCTGCGCCTGAACGCCAACTACTCGCTGCGGTTCGACTGATCCGCACGCGGTCTTCGTTACGTAACAGGGGGTTCCCTGCTACGTAACGAAACCCCTCTTCCCCCGTCTTTTCGCCCTGCATCCCAGGGTATTTCAGCGCATCGTCTCAGCCGCACGAATTCCCTGAGTTTTCGATTTATCCCCTGTTTGCAAGGTTTTCCGGGTGTTGCCGGGTGCCCCTCCTGCTCTCCTGCGCACCGCTCGCCGCACATTGGCACAGCTTTTGCTCAATAGGCGCAGCAGGCAGTGTCGCCGCTTCAGCGATAAGGGGAACAATCATGCATAAAGAACAAACGAAGCCGGGCCCTCGTGTCCTGGTCGCCGCGTTGGTGCTCGCACTCTCGACATTGGCCGGTTGCTCCGGATCCGGTGCGATCACTTCCGGATTGGGAGGAGGCTCAGACCCCACCAACCCCAACAATCCCAATAATCCGGGCGACCCCAACAACCCTGGCAACCCTGGCAATCCCGGAAATCCTGGCAACCCCGGAAATCCTGGCAACCCCGGTAACCCTGGCAATCCCGGGAATCCTGGCGACCCGGGCAATCCCGGCAACCCGGGCGGCACTCCTGTCACCGGCGTGCTGGCACCCGCGCTGGGCAACACCGGCCAAGCCGTCGACAACCTCGTGGATACCGGACTGGCCGGTACGCTGCACAACGTCGGCACCAAGCTCGACGGCGTGGTCGCGCCGGTGGGCAACACGGTCACGGGCCTCACGCAGCAAGTGGGCGCCGCCACCGGCCTGGGTGCTCCCGTCGACAACCTGCTGACCTCGGTCGGTGGCACGGTGAAGGACCTGGGTCAATCGCTGGACGACACCGGCCTGCCCATCAAGCTGGGCCTGGGCGGCGTGGTCGCAGGCCTGGGCGATACGGTCGCCAGCGCAGGCGGCCTGCTGAACGCATCCGAGAGCAATCCCAATCCGCTGGGCAATGTGCTGAACAACCTGACCGGCACGGTCTCCACCCTGACCGGCACGCTGGCCTCCGACGACGGCCTGCTCAGCCCCGTTGCGCAACTGCTCAACGGCCTGGGTGAAGGCGGCACCGTCCAGAACCCGGTTCTGCAGCCGGCACTGACCAACACCGGCAATGCCGTCGACAATCTCGTGGACCTCAAGCTCGGCCAGACGCTGGGCCAGGTCGGCGCGGGCCTGGATCCGGCGGTCAGCCCCATCGTCGGGACGGCCACGCAGCTCACCCAGCAGGTGGGCGACAAGACCGGACTCGGCGCACCGATGAACGACCTCCTGGTCTCGGTAGGCGGCGCCGTTTCCAACCTGGGTACGAGCCTGGGCGGCAACCTTCCCGTCGCCGGCACCGGCGTGAGCGGACTGGTATCCGGACTCGGGGCGACGGTCGCCAGCGCCGGCGGCCTGCTGCACGCTTCCGACGCCAACAAGAACCCGGTCGGCAACGTGCTGAGCAACCTGACTGGCTCGGTAGACAGCCTGACCGCCGGCCTGGGGCTGAGCGTGGAAGGCGGACTGGTCGACAAGGCAGGCGCGACCGCGGCCCCGTCGGCCGCCAGCGGCGGACTGCTATCCCCCGTCACCGGCCTGCTTGGCGGCGTCACGGGCGGTGATGGCGGCGTGCTCGCGCCGGTCACCAATCTGTTGAACGGCGCTACCGGCGGCGAAGGCGGCATCCTGGCTCCCGTCACCGGCCTGCTCGGCGGCGTGACCGGCGGCGAGGGCGGTCTCCTGGCTCCCGTCACCAACCTGCTGAACGGCGCCACCGGCGGCGAAGGTGGCATCCTGGCCCCCGTCACCGGCCTGCTCGGCGGCGTGACCGGCGGCGAAGGCGGTCTCCTGGCTCCCGTCACCAACCTGCTGAACGGTGCCACCGGCGGCGAAGGCGGCATCCTGGCTCCCGTCACCGGCCTGCTCGGCGGCCTGACCGGCGGCACGGGCGGCGAAGGCGGCGGCCTGCTGCAGCCCATCCTGTCCGGCAACCTCGAAGGCCTGCTGGGCGGCAGCAACGGGCTCCTCGCTCCGATCACCAGCGGTCTCCTGGGCGGCATCGGCAGCGACACCAAACCCATTCTCCATCCTTCCCTGGCCAACACCGGCAGCGCGGTCGACAACCTCGTGCCGCTCAACGCCCAGACGACACTGGGCAACGTCGGCACGGCGCTCGACCCGGTCGTCACCCCGGTGGCGAACCTGGTATCGGGCACGACCCAGACGGTGGGCGCGGCCACGGGCCTGGGCGAACCGGTCAACGGTCTCCTGACCTCGCTGGGCGGCAGCCTGAGTGGCGTCGGTACCGGCCTGGGCGGCAGCGTGCCCGGGGTCGGCACGGGCCTCGGCGGCCTGGTGAATGGCCTGGGCCAGACCGTCTCGAGCGTGGGTGGCCTGGTGCATGCCACGCCTGAGAACACCAATCCCGTCGGCAACGTCCTGACCAACCTGACCGGCGCCGTCAACAGCCTGACCGCCGGCGTCGGACAGGGTACCGGCCTGGGCGGCGGTACGGGAGGTGGCGAAGGCAATGGCGGCCTGCTGAACCCGGTTACCGGGCTGCTGGGCGGGTTGCTTGGCGGCTTGGGCAAGCATTGAAAGGAGAGGCCATGCTTCACTGGGAGAACGTAATGAGTTCCTCGAGCCATTCGGTCCACGGATCGATACCCCGGGAACCCGAAGAGACGGACAGCGACAGCCAGGAGATGCTCAACGGCATCGTCACGATGCTCGGCCGCCGCCTGACGGTCTACACCTCGCTATACCAGACAGCATTGGCCGAACGACTCGGGCTGGGCATGGTCGACGTGAAGGCGCTCGAACTCGTCATCGAGTTCGAGCCCATCACGACCGGCCAGTTGGCCTGCCTGGCCGGCATCAGCTCTGGCGGAACGACTGCGGTGATCGACAGACTGGAGGCCACCGGCTTCGTGATCCGCGACAAACATCCGTTGGACCGGCGCATCGTCGTCATCCGGCCGGTGCGCGAAAAGTGCGCGGAAATCGAACGCCATATGCGCGCCGTGGCCGAAGATGTCGCGCACATCGGCGCCCGCTACGAACGCGAGCAATTGTCCGCGGTCCACGGTTTTCTCGCGCAATGCGTGCATGCGCTGAAAACCGAAGCCCTGGGCATGCTGGGAGAAGGCGGTAACGGCCCCCATCTGGAAGGACGCCGCCACGCCGCGGACGACAAACGACGAGGCTGATCTCCCGACTTCATCAACATCTCCATCTACCCGCGCAAGCGGGTTTTTTTATCGCCGGGCCGCCCCAAGGCAAAAAGGCCCCCGGGGGGCAGCGCCGCGCGGCGGCAAGCGTGGGGGTACCATTTATCGCCGGGCCGCTCCAGGGCACTCAGCCGCGCTTGCGGCCGCGGACGAACCACCCCAACGACGCCATCTGCAACACCCCGAGGCCGGCGAACGACACCGCGAACGATGCACCGCGGCCCAGGCCGGCCTGCGCCAGTCCGTCGACGACCAGGCCTATGCCCCACTGGATGACGAACGCGCCGACGAACACGAACATGTTGTAGAGCGTCACGAGCCGCCCCGCCGCCTCGCGGGGAAACTGCGTCGACAGATAGGGTTGCATCAGCATGATGGGGGCCACGCCCGCCGCCATCACCAGCCAGAGCAGCCAGGCCAGCGGTCCGCCGACGAAGGCCAGCAGGAAGATCACGACGAAGCAGCACAGGTAGCCCGCCAACGCGACGTTCAGCAGGCCGAAGCGCCGCTGCAACGGCGGACTGGCGAAACCCATCGCCACATAGCCCAGCGTCATCACCACCATCATGGCCAGCAGCATCGAAGCGCTGCCAGCGGGGCTCATGCCCAGCACATCCGTCATCCACGGGCCGGCCCACAGCGTCTGCAAGGCGATGATGCCGCCCTGCCCGATGGCCGACAGCGGCATCACGCGCAGGATTTCCGGATGCCTGAGCAGCCCCCACAGCGAAACCGGCGATGCGCCGGGGCGGCCCGTGCCCAGCACGCTCACGTCGTGATCAGGGACGACGCGCCAGAGCAGGACGGCAACCACCGCCAGCGACAGCCCCGACAACAAGTGCACGCTGCGCCAACCGAAATGCCCCGCCAGCGCGGCCGCCGGCGAGGTGAAGAACACGGCGCCGCCGGTTCCGGCGACCAGCAGCCACAATCCCAGTTGCGCCTGCCGCTCGACCGGATAGCAGCGCCGGAAATACGAGAACGGCGCCATCAGGCTGGCCGCCACACCGGCACCGATGAGAATGCGCCCTACCGACGTGACCGCGAAGCTGCCGGCCCAGACCATGACGAAAGACCCCAGGGCGGCGACCGCCAGCAAACAGGCCTCCACCCGCCGCGCGCCGTACCGGTCCAGCCAGACGCCCAGCGGCGCCTGCATGGCCGCCAGGGAAACGAAGAACGCCGACGACAGCCAGCCGAGCTGCGCCTTGCCGAGCGACAGGTCCTGCGTGATGAAAGGCGCCAGCGCGGCATTGACCGAGCGCAGTCCGTAGGAAAAGAAATAGGCTGCGGCGAAACAGGCGAAGATCAACAAGGACTGCCGTCCGCCAATCTGGGGCGGCCGCGTATCGTTATCGCTGTGCATGGGCAAAGACCGGTCTCCTCGAACGGCAAGAATACCCGAGGCGGCGTGAGGGCGTTCCGGCAGGCCGGCGCGCCACTTCTGCTACGATAGCCTCGCCGCCTGTCTGGGCGGTGCGTCTTCAGGGCGGGGTGGAAATCCCCACCGGCGGTAGGGTGCCCTCGGGCGCCGAGCCCGCGAGCGCTTGCCGGTTTCCCGGCAAGGTCAGCAGATCCGGTTCGATGCCGGAGCCGACGGTCATAGTCCGGATGAAAGAAGACGGGAACACGCGCCATGTACCGGCCTGCGTCCGCGCGGCCACGGGCGGCGCGCTCCTACGGCGCTCGCGCGAGCGCCATGCCCTGAACGCTTCCTGTTTCCTACGGAGCGTTTTCATGCAGTCCCTGCAACAGTACTTCGAAGCCACCACCGCCGAACAGCGGCTGCTCGCGGCCCTGGCCGCGCTAAAGCTCGGCCAGCCTGTCGTGCTGCTGGACGACGAGGATCGCGAGAACGAAGCGGACCTCATCATCGCCGCCGAATCCATCACCGAACCCATCATGGCGCGCATGATCCGCGATTGCAGCGGCATCGTCTGCCTGTGCCTGACGCCTGACAGCGTGGAAGCGCTCGGATTGCCGCAGATGACTTCGCGCAACCACAGCCGCAACGGCACCGCCTTCACGGTCAGCATCGAAGCCCGCGACGGCGTCAGTACGGGCGTATCGGCGGCGGACCGGATCACCACGGTGCGCGCCGCGCTGACGGGCGACCCCGCGGCCCTGGTCAGCCCCGGCCACATGTTCCCGCTGCGCGCCGACCCGCGCGGCGTGCTGGGCCGCCGCGGCCATACCGAGGGATCGGTGGACCTGGCGGCGCTGGCCGGCCTCGCGCCCGCCGCGCTGCTGTGCGAGCTGATGCACGAAGACGGCAGCATGATGCGCGGCGACGCGGCGCTGGCCTATGCCCGCGAGCACGGCTGGCCGCTGTTGACGATCGAGGACATCGTCGCCTGGCGCTCGCGCGCCGACCTGCCGGCCGAGGAAGCCATCGCGGCCTGAGGCCATGCCCCCGCCCCCTGGTGCGAGGGCATCTGGCAGGCCGGACCCGCCGCCAGTCCCCTACCCCTGCTGGCCCGACAACGTGGCGGTCCGCTCGTAGTGCCGGGCCAGCAGCCCCTTGGCCGACTCCAGGTCTCCCGCCATCACGGCCTCGAAAATGGCCCGGTGCTCATCCAGTTCGTTGCGCCGCTTGTAGGCCTTGCGCGCCGCCAGTTGCCGATACCGGTAGGCGCGGTCATAGAGCTGCTCGCAGAACCCCATCAGGGTCGGCGATTCGCAGGCGGACAACAGCGCGAGGTGAAACGCGCGATGCTGCCGTTCCCAGACCGGATTTTCTTCATAGCTGTCCTCGTCCACCGAGCGCGGCGTGCGCGACAGACGGTGGAAGGCGATCAGCAGCGCTTCCTCCCATTGCGGGCCGCGCCTGGCCAGCCCCTGCTCCAGCGCCAGCGATTCCAGCGCCACGCGGTTGCGCAGGATGTCCTCCAGTTCGTCCGCCGACACCGCCGCGGCCGCGAATCCCCGCTGGTCGTTGTGGACGGCCAGGCCCTCGGCCACGAGGCGGCTGAGCGCCTCCCGCAAGGGACTCGCGCCTATGGCGTAGTGCTGCCTCAGGCGATGCATCAGCAGCTTCTGCCCAGGGGGCCACAGACCGTCGAGCAGATCGGCGCGCAGGCGTTCGTAGATCTGAACGGTCATGCTGGGAGCGATATCGGCATCTAGCATGCAGGGGTTTTCCTCAGGTTACCGACATTATTTTAGCTCGATAGAATTTTGTCGATATTTTTCTCCATATGGAGTTTTATCGACAATGGCTCATCCTTTCGTTTCTTTCATACTCCCAGGCCAAGACACGGTCCGCATCGGCGTGGTCGCGGACAACAGCGTCGCCGAAATCGCGGATCCCGGCCATCCGTTCATGCCCGGAGCCCTGGCGGCGCTGGCCGCGCAAGGCCCGCAAGCCATGCGGGAAGCGGCCGACCGCGCCCTGGCGGGCGCCAAACGCGTCCCGTTGGCCGAAGTCCGTCTGCTGCCGCCCATACCGCAACCCGGCAAGATCATCTGCCTGGGCCTGAACTATGCGGACCATGCCGCCGAAGGCGGCAACGCCAAGCCTTCGTACCCGAGCTTCTTCATGCGCGGCGCCACCTCGCTCATCGCCCATGGCGCGCCGCTGCTGCGTCCGCGGGCATCGGACAAGCTGGACTTCGAAGCCGAACTGGCGGTGGTCATCGGCAGGCGCGCGCGGCACCTCACCCCGGACGACGCCCTGTCGGCGGTGGCGGGCTACGCATGCTTCAACGACGCGACCCTGCGCGACTATCAGCGCCGCACCGCGCAATGGACCATAGGCAAGAACTTCGACGGCACCGGCGCCTTCGGACCCTGGCTGGTCCCGGCCGACGCCGTGCCCCCCGGCGCCGCGGGCCTGAAGATCGAATCGCGCCTGAACGGCCGCGTCATGCAGAGCGACAACACCTCCAACATGCTGTTCCCGGTGGCCGAGACCCTGTGCCTCTTGACCGAGGCGCTGACGCTGGAGCCCGGCGACGTCATCGCGATGGGCACCCCCGCCGGCGTCGGCTACGCGCGCAAGCCGCCGGTCTGGATGCAACCCGGCGACCGCATCGAGATCGAGATCGAAGGCCTGGGCATCCTCGCCAACACCATCAAGGACGACGCATGACCGACACCGCAGCCAAGGCGGACAGCCCGCGCATCACCCGCCTGCCCGACGATTTCCGCTGGCCGGGCGGCAAACGCATCGCCGTGGTCTTCAACATCGCGTTCGAGGCCTGGTCGGACGGCCAGGCGCCGGGCATCGGCCCCATGGGCAACGTGCTCAAACCAGGCTACTTCGACACCAACGCGCACTCATGGGCCTCGTTCGGCGTCAACCGCGGCATCCACCGCCTGATCGGCATCGCCGAGAAGCACGGCGTGAAGACCAGCGTCATGGTCAACGGCGTCATCTGCGAACGCGATCCCGCCACCGTGCGCCGCATCGCTGAATCGGGCCACGAGATCGTCAACCACTCCTGGGGCATGGACGTCATCCCGGTCTACCTGGACGAGGCAGCCGAACGCGCGAACCTGCACCGCAACCACGAGCTGCTGGCCAGCACGGCCGGCACCGCCCCCACCGGCTGGATCAGTCCGCGCGGCACCGGCAGCCTCATCAGTTCGCGGCTGCTGGCCGAGGCCGGCTATCTGCACCACGGCGACATGAACGACGACGACCGGCCCTATGTCATGGGCTTCGGCCAGCACCGCATCGTCGCCATTCCGCTCACCATGGACGTCAACGACCTGCCCACCTGCATCCGCTACGGCCAGGGGCCGCGGCACATGCTGGAGACTTTCGAGGACTGCTTCGCGGCCTTCAGGGAACGCGAAACCGCCCCCTTGATGCTGGACGTCACCGCCCACACGCACGTCATGGGCCGCCCCTCGGGTGCCTGGGTCTACGACGAAATCATGGGCCGCGTGGCCAAGGCCGGCGACGTCTGGATCTGCACGCGGCAGGAGATGGCCCGCCACGTCCTCGACACGATCTGAACAGCGCATCGCGCAAGGAGGAGACAACATGACATCCCTACGCATGGCCGCGGCCGCGCTGGCCGCCTGCGGCCTGGCATCCCCCACCCTGGCGCTGGCCGAAGCCGCCTGGCCGGCCAAGCCCATCCGCTTCGTCGTCGCGTTCGCGCCCGCCGGCCCGGCCGACATCATCGCCCGCCTGCTGGGACATCGACTGGGTGAAGTCCTGGGGCAGAGCATCGTGGTGGAAAACCGCCCGGGCGCCGGCGGCTCAGTGGCCTCGGCGGCCGTGGCGCGCGCCGATCCCGACGGCTATACCCTGCTGATCAACACCAGCTCCTATGCCGTCAATCCGGCCATGCAGCGCAATCTCGGCTTCGACGCCGAGAAGGACCTGACGCTGGCGGCGCTGGTGGCCTCGAGCCCCAACCTGATCGTGACCGCGCCGAACCTGAAGGCCAAGACGCTGCAGGACGTCATCGCCGCGGCGAAGTCCGGCGACTACAACTACGGCACGGCCGGAGCCGGCACCACGCCGCACCTGACCGCCGAGTACCTGTTCAAGGTGCTGGCCCGCACGCCCGTCACCCACATCCCCTACCAGGGCGCGGGTCCCGCCCTGACCGCGGCCGCGGCCGGGCAGACCCAGCTCGCCAGCGTGGCCCTGCCGGCGGCGGTGGAGCTGGTCAAGGCCGGCAAGGTGCGCGGCCTGGTCGTGACCGGCAGCAAGCGCTCGGCGGCGCTGCCCGACGTGCCCACCGTGGCCGAGTCCGGCTTCCCCGGCTTCGCGGACGTCACCTGGGTAGGCGTGTTCGCGCCTGCCAAGACGCCCGACGCGGTGCTCCTGCGGCTGAATGAGGAAGTCGCGCGCATCCAGCGCGACCCCGACTTCCAGGCGAAACTGGCCGCCACCGGATTCGAGCCGTTGGGCGGCACGCTGCCCGAAGCCAGGAAGTACCTGCACGACGAATTGGCCAAGTGGGCCAAGGTCGTGAAGGAAACCGGCGCCCAGGTGAACTGACCAACGGTCCGCGGCAAAAGGAAGGGTTATGCTCGCGCAGTACCGATCCAGGAGACGAGCATGACCCAATCGAACCGCACCGCGCTCGGCGGCAGCTACAACGAAGCCCTGTTCGAACAAGGACTGGCCACCCGCCGCGAGGTGCTCGGCCGCGAGTACGTCGACGCCTCGTTGGCCAAGGCCGCCGAAGATCCGTTGCGCATGGAGCTCCAGCAACTGGTCACGCAACACTGCTGGGGCGATGTCTGGAACCGTCCGGGACTGGACCGCCGCACCCGCAGCTTCCTGAACCTGGCCATGATCACGGCGCTGAACCGCCCGCACGAGCTACGGCTGCACGTGCGCGGCGCGATCAACAACGGCCTGACCAAGGAAGAGATCAACGAAGTTTTCCTGCAGGCCGCCATCTACTGCGGCGTGCCCGCGGCGCTGGACAGCCAGCGGGTGATGCTGGAAGTGTTCGCGGAGATGGGGATCTGAGGAAAAACCACGACCGGCGCGGCGGGGCAAGCGCGAAGGCGTCCCCGCCGGCTCGTGCATGGTTCAGGCCGGGTCGGCGGCAGGTGGCGCGCACTTGAAGTTGGCGGCGTCATCTATCGACCCGGTTCCGTTGTAACGTGCGTACGAGGGATACGGGCAAAGCGGACGTGTCCGGTTGGCCGGAATCGCAGGTGTCACCGCGGCGAGGTCGGCGTTCCCCGGCGTTGCCTGCGCAACGATGAAATCGGGCGCCTTGCCGCGCTCAACCCAATCCATGATCGGTGCCAGGCGATCGAAGGTGTCGGTGCTGGGCCCCCCTCGGCAATGGCCCATGCCCGGCACCAGGAAAAGCCTGGCGAACTTGCCCGTCTGCTCGCGACTCGCATTGCGTGCCACGACGGATTCGTAATAGTCGATCGTGTCGACGGCGTTCGGTCCGCTGTCTCCCGTGCCGTGATAGAAGATCATCTTGCCCCCTCCGTCACGGTAGCGCCCCAGATCCGGGTCCGACGCCAGCCACGGCGCATTGACGGTCATCGAGTTGCCCCAGGTATCCCAATTGATATCATCGAGAGGCTGGAATCCTGGCTGGGGCGGGGTCATGAACAGGATGGGTGTCGGGTCGATATTCAGCTTCCATTGAATATCCAGAATCGGTCCCTGCCCCGTGATGCGGGCCGCCTGACCGGCGGACGTCATCCACGCGGCGTCGATGCGGTATCCGCGGACCGGCACCTCTCCGGGCGATCGATAGCCCGGCACCTTGAATACCGCGCCGGCGGAATCGACCGGCCCATCCAGCACGGCTTCCCAGATGCGCACCTGATCGGCCGACAGGCATTCCGAGGTCTTTTCTCCGGCGCAAAGCAGCTCCTTGGGACGGAAAGTACATGCGGCCACGTTGCTCATCATGCCATCGACCACTCCGTCCTGCGCATCGCAGGCAGCCAGAAGCGCGCGCTGGAACAACTGGCGATCCGCCTGGGGCATCGCCTCGTGAAAACGGGGCATGCCGGTCGGCTCTCGAGACACCACCGCTGCGGCCTGCTGCCAGCCCCAGATCCGGGCTGCCACGACCCGGCCGAAGTCGAATACCGGAGCGCCCGCGACGATGCCGTCGAATTCGTCCGGGAAACGCTGTGCAAAAGTCATGCCCTGCCGCCCCCCGGTGGAGCATCCGTCGAAATAGGATCGCTCGGCCGCGTCGCCATAGTAGTTGGCGATCAGGCTCTTGGCGGCCTTCGAGGTCTTGATGATGGATCCGTAGCCGAAGTCCACCCTCGCCTGGGGATCCAAGCCGAAGGCCTCGGGCGCCGGCAGATCGGCATTGTCGTGGCCGCCGTTCTGGGAAACCACCGCGAAGCCTTGCTCCAGAGCCGTCTTCGATCCACCTGTCGGGCCATACGCGGGAGCCAGGGTGCCCTCCAGTCCGCTGCCACCCTGAAAGAAGAAGCGCTGGTTCCAATCGAGAGGCAGACGAAGTTCGAACTTTGTCGCGTAGCTCTTGCCGTCGACACCTGTCCGGGGTTCAAGGGAACCTTTGACCACACAGTGAGCGGGTAGAAACGCGGTCGCGGTCGGTGCGGATTTCTCCGTGCCAGCCGGCACCCACGTAGCGCCGGTGATGGCACCCTTGTGCTCCGTGCCGCTGAAACCCTTGACGGCCGCACAGGCCGCCTCCCCGGTCAGCGCCTGGGGTTCAGGCACCGCGCCCGACCCTCCGCAACCGGCAACCGCCAGAATCGCCGCCAACCCTCCGGCGCCCCACCCCACCGCCAGACATTTACCTGATGCATGCACAGTGCTGTCCCCTTCATTGGTGTCTACGGCATTGGCCGTTGTTATGTGAAGGCGCGCCTGGCATGGGCCAGCGCCACGGATGCGGCCCCACTGCATCCAGCCAGCGACCTTTGTAAAGAATATTGATATAAAAATACCTTACATATAACTGAGAATTACGCGAATAGGGTTAGTCCTGACGGCAACGATATCGAGCGCCAACCGACACTTGCCGTCGATTCGCCCGTAGCGCGGCGCCGGTGATGCGGCCCGGCATTGCCATCAAACGGTCTCGTGCGGTCGGGGGGCTGCTTCGCCTTGAGAAAGGACGGCGGGACCTCGCTGAACGACCAGCCGGCGCCACCGGTAGCGACTCGCGGCAACCGTCCATCCCTGAGATGAAGGAGACAGCACAAACAAAAAACCCCTTGATTTCTCAAGGGGTTTTTCGATGAAGCTGGCGGAAGCGGTGGGATTCGAACCCACGATGCAGTTTTAGCCGCATACTCCCTTAGCAGGGGAGCCCCTTCGGCCACTCGGGCACGCTTCCGAAAGAGCCGGCAGTGTACCACGGCCCGAGGAGGGATCCAGCCGCGGACGGCTGAAAAATTTGCAGTTTTCCCTCGGTGCCGGGCGCGCCGCGGCGCCGCGATTATTGCGCGGCGACCTGGTCCAGGCCGAACGCCTTGTGCAGCGCACGCACGGCCAGTTCCATGTACTTGTCTTCGATGACCACCGAGGTCTTGATCTCGCTGGTGCTGATCATCTGGATGTTGATGCCCTCTTCCGACAAGGTCCGGAACATCAGGCTGGCGATGCCGGCATGCGAACGCATGCCGATGCCGACGATGGAGACCTTGCAGACCTTGTCGTCGGACACGACTTCGCGCGCGCCGATGGCCTGGACCACCTTGCCGTTCAGGACGTCCAGCGCCTTCTTGAACTCGCCGCGATTGACGGTGAAGGAAAAGTCGGTGGTGCCGGCGACGGACTGGTTCTGGACGATCATGTCGACGTCGATGTTGGCGTCGGCGATGGGGCCCAGGATGGAGAAGGCGATGCCGGGCTTGTCCGGCACGGCCACGACCGTGATCTTGGCTTCGTCCCGGCTGAATGCGATGCCGGATACAACGGCGGCTTCCATTTTCTCGTCTTCCTCAAAAGTAATCAGGGTGCCCGACTTCATTTCTTCGTCGAGCGAAATCATCGGATCGGTCAGCGACGACAGCACGCGGGTGGGCACGCGGTACTTGCCGGCGAACTCGACCGAGCGGATCTGCAGGACCTTGGAGCCCAGCGAGGCCATCTCCAGCATTTCCTCGAAGGACACGACGTTCAGGCGCCGGGCCTCGGGCACGACGCGCGGATCGGTGGTGTAGACGCCGTCGACATCGGTGTAGATCAGGCACTCCGCGGCCTTGAGCGCGGCAGCGACGGCCACGGCCGACGTATCCGAGCCGCCCCGGCCCAGGGTGGTGATGTTGCCGGCGTCGTCCACGCCCTGGAACCCGGTGACGATGACCACGCGGCCGGCATCGAGGTCGGCACGGACGCGGGTATCGTCGATGGAGGAAATGCGGGCCTTGGTGTAGGAAGAATCGGTGCGCACGGGGACCTGCCAGCCGGCGTAGCTGCGGGCGTCCACGCCCTGCGCCTTCAACGCCATGGCCAGGAGCCCCACGCTGACCTGCTCGCCGGTGGCGGCGATCATGTCGAGTTCGCGCGGATCGGGTTGTTCCTGGATTTCCTTGGCCAGGCCGATGAGCCGGTTGGTCTCGCCCGACATGGCCGAGGGGACCACCACGACCTGGTGCCCGGCCGCGTGCCATTTGGCCACGCGCCGAGCCACGTTCTTGATGCGCTCGACCGAGCCCATCGACGTACCGCCATACTTGTGAACGATTAGTGCCATTGTCTTGTATCGCTTAACGCATGCTTGAGCCTGGATGCCGTGCGGCATGGCCTGCCAAGCCGGTTGGCCGGGAAAAAGCTAACCATAAATGGTAGCCCAGCTACGATAATTCCGCAAAACAGCGGGATAGGGCCATGCGCCCGGGGGCCGGGTTCCGGCCGTCAGGAGGTCACGGTGGCGCCGGGATGATCGGGCACCCACTCCAGGCGCATGCCCGGCGCGGCCTGCGGCAGCCGCGCGTCGGCGCCCAGTCCAGCGGCGAAAATCATCATTTCGCCACGGTACAGGAGCGGCAGCCGCTCGCGTTCCCAGGTGGGAATGCCCCGCTCCTGGTAGAGGTTCTTCAGGCTGCGGCTCGGACTCTGGGGGGTGACCCTGAGCCGTTCCCGGCCTCGGCGCCAACGCATGGTCAAGGCCGTGTTGCGCAACCAGTCCGGGTCGATGCCCGACTCCTCCGCGGCGAACACCAGCGTGCCGCCCATGGCCTCGAGCCGGATCGAGGGTTCACCGGCCCACCTGAACTCGACTCCGGCCGCCAGCCCCCCCGACGACGCTTTCTCCCTGCTGTCCACGATGACATGATCCCGATAACGGCGCACCTGCCTGTCGCCATGGCGCAGCAACAGTTGCCTGTCGTGCGCCGCGTCCTGCAATTGCCTGGCCATTTCCCGCAAGCGGGCTTCCGGCGGAGCGGCCATGTCGTGGCCGGCCAGCCAGAGCCGCAGCACCATTGCCCTGCGCGCGGGCGCCAGCCGGTTCAGCCCCGACAGGCGCAGCGCGCTGCCGTAGGGAGGACGCAACTCCTGGACCCCGTCCAGGTCGGATTGCGCCACTTCCCGCAGCAAAGCCGCTGCCTCGGCGGACCGGCGCGCATAGCGGTCCAGGGTCGCGCGGTACCCCGGCCAGTGGCGCTCGATGGCGGGCAGCACCTCCGTGCGCAGGATGCCCCGGGCATAGCGGGCATCGAGGTTGCTCGGATCCTGGACCGCCTCATAACCGGTGCGCGCCGAGTAGGCGTGCATGTACGCCAGTATCCGACTTCTGGGCACGGCGAGCCAGGGCCGAAGGTAACGAATCCCCTCCTTGAGCGTCTCCGCCGCCATCGCGCCCATGCCATCGGTGCCCGCTCCCCGCAGCAGCCGCAGCAGCACGGTCTCGGCCTGGTCGTCCAGGTGATGGGCAAGAAGAATGGTATCGATGCCGGCCTCGGCCGCCATCCCCGCCAGGGCCCGGTAGCGGGCTTCGCGCGCCGCGGCCTCGGTGCCGGCGGAATCGGCGGGGTCCACCCGCACCCGGCGCACGTCCAGCGGCAGCCCCAGGCGCCCGGCCAGGTCGGCCGCCCGCCCGGCCCAGGCATCCGCGTCGGGATGCAGGCCGTGATGGACGTGGAACAACCTCATTTCCAGGCCCCGCCGCGCGGCCCATGCGGCGGCCGCCACGGCCAGCGCGGCCGAATCGGGGCCGGCGCTCAGGGCGACGGCGAATCGCCCGGCAACCGGGGGCATGCCCTCCAGCGCCCGATCCAGCAGCACGGACGCGTGCAGGGCCGCTACGTCCGTGCCGGCGTCAAGACTGGACGGTTTCCTTGAAGCGGCCATAGGCCATGATCCGTTCGAGGCGCGTGGTGACCAGGTCGCCTGCCTTGACGCCCTGGAATTGGCGCAGCGCGTCGGACAGGCCACGCCGCAGCAACTGGGCCATGTGCTTGGGATCGCGATGAGCGCCGCCGACGGGTTCGCTGATGATCTTGTCGATCAGGCCCAGGGCCTTCAGGCGATGCGCCGTGATGCCCAGCACCTCGGCGGCCTCGGAGGCTTTCTCCTGGCTGCGCCACAGGATGGACGCGCAGCCTTCGGGCGAGATGACCGAGTAGGTGGCGTATTGCAGCATCAGTACGCAGTCCGCCACGGCGATGGCCAGCGCCCCGCCCGAGCCGCCTTCGCCGATGATGGTGGTGATGATGGGAACCTGCAGTTCGGCCATCGCATACAGGTTGTGGCCAATGGCCTCGGACTGTCCGCGGGCCTCGGCGTCGATGCCGGGATAGGCGCCCGGGGTGTCGACGAAGGTGAAGACCGGCAGGCTGAACTTCTCGGCCAGGCGCATCAGGCGCAGGGCCTTGCGATAGCCCTCGGGCCGCGGCATGCCGAAGTTGCGCGCCGCGCGTTCCTTCGTGTCCCGGCCCTTCTGGTGGCCGATGACCATGCAGGGCATGCCATTGAACCGCGCCATGCCGCCCACGATGGAACGGTCGTCGGCGAACATGCGGTCGCCGTGCAACTCGTGGAAATCGGTGAAGATGTCCCGCACGTAGTCCAGCGTATACGGACGCTGCGGATGACGCGCCACCAGGGCGGTCTGCCACGGCGTCAGCTTGGAATAGATATCCTTGGCCAGCGCCTGGCTTTTCTGCTGCAGCCGGCTGATCTCCTCGGAGATATCGACGGCGGAATCGGCCTGCACGAAGCGCAGTTCCTCGATCTTGCCCTCCAGCTCGGCCAGCGGTTGTTCGAATTCAAGAAATGCGTTGCGCATCAGGCCCTCCCAAGGGGCAGCGGACGCCCAGGCGTCCAACTTCGTTCATCAACAACTCAATCACTCCAAACCCTCATCACACCCCGCCCCAGATCCAGGATGCGGTGGATCCGGCTCCGCCGGTCCACCCGCATCGCCCCCTGGGGGGCGCGCGTCAGCGCGTAGGGGGGGGCAAGCTCTTCCAGAGATACCACGTCGCCACGGTACACCACGGCTTCCAGGCCTGGGCGACTTCCCGCGCCTCGAAACGCGAGACCGGTTCGCCGCTGAAATAGTGCAGCGAAATGGCGCGCAGCAACCCCGGATCATCCAGCGGCAGAATATCCGGCCGCCGCAGATTAAAAATCAGGAACATATCCGCTGTCCAGCGGCCAATGCCCCGAATCGCGGTCAGTTCGGCGATGACCGCCTCGTCGTCCATCTCCGTCCACAGGTCGGGATGCACCAGGCGCTGCTGGAAATGCGCGGCCAGATCCAGCAGGTATTCGGCCTTGCGCTGCGACAGGCCGGCCTCACGCAGGCCGGCCAGGCCCAGCTTGCCGACCACCCCGGGGGTGACGCGGCGGCCGCAGGCGGCCAGGCAGCGCTCCCACGCGGCATCGGCGGCCTTGGTCGAGATCTGCTGGCCGATGATGGCGCGGGCCAGCGTCAGGAAGGGCTCGCCCTGGGCCGCCAGGTGGACCTCGGGATGCTGGGGGATCAGTTTTTTCAGGATGCGGTCGCGCTTGAGCAGGTGCGCGACCGCGGCGTCCCAGTACGGGGGCTTGTCGGTGCCGGCAAACGAAGCGGCGGGCTCGGACCCGCCCGGCTCGGCCGTGGCATGGAGCTTCATGTTCAACATCTGGTGTTCAGCGGTTCGCGGCACTCAGGCTCGACGCCATACGGTCACGCCGCCCGGCTTGTCCTCGAGGACGATGCCATCGGCGAGCAATTCGGCGCGGATGCGGTCGGCGGCCGCGAAATCCTTGTCCTTCTTGGCCTGCGCCCGTTGGGCGATGCGCGCCTCGATATCCGCGGCGCCGCCATCCTGGTCGGCCGTCGTGCCCTGCAGGAAGGCGCGCGGCTCCTGTTGCAGCAGGCCCAGCAGGCCGCCCAGGGCCTTGAGCTGGCCGGCGGCGCGGGGCGAGGCGGTCTTGTTGACCTCGGCGGCCAGGTCGAACAGCACGGCGATGGCTTCAGGAGTGTTGAAATCGTCGTCCATGGCGGCCCGGAAGGCCTGCCCGGACGGATCGTCCCAATCGGCGCCCGACGCGTCGGGCTCGGCATTGCCCAGCGCGGTGTAGAGCCGGGTCAACGCGGCCCGGGCATCGGCCAGGTTGTCCGCCGCATAGTTCTGCGGGCTGCGATAGTGGCTGCGGACGACGAAGTAGCGGACCACCTCGGCATCGTAGTGCTTGAGCGTATCGCGCACGGTGAAGAAATTGCCCAGCGACTTGGACATCTTCTCGGCATCCACCATGAGCGGGCCACAGTGCATCCAGGCATTGGCCAGCGTGCCGCCGTAGGCGCCCTCGCTCTGCGCGATCTCGTTCTCGTGGTGGGGAAACTTCAGGTCGGGCCCGCCGCCATGGATGTCGAGCGGCATGCCCAGCAATTCGCGGCTCATGGCCGAGCATTCGATGTGCCAGCCCGGACGCCCCGGCCCGTACTCGGACTCCCAGCGGGACTCCGGCGGCTCGGTGGGCTTGGCGGCTTTCCAGAGCACGAAGTCCAGCGGATCGCGCTTGGAAGTGTCGACCTGCACTCGCTCGCCGGCGCGCAGGTCGTCCAGCGACTTGCCGGAAAGCTTGCCGTAGCCGGGGAACTGGCGCACCGCGTAGTTGACATCGCCGTCGCCGGCCCGGTAGGCCAGGCCCTTGTCCTCGAGCAGGCGCACGATCTCCAGCATCTTGCCCACGTGTTCGGTGGCGCGCGGCTCGAAGTCCGGCGGCTGCACGCCCAGCGCCTTCTCGTCCTCGTGCATGGCATCGATGAAGAAGCCGGTGACTTCGGAAATCCGCTTGCCGGTCTCGACCGCCTTGCGGATGATCTTGTCGTCGATGTCGGTAATATTGCGGACGTAGGTGACCCGGTAGCCGCTGGCCCGCAGCCAGCGCTGCACGACGTCGAAGCTGACCAGCATCCGGGCGTGCCCGAGATGGCAATAGTCATACACCGTCATGCCGCAGACATACATGCGCACGCACCCCGGTTCCACCGGCTGGAAAGGTTGCTTGGCACGAGCGAGCGTATTGTAGATATGGAGCATGGGGGGGAGACCACCCCCTACGCGCTTCGCGCGCCCCCTCGAGGGGGCGGCACTGGTGGGCCGGCGGAGCCGGATCCACTGTGCCCTGGCTGGTGCGTGGGGGTACAGGGGCGCGTTGCGCTGTGGGCTATTAGAATGACGATTATATCAACTGGACGGAGCGGCCCTGGCCGCTCCCCATCTGCGGGCAGAATCGTTTGACCACGAATCACGTACCTTTCCTCCGCCCACGCGCAGGCGCGGGCCGCGCGGCGGTCCTGGCGGGCGTGCTGGCGCTGGGCGCCGCGCTGGCGCCGGCCCCGCTTCCCGCCCAGACCACCACGGCCACGCCGCCGGTGCTGGCGCCCTCCGCCGATGGCGACAAGGCCATCCCCTGGCTCAGCAATCTGCTCGAAGCCCTCAAGCCCGGCGTCGACACCAGCCTGCCCGAATCGACACGCGCCCTGGCGCAGCGGCTGGAACACCAATTGGACGCGGGCAAGGCCGGCCAGACCCTGGCCGAGATCGACGAGCGCCTGGCCGCCGACAAGCAGAAATCGCCCGACGCCACCAACGCCCAGTTGCTCTTCCTGAAAGGCCGCGCGCTCAGCCAGCTGGGCCGCCGCGACGAGGCCAAGGCGGTCTACCGCGACATGACCGAGCGCTTCCCCGAACTGCCCGAGCCATGGAACAACCTGGCCGCGCTGGAAGCGGCCGACGGCCAGCTGGACCAGGCCAAGGTGGCCCTGGACATGGCCATCCGGACCGCTCCGGACTACGCCGTCGCGCGCGAGAACCTGGGCGATTTGTATATCATGCTGGCGGCGCGCTCGTATGGCACGGCCACCAAGTTGAATCCGCGCGACGCCAGCGCGAGCCAGAAGGAAACCGAAACCCGGAAACTGCTGGGCGCACCGGCGTCTTCCGATCACCTACCCCGGACACCCCGATGAAACTGCTTTTCTCCAGCCTGGCGCTGGCTGCCGCGCTGGCCTCCCCGGCCGCCCTGGCCGCGCCGCAGGTCGCGCTGCAGACCTCCATGGGCCGCATCGTCCTCGAACTGGACGACGCGCGCGCCCCCGGCACCGTCGCCAACTTCCTGCAGTACGTGCGCGAGGGCCACTACGACGGCACGGTCTTCCATCGCGTGATCAACGGCTTCATGATCCAGGGCGGCGGCATGACCGCCGACATGAAGGAAAAACCCACGCGCCCCGGCATACGTAACGAAGCCTCAAATGGCTTGAAAAATACCGCCTACACCGTGAGCATGGCCCGTACGCCCGACCCGCATTCGGCCTCGGCGCAATTCTTCATCAACGTCGCCGACAACGACTTCCTGAACTACCGCGAGCCCACCACCCGAGGCTGGGGCTACGCGGTGTTCGGCAAGGTGGTACAGGGCAAGGAAGTGGTCGACAAGATCAAGGCCGTACCCACCGCCACGCGGGGCCAGAACGAAGGCGTCCCGCTCCAACCCATCGTGATCCAAAAAGCTGAGGTCCTGAACAAATGACTACCCGCGTCAACCTGCATACCAATCACGGCCTGATCGGCCTGGAACTGGACGCCGAGAAGGCCCCCAAGACCGTCGAGAACTTCGTGGCCTACGTCAACAGCGGCCACTACGACAACACGATCTTCCACCGCGTGATCAATGGCTTCATGATCCAGGGCGGCGGCTTCGAGCCCGGCATGTCGCAGAAACCCACCCAGGCCCCGATCGAGAACGAGGCCGCCAACGGCCTGAAGAACGACCGCTACACCGTCGCGATGGCGCGCACCAACGCCCCGCACTCGGCCTCGGCGCAGTTCTTCATCAACGTCGCCAACAACGACTTCCTGAACTTCAGCTCGCCCACGCCCCAAGGCTGGGGATATGCGGTGTTCGGCAAGGTCGTCGAAGGCGCCGATGTGATCGAGAAGATCAAAGGCGTGAAGACCGGCAGCCGCGCCGGCCACCAGGACGTGCCCGTCGAGGACGTCATCGTCACCAAGGCTGAAGTCGTCCAATAACGCCACGGGCCGGAGCCGGTGGCGAAGCGCCCGCTTCCCGCGCCGGCCGGCTGCCGGCCCCGCCCCATCGAGAGTTTCCGTGACCGGCTCCCCTCTTCCCGGGACATCCGCTTCCCATTCCGTCCTGACTTTCGCCGGCCCCGTCTGGCTGGCGTCCGACATGCACCTGGGCCCCGACGGGCCCGCCACGCACGAAGCCTTCCTGGCCTTCCTGCAGGCCGCGGCCGGCAGCGCCTGCGCCCTGCTGTTGCCCGGCGACATCTTCGACGCCTGGGTGGGCGATGACGAGATCGACACGCCCGCGCCATGGCTGCAAGCGGTCCTGGACGGACTGCGGGCCGCGTCCGGGCGGATCCCGGTCCACCTCGGCCCCGGCAACCGCGACTTCCTGATGGGCAAACGCCTGGCCGAGGCCACGGGCACCCGCTTGCTGCCCGAACCGGTCGTGCTGCGCACCGACGGCGGCGAATTCCTGCTGTCGCACGGCGACGAGCTCTGCACCGACGACGTGGAATACCAGCAATTCCGCGCCATGGTGCGCAACCCGCAATGGCAGGCGCAGTTCCTGGCCCAGCCGCTGGCGGCCCGCCAGGCCATCGCGCGCCAGATGCGCGAACGCAGCATGGCAGAGAAAAGCCGCAAGGCGGCCGACATCATGGACGTGAACCCCCAGGCGGTGGAAACCGCGCTGCGCGCCCACGGCGTCACCCGCATGATCCATGGCCACACGCACCGGCCCGGCCGGCGGGTGTTCGACATGAACGGCCGGCGCTGCGAACGCTGGGTGCTGCAGGACTGGGACCTGGACGATACCGCCGATCCGCGCGGCGGCTGGCTGGCGATCGACCAGGACGGCCCGGTCTACCACGACATCGCGCTGGACGACTGAGACCGGGGCGCATGCCTCGCCCTGCCTCCCCGGCCCCCTCCCCGGGGGCTCGGCATCCAGTCAGAACAGGTGGCCCGGACCCGCGGGCACGTGCACCCAGCCGCTCATCAGGCAGCGCGCCGTGCGGGATACCGTGGCCCGCTCCAGCCCCCAGCCGCTGCCGTTGCTGACCACCGTCGCCCAGGCGGCCTGCACGCCGCTGGCATGGCCGATCCGGGTCGCCACGCCGGGCAGCGTGCGCGCCACCTGCGACACCACCGACCCGGGCACGGCGGCGGCCACCGCCAGCGAAATCGCGCTGCGGGTCCCGAAGCCGCGCTGCATGCGCCCGTCCGCCATGCTCCGAGCCAGCACGTCGATGCTGTCGCGAGGGATGTCGCCACCCCCCGCGCTCTTGTACGACATGGGTGGCGCCACCCAGATCAGCCTGGGCAGCGCCACGCCCGGTTTCTCCGCGCGTGCGCGGGACAACCGGCCCATGGCCACGGCCCCGGCTATCCGCACGGACTCCAGGCGGGCCAGCGTCCTGGCGTCGCGGTTGAAGGTATCGGGCTTCTCGCGGCCATTGAGCCCCAGGTCCGAGGCGCGCGCGAAGATGGTCGCCTCATCGGCGTCGGTCCGGACCAGGCTGACCGGCAACGGCGCCATGCCCTCGACGTCCAGCACGTCCTGCACGCGCCCCGTGGGAAGCAGGCTGGACGCGCCATCGTCGATGAAGTCCAGCCGTACCTCGGCGGCCGGAAACGGCACGCCATCCTCGGTGAAGACACCGTCTTCGAGCACCTCCCCGCCGCGGACCTCGACATGGGCCGCCAGCCATCGCCCGGGATGCGGCTGCCAGATACGTACCACCGTCGTGCCCTCGCGCGCCGCGACCAGCCCCTGCTGCACGGCATACGGCCCCACCGCCACGGCCAGGCTGCCGCCACGGGTGGACCAATCGATGACCGGACGGTCGATGGCGACCTGTCCGCAGCGGTATTCCACATCGCAATCATCGCGGCTGGACGCATCCACGACCACGACCCTGCTGGTGGACGGGCTGGCCCCGCCCATGCCGTCGGTCTGGCGGGAATAGGGATCGGGGCTGCCCAGCACGCGCAACAGCACGCGGTCGCGCCGCTCGGGGTCGCGGGGCAGGTCCCGGGCATTGAAAAACACGCCCTTGCTGGTTCCCCCGCGCATGTAGACGGCGGGAATCTTAAGAACTGCCATGGGAAATCTTTCGGGATTGCGCGATCATTGCGGTACATACCCCCCGCAACAGGTCGGTTTCCTCGCGGCTCAGGCCGGCACGGGCGAAAAGATGCCGCATCCGCGGCATCAGCTTCTTGGGGTGCCTGGGATCCAGATAGCCGACCGCTGTCAGGGCCTGCTCCCAGTGGACCAGCAGGGCCTCGACCGCCTCGCCCGAGGCCGGCTCGGCCCGCGGGCCGGCCACCGCCAGCGCCTCGGCGCCCAGCAGCGCGTAGCGCAGCTCGTAGGCGGCCAGTTGCAGCGCCTGCGCCACGTTGAGCGACGAATACTCGGGATTGGCCGGGATATGGCAGATCCGGTGGCACATTCCCACCTGCTCGTTGGTCAGGCCCGACCGCTCGGTACCCAGCACGACGGCCGCCTGGACCCCGCCCTGCCCGTCCAGGCCGCCGGCCAGGTGCTCCCGCACCAATTCCGCGGCCTGCCGCATGTCACAGGCCGGCGGGCCGAGGTCGCGGTGGCGGGCGGTCATCGCGAACGCCATGGTGACGGGGGCCAGGGCCTCCTCCAGGGAGTCGCAGACGCGCGCGGCCGCCAGCACGTCGGTGGCGCCGCTGGCCAGCGCGACCGCCTCCGGATGCGCCGGCGTATCGGGAATTTTCGGGTTGACCAGCACCAGGCGGGAGAACCCCATGGTCTTGATCGCCCGTGCCGCGGACCCCACATTTCCGGGGTGGCTGGGCTCGACCATGACGAAACTGACTCGGGAAAGCATGTGTCCTTTAAACTAGAGGGGTTTCACCAATTCCCAGCCCTTATCGGCTCTCTTATGCATCCCATGCTCAACACCGCCGTCAAGGCGGCCAGGCGCGCCGGCGCCATCATCAATCGCGCTAGCCTGGACCTGGATCTGGTCAAGGTGTCTCAGAAGGGACCGGGCGATTTCGTCACCGAAGTCGACAAAGCTGCGGAAGCGGCCATTGTTGAGATTTTGAAGACGGCCTACCCCGACCACGGAATTCTAGCCGAAGAGTCCGGTGAAGCCCTGGGCGCCGCCGATGCCAGCGGACAGCAGGAAAACCTCTGGATCATCGATCCGCTGGATGGCACGACCAACTTCATCCATGGCATGCCGGTCTACGCGGTCTCGATCGCGCTGATGCAACGCGGCCAGGTCACCCAGGCCTGCATCTTCGATCCGTCCCGCAACGAGTTGTTCACCGCCTCACGCGGCGCCGGGGCCTTCCTGAACGACCGGCGCATCCGCGTCTCGCGCCGCACCCGCATGCCCGAGACCCTGATCGGCACGAGTTTCGCCCCGGACCCCAGCGGCAAGCGGCTGGCCCTGTGGACCAAGACCTTCGGCCAGATATCGGCCACCACCTCGGGGGTGCGCCGCCAGGGGTCATCCGTCCTGGACCTGGCCAATGTCGCCGCCGGCCGGCTCGACGGCTACTATGGCTGCGGCCTGAAGCCCTGGGACCTGGCCGCGGGCAGCCTGCTCATCCTCGAGGCCGGCGGCCTGATCGGCGATTTCGACGGCGAACAAGGCTGGATGCGGAACGGCGAGGTCGTCGCGGCCACGCCCAAGGTCTTCCCTCAGCTTTTGTCCCTCCTGGAACCTCTCAAGGAAGCAAGGGGCTGACAACAGCCCCACCGGGCCGGCCCCACGGCCAGCCCGGCCCCCTTGCCGCCACCCGCGCCCATCCACCTCGTCCGCCCGCGGACGCCGACACTCATGACCGAAAACACGCTTTACCTGATCAAAGCCTTTTTCCTCGGCATCATCGAGGGCCTGACCGAGTTCTTGCCCGTATCCAGCACCGGCCACCTGATCCTGGTGGGCGACTGGATCCACTTCTTCTCCGGGGACGCCAAGGTATTCGAAGTCGTCATCCAGTTCGGCGCCATCCTGGCGGTCATCTGGATCTTCCGCGAAAAGGTCGCGCACATCCTGGCGGGCATTTTTACCGGCGACAAGTTCTCGCTGAAGTTCGCGCGCAACATCATCATCGCCTTCCTGCCCGCCGCCATCGTCGGCGTGACCTTCATCAAGGAAATCAAGACGGTGCTGTTCACCCCCGGGGTGGTCGCGACGACCCTGATCATCGGCGGCTTCATCATCCTGTTCGTCGAGCGCAAGCCCCAGGGCGAGGTCAAGACCCAGAACATCAGCGAAATCACCAGCTTCCAGGCGCTGATGGTGGGCCTGGCGCAGTGCCTGGCCATGATCCCGGGCACGTCGCGCTCGGGCGCCACCATCATCGGCGGCATGGCCGCCGGGCTCAAACGCACCACCGCCACCGAATTCTCGTTCTTCCTGGCCATGCCCACGATGCTGGCCGCCTCGGTCTACGACGCCTGGAAGAACCACGAATCGCTGACCAACAACGACGTCACCGCCATCGGCATCGGCTTCCTGGCGGCCTTCGCCGCCGCGCTGGTCGTGGTGCGGGCGCTGATGCGCTTCGTCGCCAACCACTCGTACCGGGTGTTCGGCTGGTATCGTATTGCCCTTGGAACGGTCATCGTCCTCTGGATGATGCTCTGATCCCCCCTACGCGCTGACGCGCGCCCCGAATGGTGGACCCCCAGCCGCTACGCGGCAGCCCCCCAAGGGGGCCGGGACTCCGCCTTGGGGCGGCCCGGCGCCGGGTCCCGGGGGGCGATGCGGGTGGACCGGCAAAGCCGGATCCACCGCATCCAGGGTCCTCGGACGATGTCTCGGGGCAAGGCGCTTGTCATGGAATACAGTAACGGTATGGTGACCATCAAGAACCGGGTTGTCGTTCCCCTCGAAGAGGGGGGGATTCCGCCGGAATTCATTACTTTCAACGGGTTCACGGAAGAACATGTGGCCATCGTGTTCCCGCAGCTCAAGCCGGGCGGCACGCCGCCGCTGGTGCGCGTGCATTCGGAGTGCCTGACGGGCGACGTGTTCGGGTCGCAGCTGTGCGATTGCGGTCCGCAGTTGCACGAGGCGCTGTCGTGCTTCTCGCGCGAGGGCGGGATCCTGCTGTACCTGCGGCAGGAAGGGCGCGGCATCGGGCTGTATGCCAAACTGTCCGCCTACGCCCTGCAAAAGAAAGGCCTGGACACGTTCGAGGCCAACCGGCACCTGAACCTGCCTGAAGATGCCCGCAGCTTCGAGCCCGCGGCACAGATGCTCCAGGCCCTTGGCGTGGCTCGCATCCGGCTGCTGACCAACAACCCGGACAAGGCCAGCCAGCTCGAAGAGCACGACATCGACATCGAAAGCATCATTCCCACCGGGGTCTACCTGAACCCCAACAACCGCCGCTACCTCGAAGCCAAGGTCCGCCACAAGCAACACACCATTCCCCTGTAGGCAGGTGCCATGCCCCAAGCCGACCTGCAGCACCACCTGATCAATGCATGGTCCGTGGGCTGGGCCCTCTATCTCGCCAGCGTCACGGTGTGGATCGTGCTGCAGAAGCGCCCGCCGCTGTCCACCGTGCTGTGGATACTGGTGCTGGCGCAACTGCCCTACATCGGCTATGCCGTCTACTACTTCTTCGGTCCCCAGCGCCTGAAACGGCGGCGCCTGAAAAGGCTGCGCAGCCGCCTGCTGATCTCCAGCCAGACCGAACGCGCGCTGCTGCGCGAACACGAACACCAGACCCCGCCCCCGGTGGCACGCATGGCGGCGCTGGCCCGCGCCACCAGCGACATCCCGCTGTCCTCGGCCACCGACGTCCGCCTCCTGGTGGGAGGCGAACAGACCTACGGCGCCTTCATGGAGGCCATCGCCCAAGCGCGCCACCACGTCCATCTCGAGTTCTACATCTTCAAGCCCGACCGCATCGGCACCGCGATGCGCGACCTGCTGGCCGAGAAGGCGCGCCAGGGCATCACGGTGCGCCTGCTGGTGGACGCGCTGGGCTCCGACCGCCTGGGGCGCCGCTTCCTGGCGCCGCTGCGCGAGGCCGGCGCACAAGTGGATTTCTTCCACAATGTCCGGATCGGCCGCCGCTGGCGGCCCGTCACGAACTACCGCAATCACCGCAAGATCCTGATCTGCGATGGCAGGATAGGCTTCACCGGCGGACTCAACGTCACGGACGACGAGGACGAACGCGTGCGTCCCGACGCCTACCATGACGTGCATCTGCGCCTGGAGGGCGGGGCCGTGCGCTGGTTGCAGATGGTGTTCCTGGAGGACTGGGCCTATACCACCGGACAACGCACGGACGACTGCGAGCTCGACGCGTTGCTGCCCGACATGCCGGGTGGCCGGCATCAATTGCAGATCCTGACCTCCGGCCCCGACGACCCCCGCCAGTCCATCCATCGCGCCCTGGTGGCGGCCATCAACGCGGCGACCGAGCGCGTGTGGCTGACGACGGCCTATTTCGTTCCCAGCGAGGCGGCGCTGATGAGCCTGACCAACGCCGCGCGCAAGGGCGTGGACGTGCGCCTGCTGGTCCCGCGGCGCAGCGACTCGCTGGTGGTGACCGCGGCCTCGCGTTCGTATTTCGACGAGCTGCTGGACGCGGGCGTCAAGGTCTGGGAGTACCGGGACCGGATGCTGCACTCCAAGACCCTGCTGGTGGACGACACCTATTCATTCATCGGCACCGCCAACTTCGACAACCGCAGCTTCGAGCTGAATTTCGAGGTCACCGCCCTGGTCTACGGCGAGGACATGGCCCGCCAGCTGGGCCGGCAGTTCGAACTCGACCTGCGCCATGCGGCCCGCGTCCCCAAGGACAGGCACTCGACCTTCGTCCGCCGCCTGTTCGACGCCTCGGCGCGGCTGTTCTCGCCCATGCTGTAGGCCCCGCCGCCGCTCAGTGCTTGCTGACCAGCGGCCCCGACAACCAGTTCTCCGCCAGGTCCACGTCGCGCAGCAGGACGGCGAACACGTCGTCGTCGATCAGGCGCGCATCGCGCAGCCGGTACAGTTCGGTACGCTGGGCGTAGATCGCGGCCATGCGCAGGTCGCGTTCGAAATTGCGGTGCTGGTTGGCCCGCTGGGCGATCTCGGCCGTGTCGCTCTCGGCATCGATGCGGTTGCGGTAGATCTGGGCCAGCGTGGCGGCGATGTCGGCCAGCATGGCCTTCGCGTCGTCATCGGCCAGTTCCTTGTCCATACGGACCTGCGCCTGCTCCAGGCCGGCCTGCGCGGCCAGCGCCAGGCGGAGCCGCGCCTCGCGCTCTTCCTTTTCCTTCATGGTCTCGGCCGGAGTGGGAACCCTGGGCAGCACCAGCGGCAGCAATGAACTGCCCAGCAGCAGCGAGCAAAGGATCACGCCGGTCGCCAGGAAGATCAACAGATCCCGCCCGGGGAACGGGATACCGGTGGAGATTTCCAGCGGCACCGTCAGCACGCCCGCCATCGTGATGGAGCCGCGCACCCCGGACAGCGAGGTGGTCAGGATCACCCAGGTATTGACCCGGCGCACCGGCGAGCCCTGCAACAGCATGCGGAAGCTCTTGAGGTGATAGGTGATCCAGACCCACATGAAGCGCAGCGCGATCAACGCCACCGTGATCGCCACCACATAGGCGAACAGGTGCCAGACCGGCACGTTGCCCGCCTCCCTCGCGTCGGCGTGCGCGAGCCCGATCACGCTGGGCAGTTGCAATCCCAGCAGGATGAAGGTCATGCCGTTGAACACGAATTCCAGCATGGACCAGACGCTGTTGCTTTGCAGCCGCATGGCCGACGACCCCTGCCCGGATTCGGTATAGGTCATGGCGATGCCCGCCGCCACGGCCGACAGGATGCCCGACACGCCGAAATGCTCGGCCACCAGATAGGCCGCGAACGGCGTCAGCATCAACAGCACGACCTGGATGGCCGGTTCGTCGTCGGTCCAGCGCGCCACCATCCGGCGCCCCAGGCTCAGCAGCCACGCCAGGGCACCGCCCACGGCCAGGCCGCCCAGCGCGATGACGAGGAAGCTCAGGCTGGCCTGCCACAGCGAGAACGATCCGGTCAGGACCGCCGCGATGGCGAACTTGAAGGCCACCAGGCCCGACGCATCGTTCATCAGGCTCTCGCCTTCCAGCACGTGCTGCAGCCGGGTGGGCAGCCGGTTCTTGCCGACGATGGCCGATACCGCCACCGCATCGGTGGGCGACAGCACCGCGCCCAGCGCGAAGGCGACGGGCAGCGAGATCGCGGGTATCAGCCAGTGGATGAAATAGCCCACGCCGACCACGGTGAAAATCACCAGGCCCAGCGCCAGGGCGAGGATGGGGCCGCGCAACTGGTACAGCTGGCGCTTGGGAATACGCCAGCCATCGACGAACAGCAGCGGCGGAATGAAGAGCAGCAGGAACAGCTCGGGGTCGAACCTCACCTTCAGGCCGAAGGCCGGCGCCGCCAGCAGCGCGCCGATGGCGATCTGGAACAAGGGCAACGGCAGGCGTATCGGAGAAAGCCTGGACACCACCCCCGACATCGCCACTGCCAGCAGCAGCATCAATACGGTAAAGACGATTTGCATGGAAACGCGGCCCGGCGAGGAAAAACCGTCGTCAAGCCTACCACCAAACCAGAGCGGGCCCGGCCCCTATCCCGGTTACTTGCCCAGCAAACCGGCCTGGTAGGCCGCCACGAATTCGCCGAAGTCGCCCGTCTGCGCGCGTTCCAGCTCGCGCTGTTCGGCCAGGGAGCGGTCGGCCAGCCCGCGGAAGCGATCGAGCTGCTCGCCCGTGCAGGGCTGGGCGCGGAAGTGCGCCGCGTGCTGCCGGCTGGTTTCCAGCATGAAGGCCTGGAACGTCATCCCGCTGGCGCGCAAGGCGTCGAGCACGCGGGCCGACGGCGTCAGCTCGGGCGCCTCGACCTTGGCGCGCTGCGCGGCCACCGAAGCGGCATAGCCGGTCTCGCCATGGACCCGATCGAGCAGGTCGGCACAGGCGGCGATGCGATCGAGCAGTTCGTCGGCCCATGCGCGCAGGCCGATCTCCTTGCCGTCGCGGTTCAGGATCAGGCCGGGCTGGCGGCCCTGCTTGACCACGGTCAGGAAGTTGTTGGCGCTGAGCCGGCAATGGCCGCCATCGCCGAACAGCGGACTTTCCTGCAGCGTGCAATACAGCAGGAAGGCGTCCAGGAACCGGCTGGTGGTCTCGTCCATGCCCACGGGCAGGAACGGATCGATATCCATGCAGCGCACCTCGACGTACTGCACGCCGCGCTCGGCCAGCGCCCGCAGGGGCCGCTCGCCGCTGCGGGCGACGCGCTTGGGCCGGATGCTCGAATAGTATTCGTTCTCGATCTGCAGGATGTTGGTGTTGAGCTGCACCCATTCGCCGTCGCGGACCGTGCCGATCTTCTCGTACTCGGGCCAGGGCGTGCTGACCGCTTCGTACAGGCGCGCGACGTAGGTCGACAGATCGTTGTAGCAGGGTTTCAGGCCGGCCTGGGCCTTGTTCTGGTAGCCCAGGTCGCTCATGCGCAGGCTGGTGGCGTGGGGCAGGTAGAGCGTGTGCTCGTCCAGTTGTTCGAGCCGGTGCGGCCGGCCCTGCAGGAAATCGACCGACAGCGCGGGCGAGGCGCCGAACAGGTACATCAGCAGCCAGCTGTAGCGGTTGAAGTTGCGTATCAGCCCGACGTAGCGGGCCGACTGGCGGTCCTTGTCCGAGATGCCGGCGGGTTCGCCGGCATCGGCCAGCAGCGGCCAGAGTTCCTCGGAGAACGAGAAATTGAAGTGGATGCCGGCGATGCACTGCATGGCCTTGCCGTAGCGATAGGCCAGGCCGCGCCGGTACACGTGCTTGAGCATGCCGATGTTGGACGTTCCGAACCACGCGATGGGAATGTCCTTCTCGGGCGGCAACCCGCACGGCATGGACTGGTTCCACAGCAGTTCGCCATCCAGTTCGCCGTAGACGAAACGATGGATGTCGCGCAGCTCGCCCAGCAGCGATTCGTGGCCGGCATGGGTACCCGTGATCAGCTCGATCAGGGCTTCCGAATAGTCCGTGGTGATGCTGGGATGCGTCAGCGCCGCGCCCAGGGCAACCGGATGCGGGGTCATCGCCAGGTGTCCCTGGGGATCGACCCGCAGGCTTTCTCGTTCGATGCCATGAAGCCTGCGGGCCAGCACGGCGCGATGCGCGGGCTGGTCCAGCAACGCCAGGCGGCGGTCTAGCAGATCACTCACGGAAGTCCTTGAATTCGTACGGTCTCGCATGGCCGCGGCCGGCATGGGCGTGTTTATATCCCAATTGCCGCCCACGCGCCTACGCGGCAGGGCGGCACATTATAGGTGTGGGGCCGGATGCTCCTGGAATTCCCTTACGGGCTTGCGTTCTTTTCGGGACTCGCCCGAGCCAAGCATACTCCGGCCGCTCCCCTGCCCCGTTCTCCCCGCGAAAATGCCCCGCACGCCCGCGGTCTGGGCCACAATCACGCTTTCCACAGCCTATGGGAATGCGTCGATGCCGCTCTCGTTCAGCCCCAATCCCGTACGCGGCAGCCACGCCATGGCCGTCGCTCCGCACGCGCTGGCCTCGCAAAGCGCGTTGGCCGTCATGCGCGAAGGCGGCAATGCCGTCGAGGCGATGATCGCGGCGGCCGCCACCATCGCGGTGGTGTACCCGCACATGAACAGCATGGGCGGGGACGGATTCTGGCTGATCAGCCGCCCCGGCCAGCCCCCGCTGGCACTGGAAGCCTGCGGCGCGGCGGCGGCCGCCGCGGACATCGCCTCGTACCGCGACCGCGGCCTGGACACGATCCCCTTCCGCGGCGGCCTGGCGGCCAATACCGTGGCCGGCACGGTGTCGGGCTGGAACGCCGCCTACGAATGGTCGCGCCGCGAACTCGGCGGCCGCCTGCCGCTGGCGCGCCTGCTGGCCGATGCCGCCGGCTATGCCCGCCAGGGCATGCCGGTCACGGCCAGCCAGGCCGCCTGCACCCAGGCCAAGCGCGAGGAGTTGTCGTCCATTCCCGGGTTCGCCGATACCTTTCTTCCCGGCGGGCAGGTCCCGGCGACGGGCTCGCTGTTCCGCCAGCCCCGGCTGGCCGATACCCTGGAACACCTGGCGCGCAGCGGCCTGGACGATTTCTACCGGGGCGCGGTGGCCGAGACCATGGCCCGCGACCTGGCCGCCGTCGGCAGCCCGCTTGCCGCGGCCGACCTGGCCGCGCACCAGCCCGTCTGGAAGACGGCCCTGGTGCTGGAACACAGCCTGGGCAAGGTCTATAACGTACCGCCGCCCACCCAGGGCCTGGTGTCGCTGCTGATCCTGGGCCAGTTGGACCGCCGCCTGCCCCGGGAACTGGACCCCGCCGGCGCGGACTACGTCCATCTTTGCGTCGAGGCCACCAAGCTGGCCTTCGGCGTGCGCGATGCCCACATCACCGATCCGGCGTACATGGACGTCGATCCCCAGTCGCTGCTGGCTCCCCGGGAACTCGACGCCATGGCCGCGCGGATCTCCACGGAGCGGGCCGCTCCGTGGGGCAAGGGCAAGGGGCCGGCCGACACGATATGGATGGGCGCGGTCGATGCCCAGGGTGTCGCGGTCAGCTTCATCCAGAGCATCTACCACGAGTTCGGCAGCGGCGTCGTGCTGCCCGGATCGGGCGTCAACTGGCAGAACCGGGGATGCAGCTTCTCGCTCGACCCGCGCGCGCGCAATCCGCTGATGCCCGGCCGCAAGCCCTTCCACACGCTGAATCCGGCCATGGCCCACCTGGCCGACGGCCGCACGCTGGTCTACGGCAACATGGGCGGCGACGGCCAGCCCCAGTCCCAAAGCGCCGTCTTCACCCGCATCGTGCACTTCGGCATGAATCCCCAGGCCGCGGTGGATGCGCCCCGCTGGCTGCTCGGCCGGACCTGGGGCCAGTCGTCGGACACCCTGAAGCTGGAGTCGCGCTTCGATGCCGCCACGGCCGAGGCCCTGCGGGCGCGCGGGCACGAGGTCGAGATCCTGCGCCCCTACGACGAGACCATGGGCCATGCCGGCGCGATCCTGCGGCATGCCGACGGCACGCTGGAAGGCGGCGCCGACCCGCGCAGCGACGGCTCCGTGGCGTCATGGTAGAGGCAGCGCCGATTACCAACGGACAAGATTCCACGTAAAACCTTACACAGCGTGGCCGCGAAGCCGACTAGATTGAAAGATGTGGTGTTTTCGATCTACGAGGAGCACGCGATGAAGCATACCGATCATGCGGCGCCGCCCCCCCACGGGGGCCGCATTCCTTCCCAGGGCGGCCCCGGGGTGAAACATTTCGTCCTGGCCATCGGATTGGCCGGCTGCTGCGCCGCGGCCTACGCCCAGCAGGCCCCGACGCGGGACCAGGCCACCCAGGCCTTGCAGAACGCCATGCAAAGGGAAATCCAGTCCATGAACAACCAGCAGGGCTTCGACGGCCCCTCGGCGACCAGCATGACGCGCTCGCTGGAGGTCAAGGCCCTGGACAATTGCAGCGCGTCGAGCGCGCAAAGCGTGACCTGCGACGTCACGACCAGCGCCGACGTCAAGGGCAATCGCCGCGAGGGCACCCACCGCTACGAGTTCTACCAGCAGGGAGGCCGCTGGGAGGCCCGGCTCCCGGCCTCGTGACGGCGCTGGCCGGATAGCGGTCCGCAACGGCCGGCACGCCTTGCGCGCGCCGGCCGTGTTTGCATTCAGCGCTTGCGGGTCCCCGCCAGCAGGGCGTTGAGCAGGATGGCGCCGAAGGTGGCGGTACCGATGCCGCCCAGCGCGAAGCCGCCGAAATGCAGGGTGAAATCTCCCGTGCCCAGCACCAGCGTGACCGCGGCCACGATGAGGTTGCGGTTGTCGGAGAAATCGACTCGGTTCTCGACCCAGATCCGCGCGCCGGCGATGGCGATCAGGCCGAACACCACGATGGACACGCCGCCCAGCACCGGCCCCGGGATGGTCTGGATGATCGCGCCGAACTTGGGCGAGAATCCCAGCAGGACGGCGATCAGCGCGGCGATCACGAACACCAGCGTCGAATAGATGCGGGTGACCGCCATGACACCGATGTTCTCGGCGTAGGTGGTCAGGCCGGTGCCGCCCACGCTGCCCGACAGCATGGTCGCCACGCCGTCGCCGACGAAGGCGCGGCCCACGTAGCGGTCCATGTTGTAGCCCGTCATGGCGCTCACCGCCTTCAAGTGCCCCAGGTTCTCGGCCACCAGGATCACCGCCACCGGCGCGATCAGGATGATGGCGTCCAGCTTGAACACCGGCGCGGTGAAGTTGGGCAGCCCGAACCACGCGGCCTGCGCGACCGGCGTGAAATCGATGGGCTTGCCCAGTCCCATGCCGTTGGTCAGCACCGCGTAGAGCACATAGGCAAGCAGCAGGCCGACCAGGATCAGCAGGCGCTGCAGCATGCCGCGCGTGAAGACCGCGACGACGCCCACGCACAGCACCGTCGCCAGCGCCATCCAGGCATCGAAGGTCTGGGCGGAGACGCCCTTGACCGCGATCGGCGCCAGGTTCAGGCCGATGACCGCCACCACCGCCCCCGTGACCACGGGCGGCATGAAGCGCTCGATCCAGCCCGAGCCGGACGCCATCACCACCAGTCCGATCAGCGCATAGACGATGCCGCAGGCGATGATGCCCCCCAGCGCCACGGCGATGTTGCCGTTCAACCCGGACCCCCCGTATCCGGTCACCGCGATCACGAGCCCGATGAACGCGAAGCTCGACCCCAGGTAGCTGGGCACCCTGCCCCCGACCACCAGGAAGAACAGCAGCGTCCCGATGCCGGACATGAAGATCGCCAGGTTGGGATCGAAGCCCATCAGGAGCGGCGCCAGCACCGTGGAGCCGAACATGGCGACCACGTGCTGCACACCCATGGCCAGCATCTGCGGCCACGGCAGACGCTCGTCTGGCGCGATGACGCGCCCCGCCTCCAGACTGCCCGGCTGTTCGCGCCAGGCCGGAAAGTAAGAACCCGCCATAGATACACTCCCTCGCTTTATTGTGATTTTGCCCACATGGAGCAGCGCAAGTGTAGAGGTTCTCCCAGCCTGGCGGGTAGTCCCGGGCCAACGCGGAACCAGGCGCGCGAGCGAACGCCAGGACCGGCGGCCGGGACGGCGGATACGCTCATGCCCGCCCTCTCGCGCGGGCCAGCAAGTCGGCGCGGCCGGCCGCGCCGGGCTCCTCGAACAACGACTCCACCGGCCGCGGCATGCGGCGGCGCCAGTTCGGATGGGTATCGATCGTGCCCGGCAGGTTGGGCTGGTCTTCCAGGCCCAGCATGTCCTCCAGCGGCACGACCAGCAGCGGCGCCGGCGTCTCGGCCACGAAATCGAGCACCGCCGTCAGCGGCGTCTCCGGCGGCGCCGGATCGCCCACGCCCGCCAGGCCCGCCCGCCCCAGGCCCTCCCACAACCGGGTCCGGTCCTGCTCGCGCTCCGCTTCCTCGGCCCCGACATCCCGGCCCTCGGCCAGCAGCCCCAGTTCCGCCCGCCAACGAATATCGTTGCCGCGCCACCAGCCCGCCACCGTCGGCAGGTCGTGCGTGGTGGTGGTGGCGAGCGCCTGCGGCGACCAGTCGCGCGGCGCCTTGAACGGCGCCCCCGGCCGGCCACTTTCCCGCGTGAACCACAGCACGTCCATGCCCAGCATGCCCATGCGCGCGATCTGCTCGTTGAAGCCTTCGGGCACCGTGCCCAGGTTCTCGCCGATCACGATGGCGCGGTGGCGCCACGACTCCAGCGCGATCAGGCGCGCCATGTCCTCGAAGGGGTAGCGCACATACGCCCCCTCCTGCGGCGACGCGCCTTCCGGCACGAGCCACATGCGCGACAGTCCCAGGGCGTGGTCGATGCGCACGCCGCCCGCATGCGCCAGGCTGGCCCGCAGGAGTTCAATGAAGGCGCGGTAGCCATTGGCGGCCAGCGCGTGCGGCGAAAATGCCGTCACCCCCCACGCCTGGCCCCTGGGGTTGAAGAGATCGGGCGGAGCCCCCGGCGACAACCGGGCCAGCACTTCCTCCTGCCGCGCCCAGGCATGGCTGCCCGAAGGATCCGTGCCGACCGCCAGATCCGAGATCAGGCCGATAGGCATACCGGCCCGGCGAGCCGCGGCCTGGACGCCAGCCAGCCCGCGCGACGCCAGCCATTGGAGAAAAACGTGGAAACGCACCTCGCGCGCGTGCCGCGCGGCAAACCGCGCCACTTCCGGACTCGCGGGCGACCGGAACGCCGCGGGCCAATGCCGCCAGCCCGACCGGTCTCCCGTCTGTGCCGTACGCCAGGCGTGGATGGCCTCGAAACGCGCGTGCGACTGCAGCGGCTCGCCCCCCTCCCGCTCGAAAGCCTGGAAATCCCGGTGGACACCCGGCTGCACGTTGCGCGGAAAACCATCGAACAAGGTCCGCAGCACCGCCATCTTGGCTTGCGCGGCGGCGGGCCAGTCGATCAAGTCCAGGCCGGACAGCCGCGACAACTCACCTTCCAGCCCCCGCGCCGACACGACCGCCGCCGCCTGCGGCCCGAACAAGGCGGAGGGATCCGCGTACAGGACATTCAAGAACAGCCTGCTGGAAGGCGAGTAGGGGCTATAGCGCCCCGGATCGGCGCCGAACATCGCATGGACCGGGCTCACGGCAACTGCCGCCGCGCCACGGGCGGCCGCCTGTTCAGCCAGCACGCGCAGCGCGGTGAAGTCGCCGAGCCCCGCGCTGCCCGCGGCCACCGAGGCCGCGGTCTCGCGGCGCAAGCCATAGAGCTGGACGCCAAGTGCCCACAGCCGGCCCGGCGCGCCGTGCAGGGCGTCGGCGATGGCAAAGCACCGGTCCGGCGCGACCGCCAACGTGCAGGACGCCGCGCCCAGTTGCAGCGTGTGATAGCCGGGCCTGTCCACGCCCGGCAGGACCAACGCACCGCGCTCGCCACGCCGGGCGATGCCGCTCATGCGCCCGCCGTCCTCGAACAGCAGGCGGAACGGCATCTCGGCCTCGCCGCCGGCCCCGGGCAGTTCGACAGGTTCTCCGCGCGAGGCGGTCTTCAGCGCGGGCCAACGCTGCCCGCCTCCCCGCGCGAGCCGTTCCAGGCAGTCGGCGATACACGCGGGCGTGTCGACCTCGAAGCCGAGCTCGGTCAACAGGGTGCGCAGCACTTCCGGCGCCACGACCTGCTCCCGGCCCATGGCATCCCGCCAATGCACCGCGATGCCGGCCGCGCCGGCCAGGCGTTCGAGATCCTGATCGGGCCCGCTCATGGCATGTTCGTCCGGCGACCGAGCAACACCACGCTGCGAGGCGCGAGTTCCATCGACGTCTCCGCCATCTCGGTCTCGGGCACCTCCGGCCTGCCGCTGTCGACCAGCATGCGCCAGCGCTCGGCCGGCGCGGGCAGGACGAACCGGAGGGCGTACCCGTTGCCATTGACCAGCAGCAGCGTGGCCTCGATGCGGCCGTCGTCCCTGGAGACCCTGCGCAGCGCCAGCGCGCGTTGCTGCGGATCGTTCCACGCTTCGTCGCCGACCGGCGACCCATGCTCGTCGAACCAGCCTATCTCGGCCAGGCCCTCCTCGACGAAGTGATGGTCCGCCAGGTAGCGTTCGCTGCGCAGCGACGGATACTCGTGCCGCAGCGCGGCCAGCCGCGAGACGAAGCCAGTCATCGCCCTGCCTTCGTCGGACGCGGCCAGCCGCCAGTCGAACCACGATACGCCGTTGTCCTGGCAATAGGCATTGTTGTTGCCCGACTGGGTACGGCCGAATTCGTCGCCGCCCAGGAGCATGGGCGTGCCATGCGAACAGTACAGCGTCGCCAGCATGGCCCTGGCCACCGCCGCCCGCGTCCCGGTCACGGCGGGATCCTGGGTCGGTCCTTCCACGCCCCAGTTGCTGCCGTGGTTCTCGTTGCTGCCGTCGCGCCCTTCCTCGCCATTGGCTTCGTTGTGCTTGTGGGCGTAGCTGACCAGATCCGCCAGCGTAAAACCGTCATGGGCGGTGACGAAGTTGACCGACGCCCAGGTCCGGCGATGGCGGTGGTTGAACAGGTCGCCCGATCCGGCCAGCCGCGTGGCCAGCTCCGGCCGTATCCCCTCGTCGCCGCGCCAGAAGCGGCGCACCGTATCGCGGAAACGGTCGTTCCATTCGGCGAATCCCGGCGGATGATGGCCGACGTGGTAGCCGTCCGGACCCACATCCCAGGGTTCGGATATCAGCTTGAGCCGCGACAACAGCGGATCCTGCAGCAGCGCGTCGAAGAACCCCGCCCCGGGGTCGAATCCTCCGGCCTCGCGGCCCAGCGTCACCCCCAGGTCGAAGCGAAACCCATCCACGCGAAAGGCCTCCGCCCAATAGCGCAGCGAATCCATCACCATCTGCACTACCCGCGGATGCGTCAGGTTCAGTGTGTTGCCGCAGCCCGTGTCATTGACGTAGTGACGCTCGTCGCCGGGTACCAGGCGGTAGTAGCTGGCATTGTCCAGTCCCCGCCACGACAGCGTCGGGCCGGTCTCGCCAGCCTCGCAGGTGTGGTTGTAGACGACGTCCAGGATCACCTCGATGCCAGCCGCATGCAGGTTGCGCACGGCGGTCCGGATCTCGCGCAGCTCGTTGCGCGACAGGTAGCAGGGTTCGGGCGCGAAAAAGGACAGGCTGTTGTAGCCCCAGTAGTTGCGCAGGCCGCGCTCGACCAGGAAGCGGTCATTGACATGGGCATGGATGGGCAGCAGTTCGAGCGACGTGACGCCCAGGGACAGCAGATGATCGATCAGCGCGGGATCGGTCAGCGCGCGGAAAGTCCCTCGCTCGATGGGCCGCATGTCCTCGCGCGAGATCGACATCCCCCTTACATGGGCCTCGTAGATCACGGTCTGGCCCCACGGCCATTCCGGCCGCTGGTCCCCGTGCCAATCGAAGGCATCGTCCACGACCACGCACTTGGGAACCGCGGCGGCGTTATCGCGGCGATCCATGCCGCGGTCCTCTCGCCGGAAGCCGTTCAGCGCATCGGTCCAGCGCAGCGAACCGGCCAGCTTGCGGGCATACGGGTCGATCAGCAGCTTGTGCGGATTGAAACGGTGGCCGTGCTGCGGCTCGTAGGGACCGAAGGCCCGGTAGCCGTAGACCTGCCCCGGGCCGGCGCGCGGCAGGTAGCCGTGCCAGACTTCGTCGGTGCATTCGGGCAGCGGCATGCGCGCGATTTCCTTGCGTCCCGATTCGTCGAACAGACACAGATCGATCCGGTGCGCGTGCGCCGAGAATACGGCGAAGTTCACGCCCATCCCGTCGCAATGGGCCCCCATCGGGTAAGGACGGCCGGGCAGCAGTCGATCGGCGATGGTGCTCATGGCGATTCGGGCTCCAGCAGCAAAGTGGCCAAGGGCGGCAGTGTCAGCACCAGCGAATGCGCCAGGCCATGCGAAGCCCGCCGCTGGGCCTCGACGGCCCCCGCATTGCCCACGCCCGCCCCCCCATAGCCGGCCGCGTCGGTATTGGCGATCTCGCGCCACCTCCCGCCATGCGGCACGCCCAGCCGATAGCCGCGGCGGGGAACCGGCGTCATGTTGCACACCACCAGCACGCAACGCTCGCCATCCTGGCGCAGATAGGCGACGACACTGTTGCGATCGTCGTCCCCGACCACCCAGCGGAAGCCGGCCGGATCGCCGTCCAGGCGGTGCAGCGCGCGCTTGCCGGCGTAGGTCCGGTTCAGGTCTCCCACCAGCCGCTGCACGCCGGCATGCAGCGGATCGGCCAGGTCTTCCCATGCCAGTTGTCCGTCGTGGTTCCACTCCCGTTGCTGGGCGATCTCGCCGCCCATGAACAGCAGTTTCCTGCCGGGATGGCTCCACATGAAACCGAAATAGGCCCGCAGATTGGCAAAACGCTGCCAACGGTCGCCGGGCATCTTGCCGATCAGCGAGCCCTTGCCGTGGACCACCTCGTCGTGCGAGAGCGGCAGCACGAACTGCTCGGAATAGGCGTAGGCCATCCCGAAGGTCAGGTCATGGTGGTGATAGTGCCGGTGCACGGGATCCCGCCGCATGTAGCGCAGGGTGTCGTGCATCCAGCCCATGTTCCACTTGTAGTGGAATCCCAGCCCTCCCTGCGCCGGCGGCGCGGTCACGCCCGGCCAGGCGGTGGACTCCTCGGCGATCATCATCGCATCGGGAAAAAAGTGCCGCACACTGCCGTTCAGGTCCCGCAGGAACGCGATGGCTTCCAGGTTCTCCCGGCCGCCCTGGACATTCGGCAACCACTCCCCCGCGCGGCGGCTGTAGTCCCGATACAGCATGGAGGCGACGGCATCCACCCGGAGCCCGTCCACGTGGTAGCGGCGCAGCCAGTACAGCGCGCTGGCCCGCATGAAGTTGCGCACCTCGTTGCGGCCGAAGTTGTAGATGCAGGTGTTCCAATCCTGGTGAAAGCCTTCGCGCGGGTCTTCGTATTCGTACAGCGCCGTGCCGTCGAAACGCGCCAGCCCGTGGGGGTCGGTCGGGAAATGCGCGGGCACCCAGTCCAGGATCAGGCCCAGGCCCGCCGCGTGGCAACGGTCGACGAACGCGGCGAAGTCGCGCGGCGGGCCGTGGCGGGCCGTGGGCGCGAACATTCCCAGCGGCTGGTAGCCCCACGAGCCGCCGAAGGGATATTCCATGATGGGCAGCAGTTCGAGATGCGTGAACCCCATCCCGGCCACGTAGGGAATCAGGCGGTCGGCAAGCTCGCTCCAGGCCCAGGTTCCGCCCCCTGCTTTCTCGAGCCATGAACCGGTATGCACCTCGTAGACCGAGATGGGCGCGTCGGGCGCATGGCGCGCCGCACGGCCCGCCATCCAGTTCGCATCGGTCCACGCATAGGGCTCGGGGTCGGCGACCACCGAGGCCGAGCCCGGCGCCGGTTCGGCCTGCAATGCGCAGGGATCGGCCTTCTGCGGCAACAGGCGGCCATCGGCGCCCAGCAGTTCGTACTTGTAGGACTCGCCATGCGAAAGCCGCGGCACGAACAATTCCCAGACACCGGCGGCATGGCGCAAGCGCATGGGATGGCGCCGGCCGTCCCATGCGTTGAAATTCCCGACCACCGATACGCGGCGGGCATTGGGCGCCCACACCGCGAAACGCACGCCGGGTACCCCCTCGATCGTGGCGCAGTGGGCCCCCAGGCAGGTCTCCAGGCAGTCGAGATTGCCTTGCGCAAACCGGACGAGATCCTCGTCGCCCAGGACGAGGCCGAAGGCATACGGATCCTCTGTCTCCTGGAAGGCATCGGGCCACTGGATACGCAGCCGATAGCCCGTGCGGTCCGGCAGGAAGCCGGACTCCGCCTGCGTCTGGAACAACCCGCCGCGCAGCGGTGCCAGGTCCACCACCCCGCCCGCGTCCGACACCGCCTGCACGGTCACGGCGCCGGGCAGGAAGGCGCGCAGCCACAGCCTGCCGCCGCGCCGCTGCGGCCCTAGCACCGAGCAAGGGTCGGGGTGCGTGCCAGCGGCCAGGGCATCGATATCCCCGGACGCGATCCCGTACTCATTGCGCTTGCCCGTCAAGGTCCTCCTCCCTGCGTATCGCCGGTTCGATCCGGACCGCCAGCGCCACCAGGCCGCGCAGCGGCACCCCTATCCATGCCGGCCGGTTGGCGGCCTCGTAGCACACCTCATAGGCCGCTTTCTCGATCAGGAACAGCGAAAGCAGCGCCTCCTCGTCCTTGCCGTCCACCCAGGGCCTGGGCGCGGATGCCGCGGCTTCGCGATAGGCATCGAGGAATGCGCCCGACGCCTTGACGCGGAACCGTTCGAGCAGGACGTCGCGGCGCTCCGCCACGGCATCGACCGGCGGCCCGGCGATGGGGTTGCCGCCGGCGGCCTGGACCGTGGCGTCCGGCGCGCGCGCGACCACCGACGCCGCGTAGTCGAACGAACGCAAGAGACCCGCCACGTCGCGCAGCGGACTGCGCTTGCGCCGCCGCTCCTCCATGGTACGTGCCGGCTCGCCTTCGAAATCGATGATGTAGGCGTCGTTCTGCGCCACCAGCACCTGTCCCAGGTGGAAGTCTCCATGCACGCGTGTCAGCCAGGCATCCCCGACGGACTGGCCCAGCCGGTCGATGGCCGCTTCGAGCAGGCGGCGGTTGTCCCGCAGCAGCGCGGCCTCGGCCGCCAGGTCGCCCCAGTCGCGGCGCGCGGCCAGGATGGCCAATGCCTGGTCCAGGCTTTGCCGGGCGTCGTCGACCCAGCGCGCGACCTCCGCGCCCGACGCCTCGACCGGCGCGAAGGCCGGATCGTCGGAAGGCATCGCCAGGGCGGCGTGCAGCTCACCCAGCCGCCGGCCCACGGCGGCGGCCAGCGTCGCGTAGCCGCGCAGTTCCTGCCCATAGTCCTCGGCACTCTCGGCGGTCAAGGCGGCATCGTCCAGGGTCCGGTACAGATACTCCAGCGTCCAGTTCCAGGCATCGCCCTGGTTGCCAACGTATTGCTGGGCCAGCATCAGCGTATGCGGCGTACCGTCCTCGTCCGTGCGGACCACTTCGCCCAACAGCGCCGCCGTGTTGCGGAACCCGAGCCGCGTGAGATGGCGCGTCATCTCGCTTTCGGGATGCGTGCCCGCCGTGACCCGGCGCACGATCTTCAGCACGGCCATGGTCCCGGCCACCAGCGAGCTGTTGGACTGGTCGGCCGACAGCCACTGGATGGGCGTATCGGCATCGACCGCCACGGTCTCCATGCCGGGCTCGGGCTGGAAGCGTATGCGGGCGCCCCCGCCGTCGTCGGCGGCGTTGCGCGACTCCAGTTCGATGCCGTTCTTCAGGCCATCGAACATCGCGATGGCGAAACTCTGCAGGCTGAAGGCGTCGGTCACCATGCCCACCATGGCGCCGCGCCGCACGCGGGCCAGGGCCAGTTGCTGCTGGAGCTGCGGCAGGGTTTCCTCCCAGATCAGCCCCAGCGGCACCACATAGCGCTCGCGCCGCTCGCCCAGATCGGCCTCGACCTCCGCCAGGTACAGCTCCTCGGCGGCGGGCAGCCGCACACCGTAGACCACGCGCCCCGAGACGATGCGTTCGTGCTTCGCCGCGAACCAGCGCCGCAGCGCCAGATACTCCGGCAGGACGGCATGCTCCAGCGTCCGGCGCGATTCGGCCATCAGGTCATAGCCCGTCTTGCCACGCAACACCAAGGTCCGGAACTCGCGCAACTGGTCCGAAGTGGCCAGGTGCCAGTTCGGCGGCGCCGCCGAGCCGCTCAATTCGAACCAGTAGAAGCCATAAGGCGGCAAGGTCAGCAGATAGGTCAGGCGGCCGATGGCCGGGAACGAAGTCCCGCCCATCAACTCGACCGGCACGCGGCCGTCGAACTCGGCCAGATCCAGCTCCACCGCCTGAGGCGTGTGCGACAGGTTGGCCACGCACAGGATGGTGGTTTCTTCGTGCTCGCGCAGATACGCCAGGATCTTGCGGTTGCCCGGATAGAGAAACCGCAGGCCGCCGCGGCCGAACACGCGATACTGGCGCCGCTTGCCCAGCATGCGGCGCATCCAGTTCAGCAGTGAATGGGCATCGCCCGACTGGGCTTCGACGTTGACCGCCTCGTAGCCGTACAGGTTGCCCATCAGCGGCGGCAGCACCAGGCGCTCGGGATCGGCGCGCGAGAAACCGCCATTGCGGTCGGGCGACCACTGCATGGGCGTGCGCACGCCGTCGCGGTCGCCCAGGTGGATGTTGTCGCCCATGCCGATCTCGTCGCCGTAGTAGATGACGGGCGTGCCCGGCATGGTCAGGAGAAGGCTGTGCATCAGTTCGATGCGGCGGCGGTCGCGCTCCATCAGCGGCGCGAGCCGCCGGCGTATCCCCAGGTTGAGCCGCGCCCGGCGGTCGGCGGCATACACCTCCCACAGGTAGTCGCGCTCGCTGCTGGTCACCATTTCCAGCGTCAGTTCATCGTGGTTGCGCAGGAAGATCGCCCATTGGCAATTGCCGGGGATGTCCGGCGTCTGCTGCATGATGTCGGTGATCGGGAAACGGTCCTCCCTGGCGATGGCCATGTACATGCGCGGCATCAGCGGGAAGTGGAAGGACATGTGGCACTCGTCGCCCTGCCCGAAGTATTCCTGCGCGTCCTCGGGCCATTGGTTGGCCTCGGCCAGCAACATGCGGTCGTCGTAGGACGCTTCCAGGTCCTGCCGCATGCGCTTCAGGATGGCGTGGGTCTCGGGCAGGTTCTCGTTGTTGGTGCCCTCGCGCTCGACCAGATAGGGCACGGCGTCCAGCCGCAGTCCGTCCACCCCCAGGTCCAGCCAGAAGTGCATGACGCTCAGGATGGCCTTGAGCACGCGCGGATTGTCGTAGTTCAGGTCCGGCTGGTGGGAATAGAAGCGATGCCAGAAATAGGCGCCCGCCACCGGGTCCCAGGTCCAGTTCGACTTCTCGGTGTCCAGGAAGATGATGCGCGTGCCGGCATAGGCCTGGTCGTTGTCGGACCACACGTAGAAATTGCGCGCGGCCGATCCCGGCTTGGCATGGCGCGCGCGCTGGAACCAGGGGTGCTGGTCCGACGTATGGTTGACCACCAGCTCGGTGATCACCCGCATGCCGTGCTCGTGGGCCGCCGCGATGAAGCGCCGCGCGTCGGCCAGTTCCCCGTAGTCGGGATGCACGCCCCGGTACTCGGCGATGTCGTAGCCGTCGTCGCGCCGCGGCGAGGGATAGAACGGCAGCAGCCAGATCGTGTCCACGCCCAGTTGCGCGATGTAGTCGAGCTTGGCCAGCAGGCCGTGAAAATCCCCGATGCCATCGTTGTTCGCATCGAAAAAGGACTTGATGTGCAACTGGTAGATGACCGCGTCCTTGTACCAGAGCGGATCGCCCCGGTTGACGGCATTCACGGATGTCTCGCGCTTGGGGTTCATGCGTCCTCGCCTGCCGATGGATCCTCCACAGGAGAAGGGATCCTAGGATCGTCGGGAAATACGCCATATCGCGTAGGGGCCGCCGGGTTCGAGCCGCACGTGCTGCATCTTTCCTCGCCAGTCGAAGCGATACCCGCGCAGCAGGTCTTCGGCATGCAGCGTGCCATCGTCCGGCAACCCGAACGCCCACAGCGGAAGCTCGACGTTGGCGCCCTGCGTACCGTGGGGGTCGAGGTTCACCACCACCAGCACCACGTTGTCGCGTTCCGGCGTCGCCCGGGTATAGGCCAGCACCCGATCATTATCGGTGTTGAGAAAACCAGTGCCTGTATGGAGATGCAACGCGGGGTTGTCGCGCCGTATCCGGTTCAGGGCCCCGATCTCGGCCACGATATTGCCCGGGCGGCCCCAATCCCGGGCCCGGATCTCGTACTTCTCGGAATCGAGATACTCCTCCTTGCCGGGCATGGGCGTGCCTTCGCACAGTTCGAAGCCGCTGTACATGCCCCAGGAGCCCGACAGCGTGGCGGCCAGCGCGGCGCGGATCAGGAAACCCGGACGGCCCGATGCGTGCAGATGGCGCGGGTTGATGTCAGGCGTGTTGACGAAGAAATTGGGCCGGAAAAAATCGGATACAGGCGGCCGCGAGATTTCCTCCAGATAGTCGGTCAGTTCCCGCCGGGTCTCGCGCCACGTGAAATAGGTATAGGACTGGGAGAAACCCAGCTTGGCCAGCCGGTACATCATCTTGGGCCGGGTGAAGGCCTCCGACAGGAACACCACGTCGGGGTGGCGCGCGTGCACCTGGCCGATCAGCCATTCCCAGAACGGCAGCGGCTTGGTATGCGGATTGTCCACCCGGAAGACCCGCACCCCTTCGGCCGCCCAGAACATCACCACGTCCAGCAGCGCCAGCCACAGGCCCGACGCGGCGCGCCCCCCCGTCGTTCGCGCGTAGAAATCGACGTTGACGATGTCCTCGTATTTCTTGGGTGGATTCTCGGCATGGCGCAGCGAACCGTCGGCGCGCCAGGCGAACCAGTCGGGATGCCGGGCCAGCCAGGGATGATCGGGCGAACACTGGATGGCGAAATCCAGGGCGATCTCCAGCCCGTGCCGGGCCGCTTCGCCCACCAGCGCGCGGAAGTCGTCCAGCGTCCCCAGCTCGGGATGTACGGCGTCGTGCCCGCCCTCTTCCGACCCGATGGCGTAGGGGCTGCCCGGATCGCCGGGTTCGGCCACGAGGCTGTTGTTGCGGCCCTTGCGGTTGCGGTGTCCGATGGGATGGATGGGCGGGAAGTACAGGACGTCGAACCCCATGTCCCGTATGGCGGGCAGCCGTGCCGCGACGTCGGCGAAAGTGCCGTGCCGGTGCGCATCGCCGCTTTGCGAGCGCGGGAAGCACTCGTACCAACTGCCGAACCGGGCGGTCCGGCGTTCCACGCGAACCGGGTACTCCGCCGAGCGCGACGCGAACTCGCGGGGCTCCAGCGCCTGCACCAGCGCGGCGGCCTCCTGCGAGCGTATCCACGCCAGGCAGGCATCCGTGGACAGGTCCGCCACGCCGCGAGCGGCTTCCTCGGCCCGTGCCCGCATCTCGCGCCCGGCCTGGGATGCGCGGCCCAGTACCTTCAGCATCCAGTCGCGGACCTCCTCGACCTCCACCGCCACGTCCACGCCCGCATCCGTCTTCTTCCGCAGCTCGTCCAGGAACGTGGCGTAGGTGTCGCGCCAGGCCTCGATCGCGCAATGGCCCATGCCCACGCGATCGGGCCGGCAGACAGCTTCCCAGCGATCATTGCCCAGGTGGACCATGGGCACGCGGGTCCAGTCCTGCTCGTCGGCGGCGCGCCAGAGCAGATCGGCGGCCAGCTTGTCATGGCCGTCCATGAAAATATCAGCGCTCACCGTCAGCGCCTCGCCCGGCGTGCGCTTGACCGCGAACCGGCCCTGCTCGATGGCGGGCTCGACCGCTTCGATCGCCACCCGGGCCGCGCCCATGGCCGCGGTCAGCGACCGGCGGCGCGGCGGGCCTGCCAGCACCGGCGGCGCGGGCCCCAGTTCCACCACCTCCGCGGCCCCGGGCCCGAGCGTGGCGGGCAGGCCGCCGTCCACCGGCCGCTGCACGCGGTCCGGCAAACGCGACTGGATCATCGGCCAGTCCACCGCCGCGGCGGCCAGCAGATCGGGATTGAACAGCAACAGATGGCTGCGCCGGCCTCGCGGCCCCACGGCGCGGCGCAGCATCATGGCGACGGGCGCGTCCGCCCCTGCCAGCGGCGACAGCGCCACATCATCGGCCGGCGCCCGCGCCAGCCAGCGGTTCGCCGCCCGGACATCCTCGCTCAGGTCCAACTGGCCGTGCGGCGCGCCGTCCAGGCCATGCCGCTCGTAGCCCATCGGTACCAGCCAGCCGGCACCGCATGTCGCCGCCGCCCACAGCGCGCGGATCGACGCGCGGCGGCGCACCTCGGCATCCGGCACCCCCACGCCCGCCGCTCCCGGCCCATAAGGGTCCGCCGGAAAACCCAGCACGGCGCACCCGCTGTCCACCAGCGCGTGCCACTCGTCCATGAACCAGGCACTGCGGAAATTCCACCACGCCAGGGACGAAAACACATGCGAGAAGCCCATGCCGCGCAAGCCGCGCAGCGCCTCGCGCGACAGGCCGGGGGTCCACGCCAGCAAGTCCAGGCCGTCGTCGCACCGCCGCAGCGCCGCCAGCCGCTCCCGCAACAATCCGGGATCCCCCTGCGGGAGCCCCCTGATCAAGAGGCCTCTCACCCCCCGTTCGCGCCACGCCGGCGCGCACGCAGACCAGTCGATGGCTCCCGCCCCGCCGGCGGCCGGAACCGGCGGACAATCCAGATAGACGTCCAGCCGGCGCCGGGCCGCGGCACTCGCCAGCGCCGCGCATGCGGCCTCCTCGCCGGCATCGCGCACGTCGGCCAGCACCTGTCCGAACCCCAGGGCGGCGGCCGTCTCCAACCACCCGCGCCAGGGTGCCGCCAGCGCGCCCGCGCCGTCCAGCACCGGCCCCAAGGCCGCGGCCCCGGCATGGTAGACACGTAGCGGACGATGTCGCGCCGCCATCAGGCCCGTTTCCGGATGTCGGTCCCGGCCAGGGCGCCGGCCGTCTCCGGACGGCGGGCGACCATGGGCGCCCCCACGGGGGCAACCGGCGCGAGCATGCGGTACAACTCGACGTATTGGGCGGCCGGGGCCTCCCAGCCGAAATGGCGGGTCATGCCGTTCCTCTGCAGGACCGACCACCGCTGGCGCTGGGCAAAGGTCGCCAGCGCGCGCTCGACGGCGGCCAGCATGTCGGCCGGCCGGTCGCCGTCGAACAGGATGCCCGTGGCCGCGCCGATCTCGGTGTCCGGTCCCGGCTGCAGGCCGGTGATGCTGTCGGCCAGCCCCCCGACACGGGAAGCGATGGGCACGGTTCCGTACAGCATGGAATAGAGAGGGGTCAGGCCGAAGGGCTCGAAACGGCTGCCGTGCAGCAGCATGTCGGCGCCGGCGTGCAGCAGGTGGCCCCGACGCTCGTCGTAGCCGATGTGCAACCCCAGGTTGCGGGGATGGCGCCGCGCCAGTTCGCGCAGCGCCTCCTCCAGCCCGCGCTCGCCGCAGCCGAGCACGGCAATCTGCAAACATGGATGCGCCGCCAGCAGCATGGGGAACACCTCGATGGCGAGATCCGCCATCTTCTGCGACGTCAGGCGGCTGCCCATGGCGAGCAGCGGCGCTTCCGGGTCGGCGGGCAGGCCGAACGCGCGCTGCATGTCCAGTCTGTTGCGGACCTTGCCGCGCATGTCCAGGACGGAAAAGTGCGCGGACAGATAGGGATCGCAACTCGGGTCCCAGACCTCGGGGTCGATGCCGTTGGGAATCGCGTGCAGCTCGTGCGCGCGCTGGCCCAGCACGCCATCCAGCCCATGGCCGAACGCCGGCGTCAGGATCTCCCGCGCATAGGTGGCGCTGACCGTGGTGATCCGGTCGGCGTAGCGCAGCCCCGCTTTCATGAAGTTCAGGTGGCCCCAGAACTCCACGCCGTCGCTGCCGCGATAGGCCGGAGGAATGTCGAGCTGGTCCGCCAGGCGCAGCGGGAAATTGCCCTGGAACGCAAGATTGTGGATGGTCAATACCGTCTTGGGCCGCTTGACGCCGGCGGCATGCAGATACAGCGGTGTCAGCCCCGCATGCCAATCGTGCGCGTGTACCACGTGCGGCACCCTGACCGGCGTCTCGCCCACCGAAATCCGCTTCGCCGCCTGGGCCAGTGCCGCGAAACGGATGCCGTTGTCGGCGAACTCCCTGCCGTCCGCATCCAGATAGGGGTTGCCGGGACGCACGTACAGGGCATCGTTGCGCAACAACAGTACCGGTATTTCGGTATCGGCGACCCATCCCGCCCATACCTCGGCATCGCCGCCGACCAGCCCCGGCAGATCGGCGACTTTCTCCAGTCCGCAAGCGGCATCCAATGCGCTTTCATAGGCGGGCATGAAAACCGTCGCGTCGACGTTCGCCTCGCGCAGGGCGCGCGACAGGCCGCTCACCGCATCGCCCAATCCCCCGGTCTTGGCGAGTGGCAAGGCTTCTGACGTTACCAGCATGACTCTCGGCAGCAAGATGTTTCTCCGGCAAAAGACGCTTCCTCAGGGGCAGCGGGTGGATGGGCGATGGGACTTCACATGCGCTGGGACCTTCCAGGTACGAACGGCGGGCGGGCGCCGCGCCGGGATAATGTCCATCCTCGCCGATAAAAATTACCGCTGTGAGTAAGATGTACACGTCAGGCGCGGCATCCTTCCCCGGGGCCGGGCATCCCTTGGCCGGGACAGGGGCAATATGCATGCCATGGTGCGCCCTGGCAGCCGGTCATCGCGCCACGTTTTGTAACGACCTTCTTCCCGCTCGCCGCGTGGAAGCCTTTGATCACGAAAAGAGAAACGCCATGAGCCCAACCGACTCCTACCGGCCCAACGATGCCGTCCTCGCCCTGGCCAGCAAGCTGTTCGATCTCGCCCGCGAGGGGGCGACGGAAGCGCTGGCCGCCTATCTCGCGGCCGGCGCGCCCGCGGACCTGACCAACCACAAGGGAGACAGCCTGATCATGCTGGCCGCCTATCACGGTCACGTCGACACGGTCAGGACGCTGCTTGAACACGGCGCGGATCCCAACCGCGTCAACGACCGGGGCCAGAGCCCGCTGGCGGGCGCCGTGTTCAAGGGAGAAGAGGAAGTGGTGCGGGCCCTGCTCGACGGCGGGGCGAATCCCGATCTGGGCACGCCCTCCGCGCGGGAAACCGCGCGGATGTTCGGACGCGCCGATCTGCTCGGCAGCCTGAACTGAACGGGACGGGAACCGGGCGCCGGCCTCAGGTCACGGCGCGGCGCGTGCGGCCCGCCTGCCACAGCAGCGGCACCAGCACGATCGCCACGGCGGGATACAGCAGCCAGTTGATGGTTTCCCATCCCGATGCGTTGAGCAGGCGGCCCGACGAGAACGACGCGACGGCCACCGAGCCGAACACCAGGAAATCGTTCAGGGCCTGGACCTTGGTGCGCTCCTCGGGCCGGTAGCAATCGGTGACCATGGCGGTGGCGCCGATGAACCCCAGGTTCCAGCCCGCGCCCAGGAACACCAGCGACAGCCAGAAATGCCCCACGCTCAGGCCGTGCAGCGCGATCGCCCCGGACACCGCCATGAGCAGCAGCCCCGCCATCGTGACCCATTCCTTGCCGAAGCGCGTGATCAGGCGGCCCGTCACGAAGCTCGGCCCATACATCGCCAGCACGTGCCACTGTATGCCCAGCGCGGCCTCGCCCACCGTGTGGCCGCAGGCCACCATGGCGATGGGCGCGGCGGTCATGACGAAACTCATCATTCCGTACGAGACGACACCGGCGACCACCGCCACCACGAAGCGGCCCGAGGCCGCGATCTCGCGCAGCGGCCGGCCCCCGCCCTGTTCGGCCGCGGGGCGCACGGACCCGCGCAGCAGTATCAGCACCGGCAGCGCCGCCAGCGCCAGCACGGCCTGGCCGACGAAGCTGCCGGCAAAGGGAATGCCGGCGATCGCGTCGCGCGTCCAGATGACGGTCTGTGGTCCGATGACCGCGCCCACCAGCCCCCCCACCATGACCCAGGAAATCGCCCGTGCCTTGAATGCCCCATCGGCCCCGTCGGTGGCGCCGAAGCGGTAGCTCTGCACGCACGATCCATAGGTACCGGCGATGGCGGTGGCGACGCAGAACAGCGCGAACACCCCCGCGGTAATGCTGTAGGCCGCCAGCAGCCCGGCGACGCCGCCGATCACCGCGCCCAGCATGTAGGCGGCCCGGCGCCCCAGCCTGCGCATCAGGATCGCGGCCGGAATCGTGCCCAGCGCAAGGCCGAGGTTATAGAGGCTGACGGGCAGCGTCGCCAGCGACTTGTCGGTGGCCAGCATCTGCCCGACCAGCCCGCCCAGCGAAATGACGATGGACGGATTGGCGCCGCCCAGCGATTGCGCACAACTGAGCACCAGCGCGTTGCGGCGCACATCCTTCTCGGTCAATGCATTCATGCTTGTACGCGCGCGTCCCTGGTCTGATGTTTTTTATGATTCTAAGTTATTTGGCGGACCCGATATCCGGCCCCAGCCAAATATCGCGGCGCACGGCATATACTGCCCGGGCCCGATCCGGCCTTATCCCACGTGCCGCCCATGACCGCTTCCACCACCAAGCCCAACGTTATCTGGCTCATCGTCGCCGCCGCTTTTTTCATGGAAACGCTGGACGGCACCGTGATCGCGACCGCGCTGCCGCAGATGGCCGCCACCTTCCGCACCAACCCGGTCAACCTCAGCATAGGCATGACCTCCTATCTGGTGACGCTGGCCGTGTTCATTCCCATCAGCGGCTGGGTCGCGGACCGGCTCGGCACCCGCCGCGTCTTCGCCTGGGCGGTGGCCGCGTTCACCGTGGCTTCCATCCTGTGCGCGCTCAGCACCAGCGTCGCGCAGTTCACCGCCGCTCGGGTATTCCAGGGCATGGCGGGCGCGATGATGGTGCCCGTGGGACGGCTGGCCGTGCTGCGCAACACCGGCAAGGAGGACCTGGTCCGGGCCATGGCCTTCATCGTCTGGCCGGGGCTGATCGCCCCCGTGATCGGTCCCCCGCTGGGCGGCTTCCTGGCCACCTACCTGAGCTGGCAGTGGATCTTCCTGTTGAACGTACCCCTGGGCGTGGCCGGCGTGTTCCTGATACGCGCCTATATCCCGGAATCCGCCCCGCAGCCGCGAAGGCCGCTGGACGTGATGGGTTTCGCCCTGAGCGGCCTCGCGCTCAGTTTCCTGATGGCCGGGGTCGAACTGCTGGGCTACGGCGGACGGTGGCGGCTGGGCGCCCTGCTCGTCGCCGCCAGCATCGCGCTGGGCATCGCGCTGGCCGCGCATCTGCGCCGCCACCCGCATCCGCTGATCGACCCCACGATCATGGCCGTGCCGTCGTTCCGCACCGTCATGGTCGGCGGCACGATCGCCCGCACGGCGATCAGCGCCATGCCCTTCCTGCTGCCGCTGCTGTTCCAGGTGGGCTTCGGCCTGAACGCCTTCGAGGCCGGCATGCTGTATCTGGCCAGCATGCTCGGCAACCTGGGCATGAAGCTGGTCACGACGCAGGCCTTGCGCCGCTTTGGCTTCCGCAACGTGCTGGTCTTCAACGGCGCGCTGGCCGGAGCCTCCATCGCCCTGTGCGCCGTGCTGTCTCCCGACACCCCGGTGCCGCTGGTCGTGGCGATCATGGTGGTATGCGGCCTGACCCGCTCGATGCAGTTCACCGGCCTGACCTCCATGGCCTTCGCCGAGGTCCCGCACCCGCAGATGAGCAGCGCCAACACCATGTTCAGCACCACCCAGCAGATGTCCATGGGCCTGGGCATCGCGGTCGGGGCCGTGGTGCTGCACCTGACGGCCGCCGCGCGCGACACCGGCGGCACCACCTACGACGTCACGGACTTCCGCATTACCTTCCTGGTGGTGGGCCTGCTGGCCCTGAGCAGCCTGCTGAGTTTCGTGCGGCTGCGCCGCGACGCCGGGGCCGAGGTCAGCGGACACCGGCGCAGCGGCGGCACGGCCTGATCAGTACACGTCCCGCCGATAACGGCCCTGCCCGGCCAGTTCGTCCAGGCGATCGCGGCCCAGTATGCGTTCGAGTTCGGCCGCGACACCCGCCGCCATGCCCTGCAGGCTGCCGCAGACGTAGATCGCGGCCCCTTCGTCCACCCAGGCGCGGAGTTCGCCGGCCACGGCAGGCAGGCAGTCCTGCACGTAGCGCGGCCAGCCGGCCGCGCGCGAAAACGCCAGATCCAATCGTTCGAGCACGCCTTGCTCGCGCCAGGCCTCGATCTCGCCGCGATGGAAGAAGTCATGGTCGGGCGTGCGTTCCCCGAACAACAGCCAATTGCGACGCGCCCCCACCGCCGCGCGGGCCTTCAGGTGCGCGCGCAGGCCGGCCATGCCGGTGCCGTTGCCGATCAGGATCAGGGGCCGCCCGGGAGGCGGCGGGTGAAAACCACTGTTGCGCCGCAGCCTCACGTCTACCTGCCCGCCCTGCGGGACATGCCGGGTCAGCCATCCCGATCCCATCCCCAGGCGGCCGCCGGGATAGCGCATCTGCCGCACCAGCAGCTCCAGGCGGCCGTCGGCCGGCAGCGAGGCGATCGAGTATTCACGATGGGGAATACGTGGCAGCGCCTGCGTCAGTTGCGACGGCGGCAGGCCCCGCAACGCGGCGCGCCCGGCTTCGTCGTGGGGCAGGACCCGTGCCGCCAGCGCGTCGCGCAGCGACACCTTGCCTGGCCCGTCGTCCACCGGCATGGCGCCATCCAGGTCCAGCGCCGCCAACAGCGACGCGACGTCGCCCGGATCGTTGCGCGGCCCGATCTCGGCGATGTCTCCGGCCTCCCAGCCGCCGGGCGACGCGGCGGCGGCCACCAGGGCCAGGTGATACGCGGGATCGCCGGGACTGCCTTCGTTCAGCAGGCGGCGTTCCGCCAGGGTCCAGGGCTGGTAGCTCGGAGCCGCCCAGTCTTCCATGTCGGCGCTCGCCCCCAGCACGTTCAGATAATGCTGCCAGTGGCGCAGCGCGCCCTCGTCGCCATCGTCGACCAGGATCGGATCGAACAGGGGCTCGGCGCCCTGCCGGTGCAGCCAGTTCGCGAGCGACTGGCCGAAGGCGCAATAGCGCTGGTAGCTGCTGTCGCCCAGGGCCAGCACGCCGTAGCTGAGGCCCGCCAGGGCCAGATCGCCGGCCAGCGTCTTGCGGGCGAAGCTGGCGGCACCGTCGGGGGCATCGCCCTCGCCCGTGGTGCTGACCACGAACAAGGCCTTGCGGAAACGTTGCAAGGCCGAGCCGCCCATCTCCGCCAGGTTGGCCAGATGCACGGGCAGCCCCGCGGCCTGGAGCGCCTGCGCGCTGCGGCGCGCGATCTGCTCGGCAAAACCGGTCTGGCTGGCATAGGCCACCAGCAGCGCATCGGCGGCGATCGGACCGCCGGCCGGAGAGGCCGCCGCGCGCCTCGCCAATCCTACCCACAGGCAGAACCCCAGATAGCAGGCGACCACCAGCGAACCCGCCGCCGCCCGGTGCGCCGCCGGCGGCAGCGGGAGCACGGCGGCCACCACGATCAGCGCCGCCAGCAGCAACAGCACGGCCACGCCCGCCTGGCGCGCGGACACCGCGCGAGATTTGTCGTTCATTCCATCATCGCCGCGAAATTGGGCGTCATCGTTTCCTGGTATCCCTGGGCGGTGCGCTGCACGAAATGCGCCGCGAGTCCGCGACGCGCCGCCCAGCGCAGGCCCTCGTCCGGCCCCATCACCGTGAGCGCCGTCGCCAGCGCATCGGCCGCCATGCACTCGGGATGCAGGACCGTGACCGAGACGACGCCATTGCCGATGGGCGCGCCCGTGCGCGGGTCCAGGGTGTGGCTGTACATGCCCTGTCCATCGGACACATGGCGCCGGTAGTCCCCCGAGGTGGCGATCGCCAGGCCCTCCAGGGCCACCAGCGTGGACGGCACGGACGACTCGCCGTCCGCGTCCCAGGCCCGGTCCAGCTCCACCCACCAGGGCGTGCCGTCCGGCTTCACGCCGTGCCCGATCAGTTCGCCGCCGATCTCCACCAGATAGCCAGCCACGCCGGCGCGCCGCAGGCAGCGGGCGACGGCATCGACCGCATATCCCTTGGCAATGCCGGACAGGTCCACATAGGCCCCGCCCGGCTGCCGCGCCCGGCGGCCCGCCACGTCCAGCTCGATCCGGTCCCAGCCCACCCGCCCCCGCACGGCCTGGACCTCGTCCGCCGACGGCCGGGCGCGCGGTCCCTGTGGCCCGAACCCCCAAAGATCCACCAGCGGCCCCACGGTCGGATCGTAGGCGCCCCCGCTTTCGCGGGCCACGCTCAGGGCCTGCTCCAGCACCACGAACAAGGCATCGGGCAAGACGTGCCAACTACCCGCCGGCGCGGCATTAAAACGGCTCAGGTCCGTATCGTCCCGCCAGGTACTCATCTCGTCGATGATCCCATCCAGCGTCGCCCGTACCCGCGCTTCCAGATCCCGCGGCAACCCGCCGTCATCCACCAGCCGGACCGACCAGCTCGTCCCCATCGTCGGCCCGCCCATGGAAACCACCCGAGCCCCAACCCCATATCCCCGCCGCGCCTGCTCCGACACCGCCAAAGGGATGAGCACTCGCGTCCCGCGCCCCCCCAAGATAGCGGAGCCAGACCCAGGATGCGGTGGATCCGGCTGGGCCGGTCCACCCGCATCGCCCCCTGGGGGGCGCCCGAAGGGCGTAGGGGGGGGCATTCTATTCAGGCAAGACCTCGAACGTCGCGATATAGCTGGACCGACGCTCCTTCGCCTTGTCGAAGGTGGTCTTGTCATCCTTGGTCTCGGCTTCCAGCCAGTACATGCCGGGCTCGGGCCAGGTCACCGTGAACTTGCCGTCGGCATCGGTGCGCGTCTTCATTTCGTGCAGTTGGTCGCGGTAGCGGATCCCGCCCGGCACGATGGACACCTCGATGCCGGCCGCGGGCTTGCCGTCCAGCAGCAGCCGGAAGCTGGCCTCTTCCTTGGCGAACAAGTCGTTCGGATGAGTGATGGGCGCCAGCTCCAGCCCCACGCCGGTGGGCTTGAGCACCGTGTCGGTCGGCTTGCCCACCGTCACGAAAGTCTCCAGGCGGCTGTTGGCCTGCGTAACCCGCAGGTCCTGCGCGTCGGCCGGGACCTCTTGCGCGAATTTTTCCGGCGTGCCGCGCCAGCGCTTGTTCTTGCCGTTTTCCTTGTACGACGCGAACACGCCGTTGTTGACCACCGCCATCTTGTAGGTGCCGGTCTGGGTCAGGTGCACATCGAAGGTGCTGCGATAACGGCCCGTGGACGGGTTCTCGGCCTTGGCGGCGGCGCCGTCGGGAGCGGTCACCGACAGGTTGTTCAGCTGCAGCGGAAAGTGTTCGAAGTAAAAGAGATCGTTGGACACCGCGGCATCCACCGTCACCCAGGGATCCGCGCCCGACAGCACCGTGGCCGAGGGCAGCATCCACATGCGGTGCGCCTGGGCCGACAGGGGCAGGCTGAACGCCAGGGCCAGCGCGGCCCACTTGAGAGACATCTTCATGTTCTTTTCCTCGGAAGGGGTTGCTAGGAAAGAGTTGCCAGGGAATCAGGGTTTGGTTTCCAGCGCGACGCGGCCCAGCTCGTGCTGGCCACGCACCTCGCCTTTCTCGGGCGCGCGCGGCGGCCACTGGAATGGGATGCGCAACAATTCGCGGCCGCCGACCTCGCGCGCGGCCTCCACCACCAGTTCGTACTTGCCCTCGGCCAGCTTGCCCAGCGGGGCCTTGCCATCGCTGAACACTATCTGATGCTCGCCCACGGGCCGCGTGGCGCCGCTGATGCCGTCGGCGGGCATGGTCAGCTCGCGGCCGCTGCGGCGCCACCACTGGCGCAGGTCCTTGAGCCACTTCGTGCCTTCGTCGTTCTTGAGCTTGACGTCGTACCAGACCGCCAGGTTGGCGGCGACCTTCTGATCCGGCCCCTCCACCCACACCGCCACATACGGACGGTGGTACTCGGCCACGTTCAGCCTCGGGATCTCGATCCTCACCGCCAGGTCGGCGGCCTGGACCTGACCGACCATCAGGCCGGTGACGGCCACCGGGATCAATGTACGCATAGCCAGAACCTCTTCAATGGATGAATACGAATGCCAGGAACAGCGGCACGGCGACGCCCAGCGCCACCATGGGCCAGGTGACGGGCCGGTTGCGCGAATGGATCTGCAGCAGGAAGAAACCGGTCACGCAGAACACCAGACAGGCGACCGCGAAGACGTCCAGGAACCACTTCCAGGCCTCACCCGTGTTGCGGCCCTTGTGCAGGTCGTTGAAATACGAGATCCACCCGCGGTCGGTGCTCTCATACTTCACCGCGCCGTCGGGCAGCTCGACGCTCAGCCAGGCATCGCCGCCCGGCCGTGGCAGGGAAACGTAGATTTCGTCGGGCGACCATTCGGCCACCGGGTCGCCGATCGCGATCGACAACTGCGCTTCCAGCCATTGCCGCAGCGCGGCCGGCAGGGGCGCCTTGTCGGCCCCGCCTTCCGGAGCCAGCGCGCGAGCCAGTTCGGCCGGCACCTGCGCTTCCTTGGAAACGACGCGGGGATGGGCTTCGATCTGGGAAGCGTGATTGAGCGTGATGCCTGTGGCGGCGAACAGCAGCATGCCGACGAGACAGATCGCCGAGCTGATCCAGTGCCATTGATGCAGATGCTTCAACCAGAATGAGCGACGCTTCTGCTCCAGGAAGCGATCCGACTGTTTTTCCATACGGCGGTGCGCGGCACTGCATGCTTGAGATGATTAAGATCAATAATGATAACAATTCTCAAGCACTGTAGCCAGCGCCCGCCCGGCGCCCCTTGAGGCGCGGGCGCGGCGGCCCCCACCGCCGTCCCTGCCGCGGGGTCCTACTTCGAGTCTTCCAGGCGCACCCCGACCTTCAGGGCGACCTGCCAGTGCGCAATCTTGCCGTCCTCGATGTGGCCCCGCACCTGGGTGACCTCGAACCACGCCAGGTGGCGCATCGTCCGGGCCGCGCGGTCGATCGCGTTGCGGATCGCGTCGTCGCTGGATTTCGTCGAGGACCCGACCAATTCGAGCTGCTTGTACACGTGTTCCGACATCGTCGTCTCCTGGTTGCCTGGGGTGCCGGCCAGCAAAGGCCATGCCCGGGACCGTCGCGGCTCCGGAAGCCGGCCAGACCACCTTAGTCCAAGCCGCGGGCATGAATCAAGCTATCCTATGGCACCGCCCGCCCCCCTGCATGCCGACCGTGGACCACAGAAAAACGCTGAACATCACCCTTTGGCTCGTCGCCATCGGTCTCTTCATGCAGACGCTGGACACCACCATCGTCAACACGGCGCTGCCGGCGATGGCGGCCAGCCTGGGCGAGAGCCCGCTGCGCATGCAGTCCGTGGTGATCTCCTACGCGCTGACCATGGCCGTGCTGATACCCGCCTCGGGCTGGCTGGCCGACCGCTTCGGCACACGCAAGGTCTATTTCTCGGCCATCGTCCTGTTCACGCTGGGCTCCGTGTTGTGCGCGCTGTCGCAGAACCTGAGCCAGCTCGTCACCTCCCGCGTGCTCCAGGGGGCCGGCGGCGCGATGCTGATGCCGGTAGGCCGGCTGGTCATCCTGCGCAGCTTCCCCCAGGAGCGGCTGCTGCCCGCGCTGAGCTTCGTCGCCATACCGGCCATGGTCGGCCCCATGATCGGCCCCGTGCTGGGCGGCTGGCTGTCTGAACAGTTCTCCTGGCATTGGGTATTCCTGATCAACATTCCCGTCGGACTGGCCGGCGCGATCGCCACGCGCACCTTCATGATCGACAAGCGCGAGGCGCAACCGGCCTCCTTCGACGGCGTGGGCTACGGCCTGCTGGCCTTCGGCATGGCGGCCATCTCGCTCTCGCTGGACGGATTCTCGGGCCGCGCCACGGGCCACGCGACCGTCGTGCTCATGCTGGTGTTCGGCCTGATCAGCATCGTCACCTACTGGCTGCGCGCGGGCAGGCAGGCCGCGCCGCTGTTCTCGCCCGCCTTGTTCCAGATCCACACATTCACGATAGGCCTGCTGGGCAACCTGTTCGCACGGCTGGGCAGCAGCGGCATGCCCTTCCTGCTGCCGCTGCTGCTGCAGGTCAGCCTTGGCTATTCCCCCACCCACTCGGGCCTGATGATGCTGCCCGTGGCCGCGGCCGGCATGCTCAGCAAGCGCATCGCGACCTCGCTGATCACCCGCTACGGCTATCGTCACGTCCTGGTGGTCAACACGGTGCTGGTCGGCCTGACCATCTCCTCGTTCGCGCTGGTCGACGCCTCGCATCCCGTCTGGGCCCAGGTGGTTCTGATGGCCTTTTTCGGCGCGGTGAATTCGCTGCAGTTCACCGCCATGAACACACTCACGCTCAAGGACCTGGGACAGCAAGGCGCCAGCAGCGGCAACAGCATCCTGTCCATGATGCAGATGCTGGCCATCAGCCTGAGCGTGACGGTGGCCGGCGGCATCCTCGCCGCCTTCAGCCACTTCGTGGACCATGGCGCCCCCGAGGACGCCCTGGCGGCCTTCCATGCCACCTTCATCTGCATCGGCCTGCTCACGGCGGCGTCGGCCTGGATCTTCTGGCAACTGTCGCCCGACGTGCCGCGCGAATCCAAGAAGGATGACTCGCTGGACCTGGGGTAACAAAGGGCGAAGGCCGCGTCGTATAGAATCGACCCTTTTGCGCGGCCCGCCATGTGGTTCAAGAACCTGCAAATCTATCGCCTTCCCGCCCCCTGGCCCATGACGCCCGAGGGGCTCGATGAACTGCTCCGGCCCCAGGTCTTCGGCCCCGGCTCCAGCCTGGAACTGCAAACGCAGGGCTGGGCGCCTCCGCTCGAAAACGGCAGCCTGCTGGCCCATGGCGTGAACGGCCAGTTGCTGATCACGCTGCGCACCGAGAAGAAGCTGCTCCCGACCACCGTCATCAACCAGGTGGCCAAGGCCAAGGCCCAGGAAATCGAAGAGCAGCAAGGCTTCAAGCCGGGCCGCAAGCAGATGAAGGAGATCAAGGAGACCGTCAAGGAGACGCTGCTGCCGCGCGCCTTCAGCATCCTGCGCGACACCCGCGCGTGGATGGACACGCGCAATGGCTGGCTGTGCATCGACGCCTCCTCGGCGGCACGCTGCGACGAGCTGTTGCAGCTTCTGAACCGGGCGATCGACAAATTTCCGCTGGCCAACCTGCACGTCCAGACCTCGCCCGCGGCGGCGATGACGGAGTGGCTGGCAGGCGGCGAAGCCCCCGCCAATTTCACGATCGACCAGGACACCGAACTGCGCTCCACCGGCGAAGGCCGGGCCACGGTGCGCTACGTACGGCAATCCATCGAAGCCGAGGACGTGCGCCGCCACATCGAGGCCGGCAAGCAATGCACCCGGCTCGCCATGACCTGGGCCGACCGCATCTCGTTCGTGCTGAGCGAATCGCTGGCCATCAAGCGCATCGCGCCGCTGGACGTGCTCAAGGAAAACGCCGACGCCCTGGCGCAGAATGACGCCGAACGCTTCGACGCCGATTTCACGCTGATGTCCGGCGAACTGGCCAAGCTGATCGCCGACGTGGTCGACGCCCTGGGGGGCGAAGCCCCCTCGATGCGCTGACGGCCGCCTGGGCGGCGCAACCGGGCGCGCCGTCCTACGAGCGCCGGGCGCTCCAGGCCGCCAGGGCCGGCGCCAGCGCGAACAGGCCGAACAGCCAGGCGGCCGCGGTGCGGGCGCCTTCGATGCCGCCCGGCTCGGCCAGGCCGGCGGCGTTGGCCACCATGCCCGCCACGGCCGACCCCAGCGCGATCGCATAGAGTTGCAGGGTGGTCACCGCGCCCGAGGCCAGGTTCTCCTGGCCCACCGGGGCCGAGCGGAACACCCGCGTGACCAGGTGCGACCAGCACATGCCTATGCCGAAGCCGACTCCGGCCAGCGCCAGGCACAGCGCGGCGAACGCCACGTCGCCCGATTCGCCTCGCGGCACCAGCACGGCCAGCGCGGCCAGGCCCACCGTGGTCACCACCGGCCCGCCGCGGACCAGGCGCACGACGGCCGCGCCGGTGCACCCGGAGAACATCAGCGAGGCCAGCGTCCAGCCGCCGGCCATGACCGCCGTCAGATAGCCAGCCACGAGCGGCGTCTGGCCGTGCAGGGTCTGCAGGAAATACGGGACGAAGATCTCGCTGGTCAGGCCGATGATGAGCATGGCCATCGTCAGGTAGCAGGCGCCCAGCACCGTGCGGGTCGAGTAGGCGCCCGTGGGCATGAGCCGCGACGACGCCCTCACGTCCAGGCGCCCCATCCATGCCACCAGCGCCAGCCCCGCCGCCACGCCGGCGGCGTTCCAGGCCAGCTCATGCGACAGGCTGCCCACCGAGACCACCATCACCGAACACGCCAGCAGCGCCAGCTTGCCCCAGGGCACGCCCGCCGCCGACGACGAGGCGGGCGCGGTGGCCGGCACCAGCCTGTAGACGATGGCAGCCAGCGCGGCGGCCACCGGCAGCAGCGACAGGAAGGCCGGCCGCCACCACCCCAGCGAGGCGAACAGCCCGCCCAGCGCCGGCCCCGACAACGTCGCCACGCCCCACATCGCCGAGACGAAGGCCAGCGCGCGCGGCCACAGGCGCGACTCGTACACCATCCGTATCAGCGCATAGGACAAGGCCAGCAGCACGCCGCCGGCAAGCCCCTGGACGGTACGCCCGGCAAGCAGCCACCACATGGCCGGCGCGGTGGCGCAGATCAGCGAGCCCAGGCAGAACAGCGCCAGCGCCCCCAGATAGGCGCGGCGCGGCCCCATCCGGTCGATCAGCCGGTAGGACAAGGCGGAACCAAGGATGGATGCCACCACGAACAGCGTCGTGCTCCAGGCGTAGTAGGCCAGCCCACCGATGCTGAGCACGATGGTGGGCATGATGGTGGTGACGACGTAGACATTGATGGCGTGGAGCGCCACGCCGCCGGCCAGCGCCAGCGAACGCAGCGCGTTGCGGCCGGTCATGAGTTCAAAGGGAGAAGACTTTTCCTGGGAGGAAGGCATGCGTAGGTCCGTGGGCGCGCGCACTCAACGTGCGACGAGCGAGCGGACCGGATTGTAAGGGCGGACCGGCAGGCTGTGGCCCACCGGCAGGACATCGGAAAACTCCAGCGAGACGCCTTCGTGCACCTCGCGGAAGGTGTTGGCCCCGTACAGGTTCTTGCCCTGCACGTAATGCACGCCGTCGATGGCCGACGGCGGACGGACGTCGCTGCCCAGCCGGTTCGCCAGCCAGCGCGACATCTCGAAATGGCTGATCCAGCGCTCCTGCCGCATGGGAGCGGAGACGGCCTCGGGCGCCTCGCGGCTCCATGACAGTACCGGGACATCGGCCACTTCGGGTTCGAGCACATTGTGCCCCCACATGCCGCGAGCGCCCAGCAACTGCCCATGATCGCCGGTGACCACCAGATGGCGCTGTCCCGGCAGGCTATCGAACTCGTCCAGCATGCGGTCCAGCAATGCGTCCAGATAGAGCACGGAGTTGTCGTAGGCGTTGCGCTGGCGCACCGCGCGCGGCTGATCGTGACCGTCCGGCCAGCGCGCGTAGCGGTCCCGCGCATGCGCATAGTTGGCCTCGTAGGGGGCATGGGCCGAGCGCAGCAGGACCACGACGAAGGTCTTCCGCGGCCACTCCTGTTCCTGCAGCAGCGACAGGAGCGCCTCGTCGCCCTGCCTGCGGAAGCGGGCGGGCTCGTCCTCGCGGGTGATCGACACGTCGACGTAGCGGCTGCCCACGTCGTTGAGCAGCTTGGATTCCTGTGACGAGATCCAGTAGGTCGTGAAGCCCGCCTCCTTGGCGAACTTGAACAGATTCGTGGACAAGCCCCGGATCTGGTCCAGTTGGCCGGGCTCGCGCACGGCGTTCATGATCAGCGGCATGCTGGCCGCCGTGGAAACGGCCGCCGCCACGCCATGGCGCGCCACCAGTCCCTGCTCCATGCGCCGTGCCAGGTTGGGCGTCGTATCCCGTTCGTAGCCCATGATGCCCAGGTGTTCGCTGCGCAGCGAATCGGCCACGAACAACCAGACGTGCTGCGCCTGCGAAGGGAATGGCGCGACCTCGGGCAGGGCCGCGGCCGCCACCGGCGCCGGCGCCGCGTGGAGCGATCCGCGCACGACGTTGTGCACCAGGAAAAAACTGAAGGTGTTGAGTGAGTTGTGCAGGCCGCTGCGGGTGGGGCCCGGCAGGAAGGAATTGAGGTCGCGGTAGGTGGCGCGATAAGGCTTGGACAGCAGGCCCGCGGCCACCAGCATGACGCCCAGCGCGCGCTGCCAGCGCCGGACGTCGGACCGCATGTAGGTCATGAACAGCCACCACGCGGCCAGGTACGGGACCAGCACCGCGAACAGCACGTGGACGTGGTCGCCGAAATCGGCCAGCGCCACCTCCCTGACATCCCCGAACTCCGAGAACAGGCTGGCCAGCACGACGGGATCGAGCGGCCGCCCGGCGTAGGAGATATGGCTGAGCTGGACCAGTTCCATGCCGGCCAGCAACACCAAGATGCACGAGACGAACACCTTGCTGCCCGACAGCCACAACCCCAGGCAGAACGCCAGCAGCGCCAAGAAATAGTTCAGTTCGAAGTCAGCCTGGTTGGCGACCGTGAACCATTGCTGGATCCAGTCGTCCAGCATCAACAACGATGTGGTCAGCAGGACCAGCGCCCCTCGCGCCGCGAGGTAGCGCCAGTTCCACATCCCGGGCCGGAGCGTCAGGGTCAGGGATTCATTCGTCGTCATGCGCACTCGATCAGGCGGCCTGCGGCCTTCCTGCGTGAAAAACGGCGTCCGGCCGAAACCGGGCGCCGATTCTGCTGCGGGCGGGAAGCCCACCCGGGAAAAGCCGCAAGCTTAACCCAGTTCACCCCTGCCGCGAGTGGGGACATTCCCCTCTCGCCGGCCAGGGCACCGGCTTCACGCCGCGTTGGACTCAGGCTGGCGGCCTTTTCCGCGATTGGCCATCACCGCGCGGGCACCGCCCAGGATGGCAACCAGCGCCAGCGGGTACAGCAGCCACTGCACCCAGACATGGGCCTGGAACCACGGCTTGACCAGCGGCTCGCCCATCACCATCTTGACCGAGGTCACGACCAGCACGCCGGCGCCGATGTAGATGATGGCCGGATAGCGTTCCATCAGGCGCAGAATGAGGCGGCTGCCCCAGACCATGATCGGCACGCTGATCAACAGGCCCAGCACCACCAGCAGGAAACTGCCATGCGCCGCGCCGGCCACCGCCAGCACGTTGTCCACGCCCATGACGGCATCGGCGATCACGATGGTCTTGATGGCGGCGACGAAGCTCGTGTTGGCCGAGCCGCTGCCGTGTTCGTCCTCCTCGGCGGTCAGCAGGCGATAGGCGATCCACAGCAGCGCGAGGCCGCCCACCAGCATGAGGCCAGGTACCTTGAGCAGCCAGACCACGGCCAGCGTCATCAGCGTACGGACCACAATGGCGCCGACCGTGCCCCAGATGATGGCCTTCTTCTGCAAGGCGGGTGGCAGGTTGCGCGCAGCCAGCGCGATGACGATGGCGTTATCGCCCGCCAGCACGATGTCGATCACGACGATGGACGCGAGCGCGAACAGGAATTTGGTAGTGAATATTTCTGCGGCGAAAGCCGAAAGCCATTCCACGAGTGGTTCTCCAGAGAAGTTGACGGCCTCTGCTGGCAACAGGAATGACTGGGAACGGGAGCACCCATGCAGGACCTGACGCCAGGCTGCAAAGGTCTTGTTCAATCACCGGGCGGTGATCCGTACGACCGGAGGAAGCGAACTTCCACGTATTGACGATCGTACGAAAGAGCCTGTCAGGCTCTCGAACTACTCCCCTTTGGAGGGACATGCCATAGGCATGTCAACCAGCATTTTCGCCTGGCCCCGGACCTTGCGTCAACATCGGGAGATACCCCAAGGAAAACGGCGAAAACGGGGCCACATCGGCATGCGCGGGACGGAACGTCACGATGGCCATCAGCAGTATCGCCAGCGCCAGATCGCGCCGCGGCGTCTCGTAGGCCTGCGAGCGGAAACGCCGGAACCCCCACATGACCAGCACGATGAAGCCCCCCATCAGCGCCGCCGCCAGGAAAGAACCGGCGTATTGCGCCAGCACCGGCACTCGTTCGCTGAACGGCCCCTCGGGCAACGGCCCGCGCAAGGCGCTGGACACGAGGAACATCAATCCCAGCGCCCCGGCCAGCGCTCCCCACGACAAATCCCGACCGACGAAAAGCTTCACGACATTCACACCCAAGGCTGGACAACAAAAAGTATAACTTTCATCTTCTCCCAGGATGCGGTGGATCCGGCCTTGCCGGTCCACTCGCATCGCCCCCTTGAGGGGGCGCGCGGAGCGCGTAGGGGGTGGGCCTCCCTTCCGGTCCCCCCGCATCGCCCCCTGGGGGCGCGAAGCACGCAGGGGGCCCCTACGGCCAAGCCGAGTAGGTGAGATCCTCGCGGCCGGCTTCCTCGAGCACGCGGCGGCGGTAGCTGCCGGGAGGAATACCCATGTGGCGCTTGAAGAAACGATTAAAGTGCGCGGTATCGCGGAACCCCAGGCCGTAGGCGATCTGGGCCACGGGCAGCGGCGATTGTTGCAGGCGCACCCGCGCCTCCTGCAGCAGGCGCTCGTGCGCCACGGCCAGCGGGCCGCAGCCGGCGCTGCGCATGGACGCGGCATGCAGCCGGCGCTCGGTCACGCCCAGGGTGCGGGCATAGCGGGAAATGGGCCAGTGCTCGCGGAAATGCAACTCCACCACGCGCAGGAAACGCTGGAACACGACGGAACCGGGCCGGTCGCCGGTGGGCGCCTCGGGGTCGATGTCGCTCATGCGCCAGAGATGCGTCAGGACGATCGAGAGATAGGCGACGGCGATGCCCGCGGCCCCCTTGGCCGCCAGGCGCAGCTCATGGCTGACCGCCTCGAACACCGGACGCAACATGTCCCGCCCCGCCGCCATCTCGTCCGGCCCGATGTGAAGCAGGCGGTCGGCCACATTGCGCAGGGCCGCGGCATGCTGGCTGGCGGCCGAGGCGCGCGACACCAGTTCCTCGGCGGCCGACAGCATGTAGCCGGCGCCGCCGGCCTCCAGGCGGAGGGACAGCGCCATGCCGGGTGGCAGCCAGGCCAGGCACGGCGCGCGCAGCGCGAGCTGCCCGTGGCGCAGCGTGGCCACGCCCTTGCCCGCCGTCAGCAGCAGGGCGTGGCTGCGGCCCTGGCGGCGCGCGGCGTCGATCACCCATTCGCGCGCCGCCAGCGCGGGCACCATGGATTCGCTCTCCATCAGGGTGGGCAGGGGCGTCTCGCCGATGTCCGGATGCGCGTCGGGCAGGGAATGCGGATAAGCCACCATGCGGGTCCTCGGAAAGCCAGGCGGAAAAGTGCAAGTATTCGTCCGATTTCATCAATGCATGCAACTTTACATGGCCAGGCCCTCTAGCCAGAATTTGTGGGTCGCTACAACAAAACTCCGCGATTGTTACAAACCACCGGGAGACACACCATGCTGGCCTTGCCCCTGAAATCGTTGCGCCACCTTGGCGCGGCCGCCGCGCTGTCGGCCTTTTCGCTCGCCCTGCCGGCCCAGGCCCAGGACGCCGTCACCATCGGCTACGCGGTGTCGAAAACCGGCGTCAATGCGGGCGGCACGGGCATTACGACCATTCCCAACTACAAGCTGTGGGTCCATGAGGTCAACCAGGCGGGCGGACTGCTGGTCGGCGGCAAGCGCCTGCCGATCAAGGTCGTCGAATACGATGACCGCTCCAGCTCCGAGGACGCGGTGCGCGCCGTCGAGCGCCTCATCACCCAGGACAAGGTCGACTTCCTGCTGCCGCCGTGGTCGACCGCGATGAACCTGGCCGTGGCGCCCACCTTCCACCGCTACGGTTATCCGCTGCTGGCGGGCTCGGCCGTGACCGAACGCGCGCCCGAATTCGCCAAGCGCTGGCCCGGCAGCTATTGGCTGCTGGGCACCGGCTCGCAATACGCCGAGGCCCTGGTCGACCAGTTGGCCAGCCTGCGCAAGGCGGGCAAGATCGGCGACTCCATCGCCATGGTTTCCATCGCCGACGGCTTCGGTATCGAACTGGCCACCGCGGCGCGCGCCGCGTTCAAGAAAGCAGGCTTCAAGCTGGCCTACGCCAAGACCTATCCGGTGGGCACGCAGGATCTCGCTCCCATCGTGACCGAGGCCAAGAACCTGAACCCCGACGTCTTCATCGCGTTCAGCTATCCGCCCGACACCATGGCCATCACGGACCAGGCCCGGCTGCTGGGCTTCAATCCCAAGGTGTTCTACACCGGCGTGGGCACTGCCTTCCCGCTGTACAAGAACCGCTTCGGACCGAACGTCGATGGCGTCGCCAGCCTGGGCGGCATCGACGCCAGCAGCCCCGCGGTCAAGGCCTACATCCAGCGCCACAAGGAAGTGACCGGCGCCGAGCCGGACCGCTGGGCCAGCCTGGTCACCTACGCCGGACTGCAGGTGCTGCAACAGGCCATCGAGAAGGCAGGAACCCTGGACCGCAAGGCCGTGTCGGCCAAGATCGCGAGCGAGGAGTTCGACACCATCCTGGGCCGCATCAATCTCAAGACCCACATGGTGCCCAACATGCTGACGCTGGGCCAATGGCAGAACGGCGAGTTCGTCGGCGTCGAGCCGTCCAGCCACGCCGGCGCCGCCAGGCTGGTCTTCCCCAAGCCCGCCTGGCAGGCCGGCGCCGCCGCGCGCTGACCCTCAACCCGCGCCGCCCGGGCCCCACGGCGCCGGGCGGCGCGCGACAGGAATCCGGTATGTTCATCGATGCACTTTTCTCCGGCGTCACGCTGGGAGGCATGTACGCGCTCGTCGCCATGGGGCTCACCTTGCAATATGGCGTCTCGCGCATCATGAATCTGGCCTATGGCGAGTTTCTCGTCGCCGCGGCCTTCTGCGCCTACCTGCTGTTGACCGGCCTCCGGATCACGCCCCTGTGGGGACTGCTGCTGATCGTCCCCGTCGCCTTCGTGCTCAACTGGCTGGTCTACCGCTTCCTGCTGACACCGCTGGTCAAGCGCACCCGCACGCGCGCCGCGTTGGAGGTGGACAGCATCCTGGCCACCTTCGGCCTGCTGTTCATCGTGCAGGGCGCGATGCAGGTCACCTTCGGCGGCAACTACTACAGCTATTCCTACCTGAACGAACCCGTGCGCATCCTGGATTCGGTGCTGGCCCTGAACCGGCTGCTCGCCCTGGGTTTCGCCGCCGTGTTCGGCATCGGTTTCTACCTGCTGCTGACCCGCACCCGCCTGGGCACCGCCATCCGGGCGGTGGCGGTGGACCCGGTGGCCGCGCGCCTGGTCGCCATCGACGTGCGCCGTGCCTCGGCCCTGGCCTTCGCCGCCGGCGGCGCGCTGGCGGCCGGCGGCGGCGTGCTGGTCAGCATGTTCCTGACCTTCAACGCCAACATGGGCGTGATCTTCACCATGAAGGCCCTGATCGTGATCATCATGGGCGGCGTGGGCAACGTCCTGGGCGCGCTGGTCGCGGGCCTGCTGCTGGGCCTGGCGGAATCCTTCATCGCCACCTACGTCGATCCGGGGCTGACGATCGCCATGACCTACGGCGTGTTCCTGCTGGTGCTGCTGGTACGTCCCACCGGCCTGTTCGGGAGGGCTGCGCGATGAATGCGTCCCTGCGCGCTCCCCTGGCCGCGGGCGCCACCCTGCTGGCCGTGCTGGCCGGCGTGCCCCTGGTGGCCGACGGCTACGGCCTGTCGCTGGCCATCAACATCCTCAACTACGCGGTGCTGGCCACCGCCTGGGCGATGTTCTCCGGCCCCACCCGCTACGTGTCCCTGGCCACGGTCGCCTTCTTCGGCATCGGCGCCTATACCGTGGCCGTGCTGAGCGACGCCCTGCCCTGGCCCGCGGTGCTGGCGGCGGCAGCCCTGGTCGGCGTGGTGGTCGCCATCATCGTCGGCCTGTCCACGCTCAGGCTGGCCGGGGTCTATTTCGTCATCTTCACCTTCGGACTTACCGAACTCATCCGCCAGTTGGTCACCTGGTATGAGGTGAACGTATCGAATTCCATCGGCCGCTATGTATTCCTGGACATCAGCCAGGAACAGATCTACTGGCAGTTGCTGGCGCTGGGCGCGGTCCTGTTCCTGGCCACCCTGCTGCTGGGACGCTCCCGCCTGGGATTCGCGCTGCGCATCATCGGCGCGGACGAGGCGGTGGCCCGCCACTGCGGCATCGACACCACCCGCGCCAAGGTGCTGCTGTTCGCGCTCAGCGCCCTGTTCATGACACTTGCCGGAGCGATCATGGCCCCTCGCTGGACCTACATCGACCCCGCCATCGCCTTCAATCCCGTCATGTCGTTCCAGGTGCTGATCATGGCGCTGCTGGGCGGCGTGCAACGGCCGTACGGCCCGCTGCTGGGCGTCGTCCCCCTCGCGCTGCTGTTCGAATACCTCGGCGCGAACTTCCCCAATCATTACAGCATCCTGCTCGGCGCCGCCTTCATGATCATCGTCTACCTGTTGCCCAACGGCGTGGTCGGTCTCGCCCGGCCCCGGCGCAAGACGGACCGGGCGGCTCCCGCCGGCAAGGGGGTGTCATGAACGGCTTGCGCGTATCCCTGCTGCGCAAGACCTTCGGCGGCCTGACCGCGGTCGACGATCTGAGCTTCTCGGTCGAGCCCGGCGAGATCGTCGGCTTGCTGGGCCCGAACGGCTCGGGCAAGACCACGGTCATGAACCTGATCTCGGGCGCGCTGCCCCCGGATGCCGGCGACATCGAACTCGCCGGCCTGCCGATCGCCGGCAAGGCGCCCCACAAGGTGACGCACGCGGGTGTCGCGCGGACCTTCCAGCTGGTGCGGGTGCTGGGCGACATGGATACGACCGAGAACGTGCTGGCGGGCCTGGCCTTCGCGCGCGAACCGATGTGGGGCGCGCGGGCCGCCGCGAAGGCGGGCGAGCTGCTGGCGCGCGTCGGCCTGGCCCGCCATGCGCGGACGCTGGCCGGCGAACTGACCTACATCGACCAGAAGCGGCTGGAACTGGCGCGCGCCCTGGCCCTGTCGCCCCGCCTGCTGCTGCTGGACGAATGGCTGGCCGGCCTGAACCCGTCCGAGCTGCTCGAAGGCATCGCGCTGGTCCGCTCGCTCAAGGACGAGGGCATGAGCATCATCCTGGTCGAGCACGTCATGGACGCCGTGCACTCGCTGTGCGACCGCTGCGTCGTGATGAACGCCGGCGCCAAGATCGCCGAGGGCACGCCGGCCACCGTCCTGTCGGATCCGGAAGTGATCCGCGCCTACCTGGGAGACGCCGGTGCTTGAAGTCTCGAACTTGTCGGTCGCCTACGGCAAGCATTCCGCGCTGCGCAACGTCGCGCTGTCGGTCAGGCCCGGCGAAATCGTCGTCATGCTGGGCGCCAACGGCGCCGGCAAGAGCACGCTGCTCAAGGCCGTGGCCGGTCTCGTCCCGCACGACGGCCAGGCCGTCGTGCGCCTGTCGGGGCAGGACATCGCCGCCACCCCCGCCCACCGCATCGTCGAACTGGGTATCGCGCTGGTTCCCGAGGGACGGGGCATCTTCGGCGACCTCACTGTGCGCGAGAACCTGCGGCTGGGAGCCTACGCTCGCCGTGCCCGGAAGACCGAGACCGCGACCCTGGAGCGCGTGCTGGCCCTGTTTCCCCGGCTGGGGGAACGCCTGGACCAGACCGCCCGCACCATGAGCGGCGGCGAACAGCAGATGGTCGCCATCGGCCGGGCACTGATGTCGCGGCCGGCGATCCTGCTGCTGGACGAACCATCACTGGGCCTTTCCCCCCTGATGAGCGGCGAATTATTCAAGTCCCTGGCCACCATCCGGCAGGATGGAGTGGGTATCCTGCTGGTCGAACAGAATGCCCGCCTGAGCCTGGCGATCGCCCAGCGCGGCTACCTGATCGAGAACGGCGCCATCGCCGGCGAAGGCGAAGCCTGCGCGCTGATGAACGACCCGGCCGTGCAAAAAGCCTACCTCGGCATGGCAACCGCCTGATACGAATCAAGGCGGCCACGGGGCCGCCACTTCTGGAGTCCTACCCATGTTCGACATCAAGCTCCTGATCGACGACGAAGACCGCGACGCCACCGGCGGTGCCACGTTCGTGCGCCGCGACCCGGTCACCGGCGCGGACAGCACGCGCGCCGCGGCCGCCACGGTGGCCGATGCCCGCGCCGCCGCCGATGCCGCCGCGGCGGCCTTTCCCGCCTGGGCCGCGCTGGGCCCGAACGAGCGCCGGCGCCTCCTGAACCGAGCGGCCGACCTGCTGGACGAGCGCACGCCCGACTTCATCGCCCGCATGATCGCCGAAACCGGCGCCACGCGCGGCTGGGCCGGATTCAATGCGCATCTGGCCGCCGGCATCCTGCGCGAAGCCGCCGCCATGACGACGCAGATCGCCGGCGAAGTGATCCCGTCCGACATCCCGGGCAGCCTGGCCATGGCCGTGCGCCAGCCGGTGGGCGTGGTGCTGGGCATCGCGCCCTGGAACGCCCCCGTCATCCTCGGCACGCGCTCGATCGCCATGCCGCTGGCCTGCGGCAACACCGTCGTGTTCAAGGTCTCGGAACTCTGCCCCGCCACCCACCACCTGATCGCGCGGACCCTGCGCGACGCCGGCCTGCCGGCTGGCGCCGTCAACGTCGTCTCCAACGCCCCCGACGACGCGCCCGCCGTGGTCGAGGCCCTGATCGCCCATCCCGCGATCCGGCGGGTCAACTTCACCGGCTCGACCCGCGTCGGCCGTATCGTCGCCCAGAGCGCCGCCCGCCACCTGAAACCCGTCTTGCTGGAGCTGGGCGGCAAGGCGCCGCTGCTGGTGCTCGACGACGCCGACCTCGACGCCGCGGTCGACGCGGCGGCCTTCGGCGCCTTCATGAACCAGGGCCAGATCTGCATGTCCACCGAGCGTCTGGTCGTCGACGACGCCATCGCCGATGCCTTCGCCGCCCGTCTCGCCGCCAAGGCCGCCTCGTTGCCCGCGGGCGATCCCCGCCGCGACGACGTCGTGCTGGGCGCCGTCGTGACGCCAGAGGCCATCCAGCGCATCCGGCGCCTGATCGACGATGCCGTGTCCAAAGGAGCCAGACTCATCGCCGGCGGCAACATCGAAGGCAGCATCATGGCGGCCACCGTTCTCGACAGGGTGACGCCGGCCATGGAAATCTATGGCGAAGAATCCTTTGGTCCGGTGGTCTGCATCGTCCGGGTCAGCGGCACCGAAGAAGCCATCCGCGTCGCCAACGACAGCGAGTACGGACTATCATCGGCCGTCTTCAGCCGCGACATCGCGCGAGCGATGGAAGTGGCAGGACGCATCGAAAGCGGCATCTGCCACATCAACGGCCCCACCGTGCACGACGAGGCGCAGATGCCGTTCGGCGGCGTCAAGGCCAGCGGCTACGGCCGCTTCGGCGGCAAGGCCGGCATCCACGAATTCACCGAACTGCGCTGGATCACCGTCCAGACGACGCCCCGGCACTATCCGTTCTGACGCCGCCGACAGGCAAAAAAAATGCCGCCCCGAGGGGCGGCATTTTTCATCCAGCAGCCTGTCAGGCGGCGGGAGCCGAAGCGGCCTGCTGTTCGGCGGCGGCCGGAGCGGCAACCGGAGCAACAGCCTTCTTCGCCACGCGCTTGGCGGCGGGCTTCTTCGCGGCAGGCTTGGCAGCCGGCTTGGCGGCGGGCTTGGCGGCCGGCTTCACCGCGGGCTTGGCAGCCTTGGCGACGGGCTTGGCAGCAGCCTTCTTGGCCGGAGCGGCGGCCTTGGCTTTCTTGGCAGCAGGCTTCTTGTCGCCTGCGGCCACGACAGCCTTGGCTTCCTTCACGGCGGCCTTGACGGCCTTCTCGTAAAGGCTCACGCGCTGAGCGGCGTCCTTGCGGGCCTTCTCCGAACGCTCGAGCGCCTTCTTGGCGGCATCGCCCAGACGCACGGCGGCGGCTTCGAGCTTCGCCAGCACGCCGGCGGACTTGGCCGGAGCGGCTTTCTTGGCGACCTTCGCGGCCGGCTTCTTGGCTGCCGGCTTGGCGGCGGCCTTAACGGGTTGCGATTTCTTAACCATATCAATCTCTAAAAGTCGAGGCCCGAAGTGTTAATGGTGCTCAAAGCAATGTCAACCCTTTTAGGCGTCAATGACGAAAATTTTTTCTTCGGCGCCACGCGTCATGTCACGTCATGGCATCGCGCACGATCATCACGATGACGTCCGGCCGAACGTGACGCGGGCGATGATCCATATCGTCACGCCGCACAGCGCGGCAAGCGCGCCCACCGCGACGATGGGTTCGACCGGCAGCGCGCCCACGGCCGTGCTGCCCAGCGCCCCGCCCAGCATCTGCGATGCGCCCAGCACCGCGGCGCCCACGCCCGCCATCGCTCCGGCGTCCTGCAATCCCAGCGCGAAGATGGCCGGCATGATGAAGCCGCCGAAGAAAAGACTGGCCGCCATCGCCACGACGAAGACGGCGATCTCCCACCATTGCCCATGCGCGCCGCGCAGCGCAAGGCCGACCGCGAGCGCCGCCAGTCCGGCGCAGGCCGCGCCGCGCACGCCCGCGTACAGCACACGCTGGGGCGGCACGCCCCGCTGCGAGAGGCGCGCGGTCGCCAGCGATCCCGCCAGCACCGCGGCCGAAGCCAGCGCGAACGCGATCGCATAGACCGGACTGGACACGCCCATGCCGTCGATCAGCACGAAAGGCGAACCACTGATGAAAACGAACATGCCGCAGAACACGACGCCCAGCGCGCACGACAGGGCGCGTGCATGGGGCAGCGCCAGAAAGGCGCGATAGCCCGCCGGGCGTCCGGCGCCTTCGTGTATCGGCTGGCCGGCTCCGGCATCGTCGGATGCGGGCCCGGTGGGCTGGACGCCTCGGAGCGCGCGCAGCCGGCCCGCCCGCAGGCTGATCCCGACGATGACGGCCAGCAGCACCCCCGCCCCGGCCAGCACCGCGAACAGCCCGCGCCAGCCCACCGCGTGGATGACGAACGCCCCGATCAGCGGCGCGACGATGGGCGCCAGGCTCAGCACCGCGACGATGAAGGATTGGATGGTGGCCCGCTGCTGTGGCTGGGGAAAGACGTCGCGGACCAGCGCGATGCCGGCCACCGACGCGGCCGACGCGCCGAAGCCCTGGACCGCTCGCCAGCCGATCAGCGCCGCGCCGTCCGCGGCCAGCGTGCAGGCGACGGCCGCCGCCACGTACACGGCCAGGCCGAGCAGGATGACGCGCAGGCGCCCATGGCGATCGGACAAAGGCCCCCAGGCCAGTTGGCCGAATCCGAAGGTCAGCATGAACGCGCCCAGTGTCGCCTGCATCTGCGAGTCGGTGGCGCCGAGTTCGGCGCCGATGGCGGGCAGCCCGGGCAGGCTGATGTCGATGGACAAGGGCGGCAGGCCGGCCAGCAAGCCCAGCACGACGATGAAGCCGACCGGCAACGCGATCCGGGTCGGCGGGGAATGCCTTGCTTGCACGAAGCGATCTCCTGGCTGATGCGCGCCCGGCTTCACCCGGGCGCCGAAGAGCGGAGGATATCGTGCTTTTGCCGGGGCGGGCACATGGCCGCCCCGTGAGGCGCGGGCCTCAGTTCGGTTGCAGGCCGGCGTCCCGGATGATCTTGCGCCAGCGGATCTCCTCGTCGCGCATGTATCGGTCCATCGAACCCGGATCGCCCGTCACCTTGATCAGGCCCTCTTCCTTGACCAGGCGTTGGAACGTCGGCGTCTCGGCGGCATGGTTGATCGCCCGGTTCAGGCTGTCGATGACCGGCGCCGGCGTGCCGGCCGGAACGAGAAAACCGTACCAGGCCTGGGCGTCGTACCCCGCCACCCCGGCCTCGGCCACGGTGGGCAGGTCCGGCAACACCGCCGACCGGTCGGCCGAGGTCACGGCCAGCGCCCGCAGCTTGCCCGCCTTGATGTAGCTCAGGGCGCCGGGAATGGTCGAGAAAATGACGTCGATCTGTCCGCCGATCAGGTCGTTCAGCGCGGGCGCCGCGCCCTTGTACGGCACGTGCGTCAGTTCCGTTCCGGACAGCGTCGCGAACAGCGCGCCCGCCAGGTGCGCGGAAGTGCCGTTGCCGTTGGACCCGTAGTTGATCTTCCCGGGATGGTCCTTCGCATAGGCGATCAGTTCGGCAACCGTCTTATAGGGGCGCTGCGGATTCACCACCAGCACGTTCGGCGCCTTGGCCACCATGCCGGCGGCAACCAGCGAGGTCTCGTTGGAGTACGGCAGCTTCTCCTGGAGGCTGGGATTGACCGCGTAGGCGAAGGTCCCCATCACGATGGCATAGCCGTCGGGCGGACTCTTGGCGACGTAGTCGGTGCCGATCACCGTGCCGCCGCCCGGCCGGTTCTCGACGATGACCGGCTTGCGGAAATACTCGCCCATCTTCTCGGCGACGATGCGGCCGACCAGGTCCGTCCCCCCGCCGGGCGGAAAGGGAACGACAAGCTTGAGCGGCCGCTCGGGAAAGGAAGCCGCCAGGGCCGGGCCGGCCAGCAGCGGTCCCGCGATTGCCACACAGGCGGCGCCAAGGGCCATGCGCCAGGAAGGTGCCAGGAAAGTCATGATGTCTCCGTTGTCTTGATTCTGTTCTGCCGTGGTGCAAGCTATAGCCGGTAGCCCGGATCGATCCGGTCCAGCTTGCGCAGCAGCGCGGGCCATTCCATGACGCCGTACGGCCGCCGGGTCTGCGGCTGGTAGTTCATGTAGGTCTTGTCCAGGACTTCCTGGGGAACGGGGTTCAGCGGACTGTTGCAGGCCATGGCCGCCAGTTGCAGCTTGCAGGACAGCTCCAGGCGGTGCATGGCGTTGAACGCCTCGGGTATGGTCCGCCCGACGGTCAGCAATCCATGGTTCCTCAGGATCATGGCGTTGTTGTCGCCCAGGTCGTCCACCAGGGAAGCCTGTTCCGCCTCGTCCAGCACGACGCCCTGGTAGTCGTGGTAGCTGATGTTGACGAAGCGCATGGACGTCTGCGCCAGCGGCAGGAGGCCGCATTCGAGCGCCGACACGGCCATCCCGGGCCAGGTGTGCGTATGGATGACGCACGACAGTTCGTGCCTGGCCTGGTGGATCGCGCTGTGGATGACGAAGCCCGCGCGGTTGACGCCGTACCTCAGGTCCGGCCCGAAGTCGGGCGCGCTCAGGACCTCGCCGGCGGCGTTGATCTTGATCAGGCTCGATGCGGTGATTTCCTCGTACAGCAACCCGTAGGCGTTGATCAGGAACGCGTTTTCCTCGCCGGGCACCCGGGCCGAGATATGGTTGGCGGCCATGTCGGCCATCCCATAGAACTCGATCAGGCGATAGCACGCCGCGAGATTGATCCGGGCCTCCCATTCGGCCTCGGAACATCGGGACCGCATGGATGCGATTCCCAGGTCCGCCAATTCAGCCATCGTCGATTCCTCCTGCGCAAAGTCGTGCCATGCATTCTGCGCACTCTCGACGCGGCGGGAAAATGACTTTTCGGTCGGATCAGGCCAACTATTTTGTAGGGCTGGCCGCAAGCGGCTGCGGCATGGGCGGATCATCCATCACATCGTCGGCGCGCGAGCCCAGTTCGGACAACAGCCATCGGCGGAACGCCCGGAACGCGGCGGTGGGGGCCCGGTCCTTGGGATGCACGAGAAAATAGCCCCCCGCGGGCCGATAGGATCCGTCGAAAGGCGCGACGAGCTGCCCCGAAGCCAGATAACCTTCGACCAGGATCCTGACGCCCAGCGCCACGCCCAGGCCGCGTATCGCCGCCTCGTAGGCCATGAGCGAACTCTCGAACTTGTGGCCCCGGCCGGCATGATCGCTCACGAGCCCCGCATGGCGGAACCACCCCTCCCAATCCCCCGGGCGGGCGAGCGAATGCAGCAATGGCAACTCGAGCATGGCCGAGATGTCCGGCGAACCGCCGGTCTTCGCCAGCAGATCCGGGCTCATGACCGGAACGAGCTCGATGGGCGCCAGCATGTCGACGTCGATCCCCGGCATGTCCGGCACTCCGAACCGGATGGCGGCATCGAAATCCTGGTGATTGAAATCGACCAGGGCCGAGGACGCCGACAGCCGGATCTCGACGGCGGGATGCTGTTCGTGGAAAGCCGGCAGCATGGGAATCAGCCAGCATTGCGCGAACGTGTTGTAGGCCAGGATGGAAAGCACCTGCGGCTGCCCGCGCCGGCTGAGCTGGGAAGTGGCGAACGCCAGGTCGTTGAGCGCCCGGCGCACCGCGGGATAGTAGCGGCTGCCCGCCTTGGTCAGCGCGATCGACTGCCCCCGCCGGTCGAACAATTCCACGCCCAGGAAATCCTCCAGGCCGCGGACCTGGCGGCTGACCGCCACCTGCGTGACGCAGAGCTCGTCGGCGGCCGCCGTGAAGCTCATCAACCGCGCCGAGGCCTCGAAGGCTCGCAGCGACTTCATCGGAGGCAGGGGCAGCTTCACGGCATCACCTGGACGCGGCGGTCAGCCGCCGAGATAGGCTTCCACCAGGCGGCGATCGCCCAGCAGTTCCTTGCCGGAGCCGGACAGTGCGATGGTTCCCGTTTCGAGCACATAGCCGCGATGCGCGATCTTGAGCGCCTGCCGCACGTTCTGCTCGACCAGGAAGATCGTCAGCCCCTGCCGGTTGATCTCGCGCAGGATGCGGAAGATCTCTTGCACGATGATGGGCGCCAGCCCCATGGACGGTTCGTCCAGCAGCAAGAGCCGTGGCTTGGCCATCAGCGCCCGGCCGATCGCCAGCATCTGCTGCTCGCCGCCGGACAGGTTGCCCGCCATGCCGTCCAGGCGTTCCTTGAGCCGGGGAAAGAGTTCGAACACGCGGTCCAGGTCGGCACCGATCCCACCCTTGTCGCGGCGGGTATAGGCGCCCAGCTCGAGGTTCTCGCGCACCGTCATCGTGGTCAGGATGGCGCGGCCTTCGGCGACCTGCACGATGCCCTTGGCAACGATCCGGTGCGGCGCCAGGCGCGAGATATCCTCGCCCTGGAACGACACCGAGCCCGCTTCCTTGGGAGTCAGGCCCGACAGCGCCAGCAGCGTGGTCGACTTGCCCGCGCCGTTGGCGCCGACCAGCGTGGTGATCTCCCCCTCGCGCAATTCGAGGTCGATTCCCTTGACCGCGGCGACCTGGCCGTAGGCCACCTTCAGGCCGGAGACGTTCAGCAGCGGATTCATGCCTGCACCTCGTCCGCCACGTCGTCCTCGCGGCCCAGATAGGCTTCGATCACCATCGGGTTGGTACGGATCTGCTCGGGCAGGCCCTCGGCGATGATCCGTCCGAAATTCAGGACCGCGATCCGGTCGCACAGGCCCATCACGAAACGCATGTCGTGCTCGATCATGAAAATGGTGTAGCCCCGCGCCTTGATGTTCTCGATCTCGGCCATCAGGTCCACTTTCTCGCCGGTGTTCATGCCCGCCACGGGTTCGTCCAGCAGCAGCAATTGCGGCTCGGTCGCCAGCGCGCGGGCCAGCTCCAGCTTGCGCTGGTCGCCGTAGGACAGGTTGTCCGCGACCTGGTGCGCCTTGTGGTCCAGCTTGACCCAGGACAGGAGCTCCAGAGCCCGTTCGCGCGCGCGGCGTTCCTGGGCCCGGAATCCGGGCAGCGCCAGCAACAGGCCCGCCGGGCCGTAGTCGAGGTGGCGGTGCATGCCGACCACCACGTTTTCGAGCAGCGACATTTCCTTGAAGATGCGGATGTTCTGGAACGTGCGGGCGATGCCGCGCCGGGTGATCTGGTGCGGCTTGGCGCCCGCGAGATCCTCGCCGTCGAAGGTCAGCGTGCCGCCCGAGGGTTCGAGCAGCCCGGTGATCAGGTTGAACACCGTCGTCTTGCCCGCGCCGTTGGGACCGATCAGGCCGAAGATCGTCCCTTGCGGAACCTCGATGTTGACGTCCTGCAGCACGTGCAGCCCGCCGAAGCTCTTGGAAATGGATTGGAGTTTCAGCATGTCAGGTGCTCCTCCGCCGGCGGAACCAGCTGCGCAGCAGCGCCGGATCCCATATCCCCTTGGGCAGGAACAGCACGATCAGGACCAGGATCACGCCATTGATCACGAGCCGGAAATCGTTGAATGCGCGCAGCGTCTCGGGCAGCAGCGTCAGGATCACGGCGCCCGCCACCGGCCCGGCCAGGCTGCCGATGCCGCCCAGGATCGTCATGGTCAGGATCTCGACGCCCCGGTCGAATCCGTATTCGTTGGGACCGATGAAGAAGGTCAGGTGCGCGTTCAACGCACCCGCGAGCCCGGCCAGCAACGCCCCCAGCACGAACGCCAGCATCTTGGTGTTGTTGACGTCGATGCCCATCAGCCCGGCGGCGGTCTCGTCCTCCTTGATGGCCTCGAACGCGCGGCCGACCTTGGAGCGCCGCAGCCGGAACAGCACGGCCAGCGCCAGCACCACGGCCAGTGCGATGTGCCACCACTGCGTCAGCTGGGGAATACCGTTCAGGCCCAGCGCGCCGCCCGTCCACGACTCCGTGTTCAGGATCACGACCCGCACCACTTCGCCGAATCCTAGCGTGGCCATGGCCAGGTAGACCCCGGACAGGCGCAGCGTGGGCTTGCCGATGACGAAGGCCACCAGCATGGGAGCGGCCATGCCGCCCAGCAGCGCCACGGTGAAAGGCATTTCGAAGTTCATCGTCAGGATCGACGCGGTATAGGCGCCTATCCCCATGAAGGCGGCATTGGCCATGGCCAGCATGCCGCACGAGAGCGTCAGGTAGATCGACAGGGCCAGCAAGGCATTGGTGCCGAGGGTCAGCACCAGGTTGCTGTAGATCGACCAGAAATTATCGAACCATTCCATTTCTTGTCCGCGTCCTTATGCCTTGCGTTCCAGCACTTTGCCGAACAAGCCCTGCGGACGAACGAGCAGGATCAGGAACAGGAGGCCGAACGCCACGGCGTCGCGCATGGTGGACCCGACATAGGCCACCGACAGCACTTCCGCAAACCCCAGGAACAGCCCGCCTATCATGGCGCCGCGTATGTCGCCCATGCCGCCCAGGATGATGACGGCGATGCCCTTGTGCAGCATGGGCTGGCCCATCAGCGGGAACACCGCGTTGGAGTAGAGGCCGATCATCACGCCGGCCACGCCTCCCAGGGCCGCCGCGGCGAAGGACGTCAGCATGAACAGCCCCTCGACGTTGATGCCCAGCAGCGAGGCCGCCTTGGGCGACTCGGCGATGGCGCGCAGCCCCCTGCCCAGCTGGGTCCGCTTCATGACCACCATCAGCGCGGCCATGAGCGCGAACGACATGAAGATGATGATGAGTTCGATCACGGTCATGTGCAGCCCGGCGATCTCGATCGCGTCGTCCGGCACCAGGCCGGATGGGAAGCGCATGTTGGCGGCCCCGTAGATGCCCTGCATGCCGCTGTTGAGCGCGATGGCCACGCCTATGGTGGCAATCATGGGAATGAGGTGGGGCGCGTTGCGCTCGCGCAGGCGCTTGAGGATGAGCACGTCGATCAGGATGCCGACGATGCCGCTGCCCAGCGCCGCGGCGACGAGGCCGGCCCACAAGGGCAGGTCGAACTGGGTGATCAGTTGCAGCGCCACGTAGGCGCCCACCATGAACACCGCGCCGTGCGAGAGATTGATGACGCCCAGCACGCCGAATACCAGCGTGAAGCCGAGCGCGAACAAAGCGTAGACGCACCCGAGCGATAGTGCGTTGACGAGTTGCTGTTGTAGCATGCCCCCCCCTACGCGCTTCGCGCGCCCCCCAGGGGGCGGCGCTGGCGGACCGGCGAAGCCGGATCCTCGGCGCCCTGGATCTGGCGGCCCATTTTGTGCCGGGGCCGGATACAGGAGCGAAGCAGCAAGATTACCAATGGAAAATGGGCATGAGCCCTACTATTACAAAGGGCGCGGGAGTCCCGCGCCCTTTCGGATCGCCGGCGCGAGGCCGGCGGGGTCCGCGGGTGCCGCTTATTTCTCGATGACGTAGCGGCCGCCGCGGGTGACCATCACGATGGGGGTCTGGACCGCATCGTAGCCGCCGGGCTTGCCGGCGGCGCCCTTGGCCTGGCGGAACTGGAAGGCTCCGGTCGCGCCGGTGATCTTCACCGCGGGCAGCGCCGCCTGGAGGGCGGCGCGGTCGGCCTGCAGGTTGCCGGAGAGCTTCACCTTCTTCAGGGCTTCGGCCACGATGTGCATCGCGTCGTAGGCCTGGGCGGCGAACTGGTCGGGCGCCACATTGTACTTCGCCTTGTAGGCGGCGATGAACCTGGTGTTCTCGGGGGTGCCGTTCTCGATGGACCAGGGGCTGCCGACCCACAGGCCGTCGGCCCGTTCCTTGGCCAGGTCGAACACCTTGACCGAGTTCATGCCGTTGCCGCCGATGAAGGGCACGTTCAGGCCCAGCTGGCGCGCTTGCACCATGATGGGACCGCCCTCGGCGATCAACGCCGACAGCACCACGGCATCGGGATTGGTGGCCTTGATCTTGGTCAGCTGGGCCTTGAAGTCGACATCCCCCTTGGCGAAGGTCTCGGTCGTGGTGACCGGGATCTTCAGGTCTTCCAGGGCTTTCTTGAAATTGTCGTAGCCGCTCTTGGTGAAGACGTCGTCGTTGCCGTAGAACACCGCGACTTTCTTGATGCCGTTGTGCTTGGCGGCGACGCGGATGGTCTCGGGCAGCACGTCGGCCTCGGTGACCGAATTGCGGAAGACATAGTTGCCGATGGAGGTGATGCCGTCCGCGGTGTTGGAAGTGCCGAACACCGGGGTCTTGGCGGCCTGCGCGATCGGATCGGCGGCCTGGGCCGAGTTGGACAGCGTCGGGCCGAAGATCAGCACGACCTTGTCCTGGAACACCAGTTTCTTGAAGACGTTGATGGCCTCTTCCTTCTTGCCCTGTTCGTCTTCGATGACCAGCTTGATGGCGTTGCCGCTGACGCCGCCCGCGGCATTGAGCTCGTCGGCGGCGAGCTGGAAGCCGTTGCGGATGGCGGCGCCGTACTGGCCGGCACCGCCGGACAAGGCTGCCGCGAGGCCGATCTTGACGTCGGCGGCCTGGGCGAACGCAGCGGCGCCGAGCGCGGCCGCTGCCACCAGCGATTGACTGAAAATGCGGTTCATGTGAGTGTCCCTATAGGTATCGCGTTTGCGCGTGGACGCCTGCGGCGCGGGGACAGCGCGGGCCCATGCACGGACGACTTGGGGCGATATTCTACCTTTTCGGGCCATACCAGACGAGCCGAAAGGGTTTCCCCTAGCGGGGAAAGCCGCTTGGACTATGCTTGTGGACATTGCCCACGCAACCCATTTTTTCCGTCATGAACCTACCGCAAACGCCGTCCCCGGACATCGCCCCCGAGTGGCATCTGGCCGATATCGTCGAGCAGCTTCGCACCTCGCGCGAGATCGAGCACAAGATCCGCTACCTGGACCGGGTGCGCGAACTGCCCTCGCGCGAGGCCCTGGTCACCGTGCTGGACGGCCTGTCGGCCGCGCTCTTCCCCACGCACTACGGCCGCTGCAAGCTGACCGACGACAGCATCGACTATTTCGTCGGCAACACCCTGAACGCCACGCTCAACCTGCTCTGTGAACAGGTCCGCCGGGCGCTGTATTTCTCGGAAGCGCCGGACACGCACGACAAGCAGAACCTGCAGGGCAAGGCGGTGGAGCTCACCCGCCGCTTCGCCTCGCAACTGCCGGCCATCCGCGCCATGCTGGTCAGCGACCTGCATGCCGCCTACCAGGGCGACCCGGCGGCCACCAGCATCTCCGAAATCCTGCTGTCCTACCCCGGGATCAAGGCCATCATCCACTACCGGCTGGCCCACGCCATCCACAAGCTGGGCGCGCCCTTCCTGGCACGGCTGATCTCTGACATCGCCCATTCGGCCACCGGCATCGACATCCATCCGGCCGCGCAGATCGGCGCCAGCTTCTTCATCGACCACGGCACGGGCGTGGTGATCGGCGAAACCACGATCATCGGCGAACGCGTCCGCCTCTACCAGGCCGTCACGCTGGGCGCCAAGCGCTTCCCCGCCGACCCCGACGGCAAGCTGACCAAGGGCATCGCCCGCCACCCCATCGTGGAAGACGACGTGGTCATCTACGCCGGCGCGACCATCCTGGGCCGCATCACCATCGGCCGGGGCTCGACGGTCGGCGGCAATGTCTGGCTGACCCAGAGCGTGCCCGCCGATACCAACGTCAACCAGGCCAAGAACCTGGAAGACTGACACCAGCCGGGAAGCTGGCTCCGGGCCCTTACGGCTGCTTGCCGCGGGGCCCCAGCCAGCCCAGGTCGGCATCCTGCAGGCCGACCAGCAGCGCCCGCCCGCTCTTGTCCACGCGCAGCGCGCCGTAGCGGGCACGCTCGAAATCCCCGGCACGCCCTTCCTGGAAAAAATAGGCGTCGGTCACAATTCGCACCCTTGCGCCGCGCACGGCATAGGCCAGCCGGCTCTCACGCTCGGCCAGCGGGGTACCGTCGTCCAGGCGAACGAGCGCGGCGCGGCTGGAGCCGGCCTCGCGCCGGACCACGATGGCACCCGACGCGGGCAGGTCCCGGCCCAGGCGTTGACGCAGCTCCCGCGCCACGGCCCAGTCCAGCGCCATGTAGTCGCCCTGCATCAGCGACCGGGGGTCGACCGGCGCCAGTTCCAGCGACACCAGCGTCCCACTGGCCAGCAACGATTCATTGCGCCAGATCGAGGCGTTGACCAGGCCCAGCACCAGGACCAGGCCGGCGGCGATCAGCCAACGGACCATGCGCTCACCCATGGCCGCCCTCCGGCGCGCCCAACCGGGCAATGCCGCGCCAGGCCAGGAGCAGCACGCCCCCCAGCGCCAGCAGCACCGCCGCCTTGCGCGGCAGGGTCCAGGTCTGCGCGTAGTAGAACCATCCCACGCTCCACAGCGCCACCAGCAGCCCGCCCACCCAGAGCGGCGTGCGGGCACGGGCATGGCCCAGCACCGCGGTCATCAGGCCGAAGGCCACGCCCGGAACCCAGGCCGCCGCCAGCACCAGGACGCACGCGGTGCCGGTAGTCCAGCCGCGCACGGCCGGGCGCGCGCGGACCGACAGGCGCCAGGCGACCCAGGCCAGCGGCGACGCCGCCAGCAGATACACGGCCCAGGCGAGGCCACGCCAGGCGGGCGGCACGGACGCGTCCATGCCGGGCAGCAGCGCGCCGGCCAGGCCCAGCCCCCACAACGCCAGCGTCGCGCCCCAGGACAGCGGCGCCTGGCCCTGCCCCAGGCGGTGCGCCAACCGGGTCTCGCCCAGCCAGGCCGCCGCGCAGGTCCAGGCCGCGATGGCCGGTACGGGGCTGGGCCAACCCAGCACCCGGAAACATCCTTCGGCCGCCAGCAGCGAAGCCAGGACGCCGAAGGTCCGCGCAATCGCGCTCGGCATGGCCGCGGCCAGGACCAGCCCCAACCCCGAGGCCGCCAGGAAAGCGCCCCAATCGGGCAGCCAGGTCGAGCACGCGACGGCGATGGCGCCGTAGCCCGCCAGGCAGAGGCTGAGCGCGAACTGCGCGCGCAGTTCCGGCGGCTGGCCATGCAGCAGGACGCGCGCGGCGATCAGCAGCGGGACCCCCGCCACGGCCAGGCTGTGCGAATCGAAAGGGTCCGGCACGACCAGCCCCACGAAGACCAGCAGCAGGAAACCGCCCAGCCAGCCGCACACGCCCAGCATCAGGCGCACATGCCAGGGCGCCGGCGTCCCGGCCGGCATGTCGGGCGGAACGTCGCCCTCGACCAGGCCGCGGCCTCGCAACGCGCCCCAGATCTCTCGCAAGCCATTCATGCCGCGTCTCCCGCCCACCGGGCCTGCAAGCGGCGCAGCCACACGGCCGCGCCCGCCGAAGCCGCGACCAGGAAAGCGCCGACGACGAGCAGCGCGAATTCGCCCGGATCACCTTCGGCCAGGAAACGCGTCAGCCCCGCGGTCGCGACCGCGATCGCCGCGAGGCAGCACAGCGTCAGCATGGGCAGGTCCCGGCGCCATTGGTAGAACAGGAAGCTCCCCGCCAGGACCAGGGCCATCACGGCCCGCGTGGCCCAGAACAGGATGCCCGCGCCGCGCCCCGCGTCGAAAAGAGCGCCGCACAGCGCGGCCGCGATGACAGCCAGCGTCAGCGCGCCGGCCAACCGCGGCAGGAAGCGCCGCCGGCCGCCGTCGGCCAGCCGGCCGCCCAGCCATTCCGCCGACGCGGCGGCGGCCAGATCCAGCCAGAACAACGCGGGATGTGGCCACCCTCCTCCGACCGCATCGAGCAGGAAGGGCGAGAATCGCCCCACGTAAAGCTGCGCGGCCAGGTTGGCCAGCACCAGCAACAGCGCCCACGCCGCCGCCGACCGTGACGCGGCCACCCAGGGCAGGATGAGCAGGCCCCACGCCAGGAACAATTGGTAGCTGTCGGCCCCAGTCTGGTAGTGCTGGCCGAGATAAGCCAGCAGCGCGCCGCACACGATCATCGCGAACAGCAGCGCCACCCGGCCCGCCGGGCGCCCCGTGCCCAGGCGCCACGCCACCACGGCGGACGCCGCCAGCAAGGCCTGCAACAAGGCGAACTTGGCGATGGGCGGCCATTCCTGCCAATTGAAAGCCACCAGGAATACGATGCCGGCGGCGCAAGCCAGCGCGCCGCCGTAGGCGCATACATGTTCGAGGAAACGCCGCCAGGCCGGCCCGTCCGGCAGCACCCCGGCCAGCCGCAGGCCCTCTTCGGCCGCCGGGGCCGACAAGACCCGGCGCCGCGCCAGCTCGATCAACTGGCGATGAAGCGCGCCGCGGCCGCCGCTCAAGGCGCTTCGCGAGCCACCGCGCGGGCATGGCCGAAGAATCGGCCCAGCTCCCGCGCCAGCTCGTTCAAGGCGGCCATTTCCTCGGGCAGGATCTTGCGCGCCAATTGCGCGCTGTTCCAATCGCCATAGATCAGCGCCACCGTGTCCTTGTCGGCGCGCACGGGCAGCAGCACGAAGGCGTGCGAGTCGGGCACGGCATCGCGGAACCAGCGCGGGATGTGGACGCTGAACTTGGGATCGCAGGCGTTCTCGATGAAGATTCCCACTGAATTGGTAATGGCCAGGTGGAAGACGTCTACCGAGAATATCTCATTGAAGCGCAGTTGGGGGAGCAACTGCTCGATGCCGCGGCCGAACCCCAGCCTCGCCTCGAAGGTATGGCGGCGCGGGTCGCGCACGAAAACAATGGTGCGCGAGAACTGCATGCCGGCCAGCATGGCTTCGGACGCCATGGCCAGCACCGGCCCCAGGTGGTGCTCGGACGGCAGCGAGCGCAGGTCGCGCATGCCCTCGCGCAGCGTGCGTTCGGCGTTGTGCGAGCCGCCCTGCGTCGACTCGGCGTGCAGGTCGTCGATCTCCTGGATGAAGCGCTGGCTGGCCCGCTCGCGGGTCAGTTCCTCCATGATCTCGTACAGCATGGCGGGCGCCACCGACAGCGCGCGCGCATAGCGTTGCACCGTCTCGCGCATCCGGCGCTCGCGCAATTCGACGTCGCCGCCCGCGATGGTCATGCTGCGCGACATCTGCACCGAAAAGCTGGCCACCGCGCGCAGCCACCGGTCGTGGTCCAGGACGACATCCTGGTCGGCCGGCAGGTCGGCCAGGTCGAAGGGCTCCATGCCCCGCCGGATCACTGCCGGCAGGCCCCAGCGCTCGGCCGCGTCCTCGCCCAGCTCCTCGAAACTGATGCCCAGCACCTCGCCCGACACCTCGTCCTCGGTACGGCGGTACTCCAGGGCGTGCTCCCGGATCTGGGTCCACTCGCTCTCGAGGTAGAAGATGCACAGCAACTTGCCGAGCTGGCGCATCAGCGTGCACACCACCGCTTCCTCGCTGGTCATCAGCTCGCGCACCTCGCATACCTTGCGCGCCACGCAGCCCGCCAGCATCGCCCGGTTCAGCTCCAGCTTGGCGTCGAGCCGCTGCAGTTGCAGATGGGACTGCTGGAAATGGTCGACCAGCTTGAGCCCCAGGACCAGATGGCCCACGGCCTCGATGCCAAGCACGACCAGCGCCCGGGATATGGTGGTGATATTGCCGCCGAACGCCATGTACATGGCCGAGTTGGCCAGCCGGATGACGCGCTGCGTCAGCGTGAAATCCGACAGCACGATCTGGACCAGCGCCGTGATGTCGTGGTCGTCCCCCTTCATTGCGGAGATGGTGGCGCGCAGGGAATCGGACAGCAGCGGGAAATCGCCGCGCTCGTTGATGCGCGACCACAGTTTGCGGGTCAACGCATGGCGTTGTTGGATGTCCGGCATGAAAAATCCGTCTTCTGGCGTCAGTTCGCCAGCGGCCGCAGCTCGCCGGTCTCGAATTTATGCGCCAGTTCGTTGATGGGCAGAGCCTTGCAGACCAGCCAGCCCTGGATCAATTCGCAACCGCTGGCCACCAGCAGGTCGCGCTGGGCCTCGGTTTCGACACCTTCGGCCACCAGGTCCAGGCCCAGCGTGCCGGCCAGCCCCACGATGGCGTCGACGATGGCCTGGTCGTTGCGCGACGACGGCAGATTGCTGATGAAACGGCGGTCGATCTTCAGCGCGGCCAGCGGGAAGCTCTGCAGATAGGCCAGGCTGGAATAGCCGGTGCCGAAATCGTCCACGGCGAAGCGTACCCCCAGATCGGTCAATTCCTCGAGCAGCGTCTTGGCGTGGGCGGGGTCCTCCATCAGCACGCTTTCGGTGATCTCGAGCACGATGCGCCGGGGCGCCAGCCCCGTCAGCTTGAATGCCTCGCGCACCGCCGCGGGGAAACGCTTGTCGCGGAACTGCTGGGCCGAGACGTTGACGCTGGCGTATTGCAGGTGGATGCCGCGCGCATCCCACTGCATGAGTTGCATGCAGGCGTTCTTCAGGGCCCATCCGCCCAGGAAATTGATGAGCCCCGCCGATTCCGCCAACGAGATGAAGACCTCCGGCGAGACCGGGCCCAGGACCGGGTGATGCCAGCGCATCAGGGCTTCGATGCCCGCTACCTCGCCGTTGCGCGCCTCGACGATGGGCTGGTAATGCAGAGAAAATTCGCCGTTGCGGATGCCGCTGTGCAGGTCGGATTCCAGCCGGAGCGTGTCGGGCCGGTTGCCGGCCTCGCGCCGCTCGTAGAAGGCGAAGCTGTAGCCACGGTTGCGGCCCGCCTGCGCCAGCGCCTCGTCCACGTGGTACAGCAACTGGTCGCAGCCATTCACCCGATCGGGGAACAGCACGGCGCCGATGCGCACCGACAGTTGCAGCGTCTGCCCTTCGTGGGAATAGGGGAGCTGGATCGCATCGGAGATGCGGCGCGCGAACTCCTCGACGTAGTCGCGATCAGGCACGTCGCGCAGCAGTATCAGGAAAGCGTCGCTATAGCAGCGCGCCACGAACTCCCGCGCATGGCAGGCGTTCTTGAGCCGCAGCGCCGTCTCGTGCAGGATGCGGTCGCCGGCCTCGTAGCCGAAGGCCTGGTTGACGCGATGGAATTCGTCGATGTCGATCTGCAGCAGGGCCACGCGAAAGCCCTTGTCCAGCGCCTCCTGCTTGGCGCGCTCGATCTCGTGGCGCGCCGACGCCAGGTTGTCGAGCCCGGTCAGCACGTCGTGGTACATGGCGTAGGTCAGGCACTGCTCGTTGTCGGCCCAGGCCGAGACGTCGTGGCCGACCACCAGCAACTGTCCGGACCCGGTCGCATCCGGCGCGACGCGCAGCTCGACCAACCGGGGGTAGGTCAGTGTCTTGATCAGGTGCAGCGTGCACTTCTGCACCTCGCCCGTGTGCTGGGCCTGCCGCAGGCAGGCTTCGAGCAGGGGCGCGTCTTCCTGCGGGACCAGGTCGCGCAAGGTCACGATGCGCAGGTATTCGCGGTGATAGCCGATGAATGCCAGCCCCGGTTCGGAGATGTACAGGAACCGGCCCTGCTGATCGATGCGCGCGAAGAAATCGATGGCGCTTTCGAAAGAGGCCACCGGATCGGCGCAAACGCGGTCTAAAGTATCAAGTCGCATGGAGGGACGGGCTCAAGGGAGACCCGGAACCACGCCTGGACAGCTGGACGATAGCGGGGCCTGTCTCCGGTCAACGTACTTGCAACGGTATTAACGACGCATCCGCCGTCAAATTAAGGTGTCCATCACCGCGGAAAAGACGCCAAATCATGCCTCTCTTCCGGCTCCAATCGCCCGCGACAGGGCCTTGACAAGATCGGTTTGCGTGATGATCCCGGCCAGCGTCCGCTCTTCGTCGATCACGGGAATGTGGTGATGGCCGCCGTCGGCGAACATGGGAATCAGCTCGATCACGTAGCGGCTGGCGCTCACCACCCGGACCTGCCGGGTCATGATCTGCGAAATGATCCTGGGACGCCCGCCGCCCGCCGGGGCAAAGCCGACCAGCGCCCGCAGCCGCCCTCCCCACCCCTCGGGCCGGTCCATCTCCAATTGCCGCATGAAATCGGCCACCGTCACGATGCCCACCACGCCCCGGGCCCGGTCGACCACCGGCAGCGCCTTGATGCGGTGCTGCCGCATCAAGGCCCAGGCCTCCTTGAGCGACATATCCTGCGCGGCGCTGAACGGCTCGCGCGTCATGATGTCCCGGCAGCGCAATTCTCCCAGGCTGCGCCGGTAGGCGGCCGCTTCCGCCTGATGCAGCAGGCTCTCCAGGTCGTCGGGGCTGATGTCCAGCACCTGGTTGTAGTGCGCCAGCGCGGCATCGAGGTCCGCCGCCGTGAAGCGGGACCCCGACCCGGGCACGGGCTTGGCCTGGGCATGGGGGTATCGGCGCCCGGTCAGGCTGTTGTAGGCCAGGCCGACCATGATCAGCAGCGCGGAATTGGTCAATACCGGAAACAGCGCGAAACGGTAGTCCACGGCCTGGGCCAGCACCGCGGTCAGGGCGGCGGCGCCGCCCGGGGGATGCAGGCAGCGCAGCGACAGCATGACCACGATGGCGCCGCCCACCGCCAACCCGGCCGCCAGGACGGGATCGCCGACCAGATTGACGCAGGCGATGCCCACCAGCGCCGACAGGGTGTTCCCGCCTATCACCGACCACGGCTGGGCCAGGGGGCTGGCCGGCACCGCGAACACCAGCACCGCGCTCGCGCCCAGCGGCGCGACCATCCAGGCCGCGGCCCCCAGTTCCCCGGCCATCGTCCGGCTCGCCCAGGCGGCCAACAAGACCCCCGCCAGCGCCCCCAGCACGATGCGCAGGCGCTCCCTGCCATTGATGCGCATGCGGCCCGGCCGGAACGAGCGCAGCCAGGTGCGCAGCGCGGAAACAGAGAAAGCGGGCAACGACGGGAAAAACCGGGAGGAAGCGGAACGATCGGACATGGAACGACGGCGCGGGCAGACGAAGACCAGCCGGGCATAGTACCGGATTTGCACCCTTTCCCCACCCACCGGATGCCCCCTCTGCGATAACGGGCATGAGCATATATCGTTATCTTGCGATATATAATTCGCCACTCATCGATATGACTCAGCCCACAGCTTCGCCAGGATTCCCTATGACCACGCTATACGACCCGATCACCGCCGGCGACCTCCAGCTCGCCAACCGTATCGTCATGGCTCCGCTGACCCGCAACCGTTCGCCGCGGGCCGTGCCCCAGCCCGTCACGGCCACCTATTACAGCCAGCGCGCCAGCGCCGGCCTGCTGATCACGGAAGCCACCGCCATCAGCCACCAGGGCCAGGGCTATGCCGACGTACCCGGCCTGTATTCGGAAGAACAACTGGCCGGCTGGCGGCGCGTGACCGATGCGGTCCACGCCAAGGGCGGCAAGATCGTCGTCCAGCTCTGGCACGTGGGACGGGTATCGCATACCTCGCTGCAGCCGGACGGCGGCGCGCCGGTGGCGCCGTCGGCCATCCGCGCCAACGCCAAGACCTACCTCGTCGGGCCGGACGGCGGCGGCTTCGCCCCGACATCCGAACCGCGCGCGCTGCGGCTGGACGAATTGCCCGGCATCGTCGCCGATTATCGGCGCGCCGCGCGCGCCGCCATCGAGGCCGGCTTCGACGGCGTCGAACTGCACGCCGCCAACGGTTACCTGATCGATCAATTCCTGCGTTCGGGCAGCAACCACCGGGACGACGCCTATGGGGGCGCCATCGAAAACCGGGCGCGCCTGCTGACGGAAGTCCTGGACGCCATCACCGGCGAGATCGGGGCCGGCCGCACGGGCATCCGCATCTCGCCCGTCACGCCCGCCAACGATGCCTCGGATCCGGAGCCCCAGCCCTTGTTCGACTACGTGGTGCGCAAGCTGGCCGGCTACGGGCTGGCCTACGTCCACGTCATCGAAGGCGCGACGGGTGGTGCCCGCGACTACCGCCAGGGCGACGCGCCGTTCGACTACGCCGCGCTGAAAACCGCCTACGCAGAAGCCGGCGGCAAGGGCGCCTGGATGACCAACAACGGCTACGACCGCGCGGCCGCGGAGCAGGCGGTCGAAAGCGGGGCCGCGGATCTCGTGGCATTCGGCAAGCTGTTCATCGCCAATCCCGATCTGGTGCGCCGCCTGCGCGAACGCGCTCCGCTCAATGCCCCGGACAACGCCACGTTCTACGGCGGCACGGAAAAGGGGTACATCGACTACCCGGCGCTCGCCTGATCGACCCGGACGGGCACCCAGGGGGGGCAAAGCCGCACGCGGCACGCCCCCCTGCACGGCCGCGCTAGCAGCGGCCTTTCTTGGCCTGCCCCGGCGGGCAGAAGCGCGGACCGGGATAGTAGCCGCCCCGGTAGGCCGGCCGATAATCGTAGTAATACCCCGGCGAATCGTAGTAGTAACCCGGCGCCGGCGCCACCACGGCGCCTCCCGGGGTGTACACCGCGCATCCGCCCAGCGCGGTCGCGGCGACGATGGCTGTCAGGATGAATTTCATGATTGCTCCTTGTGTACGGATCAGAACGCGAAGTCCCGCGTTGCCGGTCCCGCACCGATGTCGACGGACGAGGACTTCACGGCGCCCGTCGAGGTAGTGGCCTCTATCGTGTAGCGCCCCGCCACGGTCGCGTCCGGGACCAGGGGAATGGGCAGCGTGGTCTGGTAGGTGCCGACCACCGGTGCGGCGGCGGGCAGGTTCATGCCATAGGCACCGGTCGTCAGGCTGGCGAACGTGGAAGCCACTTCGAACTTCGCCCCGCCCGTCGTCTGCAGGGCGCGCAGCGACGCTTCGGCGCTCAGCGGCGTCACGGTACCCGACACGGTGTTGAAGGTCGACGGCGGTGGAACGATGGGCGCCGTCGGCGTGGAGACCGTCGTGCTGGCTCCGGCCACCACCGGCACCGAACGGATGATGCCCACGCCGCGCGCGGCCGATGCCGGCGGCACCACCACGACGTCGACGTTGCCGGTCGTGCTGCTCTGCTCGATGGGGGACAGCGTGAACACGCCTTCGCTCGTGGCCACGGTGCCCTTGACGACTTCGCCGCCGCGCTCGGCATAGACACGCGAACCGGCCGGGGCATAACCGACCACCTTGCCGCTCACCACGATGGGAATCGCGGTCACCACCGGCTTGAGATTGAACCCCCCATTGCCGCGCGCGACGATGGACTTGCAGGCGTCGAAGTCCAGCACGAGATCGGTCAGCGTATCCGGGGCAACGGTGAACGGCCGGATGATCTTGTAGCCGCTTTGCGACGCGCTGGGCGTGGTCAGCGCGATCTCGTCTCCGCCGCCTCCAGTCTGCACCACCGCGTTCGCGTAGGGCTTGCCGGCATTGGCCTGCAATACCAGGCGGATCTGCTGATAATCACCCGCCGGCAACGCTGCCTTGCCCAATGCGGCCATGGCGCCGTTGGTCAGCGACAGGAGGTCGATCCGCCGGGCGGGAGTCACCGGGATATCCACCCAGCCCGACCCGCTGTCGTCGACGTTCGGCTTGCCGTTCACACGGATCTTACTGACGGTTACGAAGACGTGATCGAAGCCACAGGCGGGCGCATCGGTCATCGAAACTTGCAGCGTGCCCTGGGCCGGAGCGGACGAACCGTCCCCGCCGCCGCATGCCGCCAATCCCAGTGCCCCCGCACAGCCCAGGGCCAACATGCCGTACGCCATTCTCTTGTTCGCCACGACGACCTCCTTTCGGTAAAGCGTGAACGCGGGGCGAGCATACGGCTGGCGGTCCTGCGGCCGTGTAATCTACATGTAAGCTCTGTAAGTGCGGCGAGGTGGCGACGTTACATCGGCCGGAACATAGCCCCAAGGGCCCCGCGTCAACCCTCCCGAGGCGCCTCGCGGCCGGTGTCGCCCCCTCCCTTCGCGCCACGCGCTTCCTTCAACGCCACGGTCAGATTCGCCACCCGGCGTTTCAGATCGGCGTTCTCGGCCCTCAGGGCGCGCACCAGGCGCTGCAGCTCGTCCACGTCCGTGCTCTCTGGCGGCAGATCCGCCTCGCCCTCGGCACCCTCCGTTCCGGAGGACGCCTCGTCGTCCTTGGGCCTGGACTTTTTCTCGCGCACCTGGCGCGCGGCGCGCCGCAGCTCGTCCTTGCCGCCGGCCACCGCCACCACCTGCTCTTGGGCCGGCAGCGTGGCGACCGCCGCCGCGGCACTGATCGAGATGGTCCCGGACTTGACCGCCTCCACCAACTCGGGCGCCGCCGCCTTCTGGATCTTCTCGATCTGGCCGACGGTCGCCGTGCTGAGCCGCGCGGCCCGCGCCACGGCCTCGCGCGTCGCCAGGGCGGGCCGGACCGGCTCGGCGGACCCGCCCCGCTCCGGCCCTGACGGCGCCTCGGCCGCATCCGCGGATGCGGCGGGAGCCAGCCCATCCGCCGCCGTCCGCATCTGCAGGATGTCTTTCTTGCGCAAGGCCAGCACGCCCCGCTGGTAGTCGGAAATGCTGCGCCGGCCCAGGTGGTTGTCTATCATCCAGAGCCGCACGTCGTCCATCGAACGGAACGTCGTGTTCTGCACGGTCCGGAACTCGATGCCATGCTTCTTGCAGATGCCGTAGCGGTTGTGGCCATCGACCAGCACGCTGCCCCACAGCACCAGCGCATCGCGGCAGCCTTCGGCAAGCAGGCTCCCCTCCAGCGCGGCGTATTCGTCCTGGCTCAGCGGATCGATGTAGGCCCGCAGCTCTTCGTTGATCTCTATTTCCATGCAAACCTTCATTGCGGATCGGCCGGGAGTGTAATCGACCCGGCGGCTCGCGGCCGTCCCGGACGCATCACGCGCCGCGACGCGGAGTCCGACCCCCACGACCGATTTCGCCGGCCGTTGCCCGTTGGCCCGGGCCGCTATCATTTCCGCGGCCAGGAGATCGGAGGTGCAGAACACGCGATCGATATCCTTGCCGGTACGCTGCAGCACGCGCAAGCCCTCGCGCTCCTGCGCATGCATGGTGGGTGCCGGACGATACAGCGCCATCGGCTCGGGCAGGCCCGGCTCATCCTGGCCTTCATGTACGACAACGGCAATGACCAGGTCGCCAAATCTGGGTGAAGATCAGCGACAAGATCCAGGTGGCGCGCCGAAAGGAACGGCCGGTATGCGATTGACCTCCACGGTGACGTGCACCAGCTCTTCATGGATGGCCAGCGCTTCCCGAAAATGGGAAGGGGTCGCCTGCGTATCGGTGACCACGCCCAGGATGCAGGCGTACCCGCCCTTCCCCACCCGCCAGACGTGCAGATCGGTGATCGTCGCCTTGAACGGGCACGCCTCGACCACCTCCCGGATCTCGGCCACGACCGGCGCATCCATCTCCGCATCGAGCAGGACCTTGCCCGAGGCACGCAGCAGGCCATACGCCCAGGCGGCAACCAAGGCGGCGCCGACGATGCCCATGGCGGGATCCAGCCACGCCGCTCCCCAGAACCTGCCGCCGAACAGGGCAATGATCGCCAGCACGGACGTGGCGGCGTCGGCGATGACGTGCAGGTAGGCAGAGCGCAAATTCAGATCGCCGCCGTGGGCGTGCCCGTGCCCGTGCCCGTGGTCGTGGCCATGGCCGTGGTGCCCGTCCTTCAGCAGCCAGGCGCATGCGAGATTCACGGCCAGGCCAACCGCCGCAATGGCGATGGCTTGATCGTAGTGGATCGTCGTGGGGGCCATCAGCCGCTCGACGGACTCGTAAAGCATCAGGACCGCCACCCCGATCAGGAACAGGGCGCTCGTATAGCCGCCCAGCACTTCGATCTTCCACGTCCCGAAGGCAAAGCGCCCGTCGTTCGCGTAGCGGCGCGCCGCACCGTACGCCAGCACCGCCAGGCCGAGCGCCAGGGCGTGCGAACTCATGTGCCACCCATCGGCCAGCAGCGCCATCGAATTGAAGACGTAGCCCCCCAGGATCTCGACGACCATCATCGCTGCGGTAAGCAGGACCGCCCGGCGGGTATTGCGTTCGGCCAAAGGATTCCCTTCATCGAAGACGTGGCCGTGGGTCCAGTTCTGGGGAGTGGCGGATGTCGACATGAAGTGGGCTCGTTCCGGATAATCGCATATACTATACCCCAGTATAGTTCAACGAAAGAGAATGCTGCCAATGGCCCACACCACCCACAATCAAAAGCAGCTTCTGACGCGGGTCCGCCGGATCAGGGGACAGGCCGAGGCCCTGGAGAACGCTCTCGCGCAGCAGGCGGAATGCGTGGCGATCCTGCAGCAGATCGCCGCGATACGGGGCGCGGTGAACGGGCTCATGGCCGAGGTACTGGAGGGGCATATCCGAGAACACCTGGGCCGCGGCGATGTACCAGCCGATGTCCGGGCGGCCGACCTCGAAGAAGTGGTGGCCGCCGTGCGGTCTTACATGAAGTAACTCCCGGACGCGCACGATGATCAAGCAGATGAGGCAGTGGGCACGAAACATCAAACAGGATGTGGTCGCGATATGGCTGGCGGCCCGGGATCCCCGGACCCCCTGGATCGCCAAGGTGCTCGCCCTGCTGGTGGCCGCCTACGCGGTCTCGCCCATCGACCTCATCCCCGACTTCATCCCCGTGCTGGGATACCTGGACGACCTGATCATCGTCCCCCTCGGCATCCTGCTCGTCGTGCGCCTCATTCCCGCGGAGCTGATGGCCGAATTCCGGGCAGCCGCGGCGGAACGCTCGAACAGGCCGGTCAGCCGGGTGGCGGCGGCGGTGTTCATTGCGATATGGGTACTCGCCGCGGCCCTTCTCCTGTTAGCCTTCGTCTAGGGCCTGTTCCCGCTCGACTCTCGTCCGCGTGACCGGGCGAGCGGCATCCGCGGGCATGGACAAGGAGACCCGGTGGACAATCAGTTCGACATCGACGCGTATCTGGCACGACTCGGCTACCAGGGCTCCCGGGAGCCCTCGGCCGCGGTGCTGGACGCGCTGACCTGCGCCCACTCGCGATCCATCCCGTTCGAGAACATAGACGTGCTGCTGGGCCGGACCATCGACCTGGAACCCCAGAGTCTGTACGACAAGCTCATTGCCGGACACCGCGGCGGCTATTGTTTCGAACTGAACGGCCTGTTCCTGGAACTGCTCGCGCGGCTTGGCTTCGCGGTCCGCCCCCTGGGAGCGCGGGTGCGCCTGGGAACCACCGACCGCGGCATCCTGCCGCAGCGTACGCACCTGACCTTGGCGGTCGCCATCGACGGACAGGACTGGATCACCGACGTCGGCGTCGGCGCGACCTCGCTCACGCGCGCGCTGCGCCTGGAGGACGGCGTCACCCAGGCCACGCCGCACGACATGCGACGCCTGGTGCGCGAGGACGGCAAATGGTTCCACCAGGTGTTGCATGCCGGCCAGTGGGTCGATGTCTACGAGTTCACCGGCGACGACATGCCCATGGTCGATCGCCAGGTGGCGAACTGGTACACCAGCACGCATCCCGCTTCGCACTTCCTGCAAGGACTCACCGCGGCGCGGGCACTGCCCGAAGGCCGCCGGGTAACGTTGTCCGGCAGGGTCCTGAAAACCCGGGAAGCCGACGGCCGTGCCCGGGAACAGGTGCTGGACGACACGCCGGCGCTCCAGGCGGCGCTGCGCGGGCATTTCGGGATCGACCTGCCCATCGGCGTACTGCGGTCGATCCGGATCTGACCTTTGTTTTCAAATCCGCATAGTGGGGCCACCGGCCAGCCCTCACTACAATGCCATTTCTTGCGCATGCGGATCCTTCGCTTCGAACCTGCCCCGATTCGGCGCCACGACGAACATAACCTATTGATTTTTGATGGAAAAAGCAGATACCAGCGCACACACCCCCATGATGCAGCAGTATCTCCGCCTGAAGGCCGAAGCCGGCCCTCTGCTGCTGTTCTACCGCATGGGCGACTTCTATGAGCTGTTCTACGACGATGCGGAAAAAGCCTCGCGTCTCCTGAACCTGACGCTCACCACGCGCGGCGCCTCCAATGGCGTGCCCATACGGATGGCGGGTGTGCCCTTCCATGCCGTCGAGCAGTATCTGGGCCGGTTGGTCAAGCTGGGAGAGTCGGTCGCGATCTGCGAGCAGATCGGCGATCCCGCCACCTCGAAAGGGCCGGTGGAACGCCGTATCGTCCGTATCGTGACGCCCGGCACCTTGACCGACGAAGCCCTGCTTCCGGCCAAGGCCGACCGCGCCGTCGCCGCCGTCCAGCCGGGCAACGGCAAGACCGGCCGCGTAGGCGTCGCCTGGCTGAACCTGGCCAGCGGTGAATTCCGCCTGACCGAATGCGCGCCGGCCCTGCTGGCGAGCGAGCTGCATCGCATCTCGCCGGCGGAAGTGATCCTGGCCGAGGGCCAGCCGCTGCCGGTCGATTTCAGCGCCCCCATCAGTCCGGTGCCGGTCTGGCATTTCGAGACCAGCGGCGCCCGCCAGCAATTGCTGAACCACTTCGGCACCGACTCGCTGGCCGGCTTCGACGTCGAGGACATGCCCGAGGCCATCTGCGCCGCCGGCGCGCTGCTGCGCTACGTCTCGAACACACAGTCCCAGGCGCTGGCGCACGTACAGCAACTGACCGCCGACCGCGCCAGCCAGTACGTGCTGCTCGACCCCGTCACCCGGCGCAACCTGGAGCTGACCGAAACCCTGCGCGGCGAGGAATCCCCCACGCTGTTCTCGGTGCTGGACCATTGCCAGACGCCCATGGGCAGCCGGCTGCTGCGCCGCTGGCTGCACCACCCCCTGCGCGACAACGACCCCGCGGCCGCCCGCCTGCGCGCCATCGAGACCCTGCTCGACGGCGGCGACCCGCGCCTGCTGCAGGAAGCCCTGTCGCCCCTGCCCGACGTGGAGCGTATCGCGGCGCGCGTGGCCCTGCGGTCGGCGCGGCCGCGCGAACTGGCCAGCCTGCGCGACGCGCTCGCGCTGCTGCCCGGCCTGCATGCCATGGTGCTGCGCCTGGCCGGCGAAGGCTCGATGCTGTCGGCCGACACCCAGGCCCGGCTGCCCGAGCTGGCCGCCCAGCTCGCGCCCGATCCCGCCATCGGCGAGCTGCTGGCGCGCGCCGTCGCCGCCGAGCCCGGCGTCAACGTCCGCGACGGCGGCGTGCTCGCCGCCGGCTTCGACGCCGAACTGGACGAACTGCGCGCGCTCGAATCGCACAGCGGCGAATTCCTGGTCCAGTTGGAAAAGCGCGAGCGGGAACGTACCGGCATCGCCAATCTGCGCGTGGAGTTCAACCGGGTTCACGGCTTCTTCATCGAGGTCACGCGCGGCCAGACCGACAAGGTCCCCGACGACTACCGCCGCCGGCAGACGCTCAAGAACGCCGAACGCTACATCACCCCCGAACTCAAGACCTGGGAAGACAAGATCCTGTCCGCCCAGGACCGCGCGCTGGCGCGCGAGAAATGGCTGTACGAGCAGTTGCTGGATACCCTGGCACCGCACGTGCGCGCCCTGACGCGGACGGCGGCGGCACTGGCCGAGATCGACGTGCTGGCCGCCCTCGCCTTCCATGCCCGCACCAACGACTGGGTCGCCCCCGAACTGATGGAGGCCGCCGAGATCCACATCGAGCAGGGCCGCCATCCGGTGGTGGAGCGCGTCATCGAACGCTTCACGCCGAACGACTGCCGGCTGTCGCAAACCCGCCGCATGCTGCTGATCACCGGTCCGAACATGGGCGGTAAATCGACCTACATGCGCCAGACCGCGCTGATCGTGCTGCTGGCGCGCATCGGCAGCTTCGTACCGGCACGGGCCGCGCGCATCGGCCGCATCGATCGCATCTTCACCCGGATCGGCGCGGCCGACGACCTCGCGGGCGGACGCTCCACGTTCATGATGGAAATGATCGAGGCCGCCGCCATCCTGGCTTCCAGCACCTCGGACAGCCTGGTGCTGATGGACGAGATCGGCCGCGGGACGTCGACCTACGACGGGCTGGCCCTGGCCTGGGCGATCGCCTTCCAGCTCGTGTCGCAGAACCGCGCGCTGACCCTGTTCGCCACCCACTATTTCGAACTGACCCGCCTGCCTTCCGTGCGTCCCGAGGTCGCCAACGTCCACCTTGCCGCGGCCGAGTCGCACAAGGGCATCGTCTTCCTGCACGAAGTGCGCGAGGGCCCGGCAAGCCGCAGCTACGGCATCCAGGTCGCGCAGCGCGCGGGCATCCCCGCCGCGGTCGTGCGCATGGCGCGGCGTGAACTGGAAAAACTGGAGACGCAAGGCGCCCAGGTTCCGCAGATGGCGCTGTTCGCGCCGCCGCAGGACGAGGCCGCCGAGGCGCAGGCGATGGAGCTGGCGCGGGACCATGCCCAGGAAGCCGTGCGGGAGGCCTTGGACGGCATCGATCCGGACCGTCTCAGCCCGCGCGAGGCGCTGGACGCACTCTACCGGCTCAAGGGCCTGGCCCAACCGCAATGATCGCCACGCCGACGCGCCTCGCCCCCTGGTCCCGCCTGCTGCTGGCGGTGGCGCTGGCGTGCGCGCCGATAGCGCCCATGCGGGCCACCACCAATGCCGAATCGGGCTATGCGGCCCGCCAGGGTTTCGCCTTCGCGCTGCTGGGCGACGTCCCCGCGCACGACGCAGAGGAAACCATCGTCACCCAGATGCTGGCCCAGTTCGGCACCGAGACCGATCTGGCCATCCATACGGGCAACATCAAGGGACGCGACGAGCGCTGCGACGACAGGACCTACGCCCGCCGGCACGCCCTGCTGGACGGCAGCCCGGTCCCGCTGGTGCTGGCCCCGGGCGAGAACGACTGGGCCGATTGCGACCGCCCCGCCGCCGGGCAGTTCGGGCCGGTCGAGCGCCTGAACCGGCTGCGCGAGCTGTTCTTCGAACCGGACGATTCGCTGGGCATGCTCAAGCTGGACCTGCAGCGCCAGAGCGAGACCGCCAGCTTTCGCGGCTACCCGGAGAATGCGCGGTGGGAATACGGCGACGTGCTGTTCGTCACGCTCAACGTCCCGGGCAACCACAACAACTACCGGACGGGCGCGGGCCGCAACGGCGAATACGAGGAACGGATCCAGGCCGATTCCTCGTGGCTGCGGCAGGCCTTCACGGCCGCGACGCGGCTCAAGACACGCGGACTGGTCGTGGCCTTCTCGGCAGACCCGCATTTCGAAGGCCGCCACACGCTCGCAGGCGGCATCGATCCGTACGCGACGCTGAAGACGGATCTCGCCCGGCTGGCATCAAAATACGCGGGCCAGGTCCTGGTCGTCCACGGCGGCGGGCCGTCGCCCGACCGCGGCCGCGCCAGCCGCGCCCTGTCGGACCATCCGGTCAAGTTCAACGGCAAGACATTGCAAAACGTGACGCGCGTGATGACACACGGCGCCCCCGGGCCCGCCCATTGGCGCAAGGTGAGCGTGGAGCCGGGCAACCGCGACGTTTTCAGGATAGAAAACGCCAGCACGGTGCTGCGCCCTCCGCAGCCCCGCTAGGAAAACCGCCGGGCGCAGCCACCACGACTCAGTGCAGCGTACCGGGGTTGCGCCGGGCCTCGATCAACGCATCGAGAACATCCTCGTCCTCGTCGTCGCTGTCCGCGTATCCCTGCTCGACCTCCTCCGGTTCGGCCGGGCGTACCTCCAGCAACTTGATCCGCACGCGCAGCGCCATGCCGGCATAGGGATGGTTGGCATCGAGCACCACCTTGTCGTCGGTCAGGTCCGTCACCGAGAAGATCAACGCGTCTTCGTCGCTCTCGCCGTCGTCGGGCTCGACATCGGTTTCCCCTTCGTCCTCGGTGTCGCCGGGCACGCCCTCGAACTGCATGCCGATCTCGATCGGCTCGGGGAAGCGTGAGCGCGGCTCGACCCGCAGCAATTCCGGATCGTAGTCGCCAAACGCATCGCTCGGCTCGAGGTGGAAAGTCTGCTCGAAACCGGCGGCCTTGCCCTCCAGACCGTCGTCCAGCCGGGGCAGCAGGCTGTCGAGCCCGCGATGCAGGAAACTCACGGGGCCACCGCTGTCATCGAGCGCTTCCCCGTCCGTGTTCATGATCCAGAACTCGACGGTGACGACGGTATTCTCGCCGACGGCCAGAGCCGGATCGCTGTTGGAAGCGGTCATAATCTTGGTTTCCCGTATACGTTGGATAGCCTTCATTCTACAGGCTGGCCCCGCCCTTTCCGGACCCGCGCATCCCCATCATGAATCCCGATCTTCCCTCCCGACTCCTGGGCGGCCTCTCGCCGTCCCGGTTCATGCAGAGCCACTGGCAACGCAAGCCGCTGTTGATACGCGGCGCCTTCGAGAACTTCCGGCCGCCGCTGTCCATCGCCCAGGTCAAGCGGCTCGCCCGCCGGGACGACGTCGAGTCCCGGCTGGTGTGGCGCGAGCAAGGCGCCTGGCAGATGGAGCGCGGCCCGTTCGGGCGGCTGCCGCCAGCGCGCGAACCGGAATGGACGCTGCTGGTCCAGGGCGTCAACCTGCATGACGATGCCGCGGCCGAGCTGATGGCGCGGTTCCGCTTCATTCCCGATGCCCGGCTGGACGACGTGATGATCAGCATCGCCACCGACCGGGGCGGCGTGGGCCCGCACTTCGACAGCTACGACGTCTTCCTGCTGCAGGCCAGCGGCCGCCGGCGCTGGCGCATCGGCCGCCAGCGCGACCTGGAACTGGATCCCGACGCGCCGCTCAGGGTCCTGCGCCGCTTCGAACCCACCGAGGAGTTCGTGCTTGAAGCGGGCGACATGCTGTACCTGCCGCCCGCCTACGCCCACGACGGGATCGCCGAAGGCGACGACTGCATGACGATATCGATCGGCTTCCGGTCGCCGTCGCGGGCCGAGTTGGCGCGCGGCATGCTGGAGTTCGCCTCGGAATCGCTGGCGGACCGAACGCCCCCGGCGCTGCGCGGCCACTACAAGGATGCCGGCCAACCCGCGGTGCGGCAGCCCGCGGCCCTGCCCGAGGCCATGATCGAAGCCGCGCTGGCCGCCGTATCGGCGGTGAAATTCGACACGGCGCTGGCGTCGCGCTACCTGGGCTGCTGGTTGACCGAGCCCAAGCCCGAGGTCGTGTTCGATACCCCCGACCCCGCGACGCTGCCGGATCTGGACACGGACTGGCCGTCATCGGGCGAGCTGGTGCTGGATCGCCGCACGCTGATGGTCCACCGCGGCCGGATGCTGTTCATCAACGGCGAAAGGGCCGAGATCGATGCAACCCCGGCCCTGCGCGGACTGGCGGACCGGCGGCGCCTGGCGTGCGCATCGGCGGAACCGGACGACGACGCGCGCGCGGCCCTGCAGGAATGGCTGGAAGCCGGCTGGATCCGTTGGTCCCCCCCGGCGCGCTGACGCGCCCCCCCGGGGGCTCTGCTCGCGGACCGGCGGAGCCGGATCCGCGGCGCCCCGGGACGGGGCACCGCCTGCCTCGCGGCTTCGCTTACTTGCGGGCGGCCAGCGCGACGTTGATGCATTCCTCGTCCAGGTTGCCGCCCGGCGCGCCGCCGACGCCGATCGCGCCGATGGTGTCGTTGCCGGCCTTGATGGGCACGCCGCCCGCCAGGATCAGGAAGTCGTTGATCGCCACCAGTTGGCGCGCACCGGGATTGTTCTCGATGGCGTTGGCGAGCGCCGAGGTAGGCGCGCGCATCGTCAGCGAGGTATAGGCCTTGCGGCGCGAGGCGTCGGCGGTGTGCGGACCCGACAGGTCGGAGCGCAGCATGGCCAGTACGTTGCCGCCGCGGTCGACCACGGTGGCGGCGACCTGGTAGTTCTTGGCCGCGCAGGCCTGCACGGCAGCCTGGGCCAGTTCGGTGGCCTGGGACAGCGTCAGCGACGCGGGCGTTTGCGCATAGGCGCTGGAGCCGGCGCAAGCGGCCAGGACGAACAGGGTTTTGAGCAGACGGGACATCGTTTTTCCTCCTGTGGAATCGACATCCGCAGTGTGCTTGCGGCCGCGCCCGCCGCCCATCCTGCCGGCTACGCACCGGCATCCGTAGCCCTACGGATTCCCCCCGGCCCCGGGTTCCTGGCTTGCCCGCGCCAGGCGGGCGAACTCCACCACGGACGTGCTGCCTATCTTCTCGGAAATGTGGGCACGATGGGTTTCGACGGTACGCGGAGAGAGCTCCAGCGCCGCGGCGATCTCCTTGGTGGCGTAGCCCTGCCCCACCAGGGCCAGCACCTGGCGCTCTCGCTCGGTCAGGCGCGCGAGCAGCGCTCGCTGCTCGTGGTACTCGCGATAGCGGGCCAGCGCGGCGAAGGCGGTGTTGATCGCCTCCATCAGCACATGCTCGTCCACGGGCTTGCTCAGGAAATCCACCGCGCCCGCCTTGAAGGCCCGCCGGCATGCCTGCATGTCGCCATGGCCGGTAAGCAGGACGATGGGCCAGCCGCAGCCCGACTCCTGGAGTTTCTGCTGCAATTGCAGGCCCGTGATGGCTGGCATGCGCAGGTCCAGCACGATACAGCCCGGCTCCAGCTGCGATTGACGGGCCAGGAAATCCAGCGGATGGGCGAAGGTCTCCACGCGCAGGCCATAGGTGGACAATAGCAGCGCTACCGCGTCGCGCACGGCGCGATCATCGTCGACGAGATAGACCGGGGGCTGGTAGGTCACGGCATGGATTCCTGTGAGGTCCGCCGGGCGCCGGCCAGCGGCAACAGCACGATAAACCGCGCGCCGCCCTCGGGTCGATTGGCCGCCGAGATGCTGCCGTCGAAGTGATGGACGATGCTTTCGCAGATGGCCAGTCCCAGCCCCATGCCGTCTTCCTTGTCGGACCGGAACGGCTCGAAGATATGCGGCAACATGCCGGGCGCCACCCCCGGGCCGTCGTCGCCGACCACGATGCGCGCCATGCCATCGGCCTCGTCGATGCCCAGCACGATGCGCCGCCGCTCTTGAGGCACCGAACCCAATGCCTCGGCGGCATTGCGGATCAGGTTGTGCATCACCTGCCCCGCCTGCACCCGGTCCACCCACGCCACCGGCGGCGGCACGGCCACCTCTGTATCCAGGCGCACGCCGCGCGCCGACAGATCCGCGCGCATCAGCGCGACCATGTCGGCGGCGACCTCGCCCAGATCGCACGCCTGGGCCGCGGGTGGACTGGCGCCAACATAGGCACGCATCCGGGCCAGGATGTCCGCGGCCCGGCGGGCCTGCTGCACATTGGCCTCCAGCACGCGGCGCATGGCCTCCGGCTCTACGCCGGGCAGGCCGGCCAGGCGCAGCGCGGCCTGGCTCTGGCTCAGCAGCGCGGTCAGCGGCTGGTTCAACTCGTGCGCGATGCCCGAGGCCATTTCCCCCATCGCGTTGACCCGCGCCGCATGCGCCAGGGTCGCCTCCTGCTTGCTCAGCCGCCCCGCCTGGCGGGCCCGTTCGGCCTCGCCCCGCGCCTGCACGGCGCGGCGCCGCTGCACGGCCAGCAAGACCGCCAGCGCCAGCAAGGCCAGGGACACCAGTACCAGCACCGTCAGCGGCCTGCCCAGCGCCAGATCGCCCCATCCAGGATGGCGGGACAGGCGCAGCTCGATGGGCTGCCCGGCATTGTCCAGCATGCGTACCGCCTCCATGGCGGGCGGATGCAGCCCGGCTCCGGGCGCGGCGGCATCATTGGCCACCATGGCCGCCGCGTCGCCCAGACGGAGCGCCAGCTGCGTCCCCGCAGGCAGTTCCCTGGAAGCAACCAGTTCCTCCAGGTCCACGGTCAGCACCAGCGCCAGGCGGCCCACGGCGGGCGGCAGGCGCTTGACCAGCAGGTAGCGGGACTGGCCCGGCTCCGGTACCGTGCTGACCGGCCGGCCGGGCTGAGCCGCCGCGACCACCCGGGCCAGGCTTCGCGGCACGAGGGGCGCGAGTCCCGGCTGGCGGCTGGACACCAGCGTGCGCCAGCCGGCCTCGGACGAGGGGGTTTCCCAGCCGATCAGGTCCACCCCCTCGATACGCGGATAGAACGCGCGGATGGCTCCCGCCACCTGCCCGATCTCGTCGAGCAGGATGCGATCGGACCGCTGCGCGAGCGCCGCCATGCTGGTCAGGTGGGCATCGTGCTGCGCGATGCGCTGCGACACGAGCCCGGCCACGGCATCGGCCGCGCCGTCCAGGTCCATGCGCAGCCTGTCCAGGGCCTGGCGGTACAGCACGGCCGACCCGGCCAGGACCAGCACGAGCCAGCCCCCCGCCAGGAGGGCGGCCATCGCGGATTGACGTTTCATCATGGATGTAGATAGTACTTGCGGGCGCCCCGGCGTAGCCGCGCTGGCATCGCGGAGGCACTTGTATCACGGCAATATCGCATATAGGCGATCTATAATTCGACCCATGGCGATATTCTTCGCCAATACCGTTTTTCTCATCATGGATCTCGACGCCACCATCAAGGCGCTGGCGCATCCGGTGCGGCGCGACATTCTGCAATGGCTCAAGGAGCCCGAACGCCACTTTGCCGGGCAGGAACACCCGCTCGAAGTCGGTGTCTGCGCCGGCATGTTCGAACGCTGCGGACTGTCCCAGTCGACGGTGTCCGCCCACCTGGCCACGCTACAGCGTGCCGGCCTTGTCACCACCCGGCGCATCGGGCAATGGGTGTTCTACAAGCGCAACGAAGAAGCCATCGCCACGCTGATCGACCTGCTCCGGAAGCTTTGACCCGCCAGGGTGTCCGACCAGGATGTGCGCCAAAAACCACAAAACGAAACCCTTACGCACACTATTGACGGATCGGATACACAAATTGCTTACGCAAATCTTACTTCCAGCCTCCACCATGGAAAATACCTAGAGACGCTGATAGAATTTACCCGTGCTCGAATAACGGCAGGCACACAGCGGCCTTGTTTGGGTAAGAACGGGAAATAGCGCTATTTCTGGTTTGTGTATTACGACTGACACCTCAAAGGAAAAGAGATCATGAAGAAGACCCTGCTCCTGGCCTCGCTGCTGGCAATCGCCCTGTCGGCTTGCGGCAAGAAGGAAGAAGCTGCTCCGGCCCCCGCCGAATCGACTCCTCCGGCCGTCACCACCCCGGCTGAGCCCGCGCCCGCCCCGGCCGAGCCCGCTGCTCCGGCCCCCGCCGAGCCCGCCGCTCCCGCCGACCAGGCCCCTGCCGCCCCGGCTCCCGCCCAGCAGCAGTAAGTCGAACGTGGAAACCCGGTCGGCCCCGCCGGCCCCGGGTTTCGACAAATAGACAGCCGCCAACGCGGCTACAAAAAAGCCCCCGTCACCCGGGGGCTTTTTTCATCGCGCTTCATCGCCCCAGGTCCACCCAGTCGAATCCTGTGTCCTGGTCGGCCACGCCGATTTCCCCGGGTTGCCACCCCAATATCGGCGCAAGCGCCGCACGCGCCAGTTCCGGGACATTGTTTGTCTTGCTGAGATGGGCCGCGTGCAGGAATTTCAGCCGCGACCGATCCACCACGCGCAGGATCTCGGCCGCCGCCGCGTTGGAAAGATGGCCGTAGCGGCCAGCTATCCGATATTTCAAGGAAACGGGGTAATCGCTGCGCGCCAGCATGTCCGGGCAGTGGTTGCATTCGAGCACCAGCGCATCGCAGCCGGACAGCGTGCGATGGACATGCGGCGTGCCCTCGCCCAGATCCGTCAGCACGCCCAGCCGCCACTGGCCGTCGTCCAGCACGTACTGCACTGGCTCGCGGGCATCGTGGGGCACCGGAAACGGCTGCACGCGCAAACCGCCGATGGAAAAGGCGGTATGGCTGTCGCAGCAGATGGCGGTCATGCCCTCGGGAATGCGGGCCGCCACCGCGGCGCGCGTGCCGGTGGTCAGATGCACGGGAATGCCATGGCGGCGCGCCAGCCGGAACACGCCGCCGATGTGGTCGCCGTGCTCGTGCGTCACCAGGATGCCGTCCAGCGACGAAGGTTCGATGCCGCGGCCGAGCAAGCGCCGCTCGACCTCCCGCAATCCGAACCCGCAGTCGATCATGACGCGGGTCACCGACGTCCCTTCCCTGGCCTCGACGACGAGGGCATTGCCCTCGCTGCCGCTGCCAAGACTCGTGTAGCGAATGGAACCCACCCTAGGAGGCCCACCCCCGGGCGGCCTTCGGCCGCTCACCCCCAAGGGGGCGGCGCAGGCGGACCGGCAAAGCCGGATCCGCTGCGCCCTGGGTCAGCAGGAACACATGGCGGTTGCCAACCATTACTTCAACTGGTTGGACAGGACGTTCAGGATGCGCCGGCCGGTGGGCGTGTTCTCGGGCGCGCCCTGCGCGTTCAGCACGGTGACCTGGGTCCGGTCGTTGGACGTGACCAGTTTCACGCGGTACTGCGGACGAGTCTCGGGCTTGTCGCCGCCACGGCCGAACAGGCGGCCGAAGAAGCCCGGCTTGCTGTCGGAGTTGGCCGCGTCGGTATCGACGTAGCGCACGTAGTAGACGCCTTCGGCGCGGTTGCGGTCCTCGACCGTGAAACCGCCACGGTCCAGCGCCAGGCCCACGCGGCGCCAGGCACGATCGAAGGGCTCGGCGATCTGCAGCGCGCCGGAGTCGCCCGAACCGGACACCAATTGCGGCGCGGCGCCAGCGGCCACCGGCGTGGCATTGGCCACCGCCACCTTGGCCCGATCGAAATCGGCGCCCAGGCGGATCATCAGGCGGCTCAGCATCTCCGCCTCCAGGCCCGGGTCGTTGGGACGAGTGGTCCAGGTGGTCTGGCTCTTCTCGGCGCCGGTCAGCACCTCGACCGCGCCCCGATGGCTGATATAGATCTCGGTGCTGTTGCCCACGCGCTCCAGGCGGGTGCGGAACATGTCGCGCTCGCCGGTCGACCACAGCGAGTCGAAGACCTTGCCGACGGTGTTGCGGATGAAGTCCTGCGGGATCTTCGCCCGGTTCTCGGCCCAGTCGGTTTCCATCACGCCGGCCTGGGGCAGGTCTTCGCGCATCAGGAAGCCCAGGTCCTGCCAGAACTGGCGCACCACGGGATAGAGCTGCTCGGGCGAACGGTCGATGACCACCAGCCAGCGCTGGTCGCCGTCGCGTTCGACGCGCATGTCCGAACGCTCGGGCAGCACGTTGCTGGCGGCTGGCCTGGTCTCGGGCTGGACCGTCGAGTAGCTGGAGAAAGTCGCGGTCGAGGGCGCCGGCGGCGTCGACCCGGAAGACGTCTGGCTGGGTACCTGGAACCGGTTGTCGGTGGGAAGCTGGGTCAGATCGGGAGGCACTTCCAGCTTGGCCGTGGCCGGCTTGGATGCGCTCTTGTAGTCAATGGACTCTTCCTTGCCCAGCAACTGGTTGACGCTGCTGCAACCCGCGAACAGCGCGGACAGGGAAACCAGCACCGGCAGGACCGCCAGGCGCGGAAAACTCATACGAACTGCGTTCATTGATGGGTAACTCCTGAAGCCACCGCCGGCCCATGCTGGGTCCGGCGGGTCATGTCGGGACAAAACATGGGGGGCGTGTGGGGTTCAGATTTCGACGCCGGCCGCCTGGAGCGCCTCGCGCACCGCGGCATGATGCTGCGCGCCGAGTTCGGTCATGGGCAGGCGGTATCCCAGCGCCATGCGTCCCATCCGGGACAGGGCCCACTTGACGGGGATGGGATTGGGTTCGAGGAAAAGGTTGCGGTTCAACAGTGCCAGACGCTGGTTGATCCGGGCAGCCAGTCGGGCATCGCCGGCCACCGCAGCCACGCACAGCTCGTGCATCAGGCGGGGCGTGACGTTGGCGGTGACCGAGATGTTGCCACGCGCGCCCAGCAGCATCAGCGCCGCCGCGGTGGGATCATCGCCGCTGTAGACCGCGAAGCTGTCGGGCAACTGGCCAAGCAGCAGCGCGCCCCGGCCGATGTCGCCGGTGGCGTCCTTCAGCCCGATGATGCCGGGCACCTGCGCGAGGCGCACCGTGGTCTCGCCCGCCATGTCGCAGCCGGTGCGGCCCGGCACGTTGTACAGGATCATCGGCAGGTCCACCGCCTCGGCGATGGTCTTGAAATGCCGATACAGGCCTTCCTGGGTGGGACGGTTGTAGTAGGGCACCACCGACAGGCCGGCGTCGGCGCCGACCTTCTTGGCGGCCTCGGTCAGCTCGATGGCTTCCGCCGTGGAGTTGGCGCCCGTGCCGGCAATGACCGGAGCCCGGCCCGCCACGTGCTGGACGGCGAAGCGGATCAGTTCGACATGCTCGTCCACCGACACGGTGGGCGATTCGCCCGTCGTTCCCACCACCACGAAGCCGTCGGTGCCCTCAGCCAGATGCCAGTCGAGCAAGGCCCGGAAGGCCTCGAAATCGAGCTTCCCGTCTGGCTGCATCGGAGTGACGATTGCGACGATGCTGCCTTCAATAGGAGTGCGAGATGTGGTTGCCATACGCTGCCAGGGTGGCCCGAAACGGGACGACGAAATGGGAAATCAATGGAGTATACCGCCTGTAGCCGCTCCCCCCCTACGCGCTTCGCGCGCCCCCCAGGGGGCGATGCGGGTGGACCGGCGGAGCCGGATCCTCCGCATCCTGGATCTAGTACGAATCAAGCAATTCGTACCAATCCCAGGAAACCGCGGATCCGGCTTTGCCGGTCCGCTGGTTTCGCCCCCTGGGGGGCGCGCGAAGCGCGTAGGGGGGGTCAAATGAACAATCTGACGATGGCGTCGCCCAGGGCCAGCATGGGCTGGACCAGGAAGCCCAGCATGCCGGTCATCAGCAGCACGATCAGGATCATCATGCCGTAGGGTTCGATCTTGGAATATTTCCAGGCCAGGCCGTGGGGCAGCAGGCTGAAGACGATGCGGCCACCGTCGAGCGGCGGAATGGGCAACAGGTTCAGGGCCATCAGCATCAGGTTGACCTGCACGCCCGCCACCGCCATGGCGACGAAGAAGGTTTCGTTCACGCCGGACTGGACCATGAGCTTGAGGCCGACCGCCCAGATGATGGCCATGACGAGGTTGATGCCGGGGCCGGCGGCGGCCACCCAGAGCATGTCCTGCTTGGGCCGGCGCAGGCGACTGAAATCGACGGGCACCGGCTTGGCCCAGCCGAACAGCAGGCCCGCCCCGCCCAGCAGCTTGCTGGTCAGGAGGATGACCGCCGGCACCAGCAGGGTGCCGACCGGATCGATGTGCTTGATCGGATTGAGCGTCACGCGTCCGGCCTGGGTGGCCGTGTCGTCCCCGAACATGCGCGCCACGTATCCGTGGGCGGCTTCGTGCAGGGTGATGGCGAAGATCAACGGGATCGCATAGACCGCGATTGTCTGAATGATGGAATCCATCGCGGCATTGTAGCGGCAGAGCATGGCCGTCCACAGACGGCGGCGTGCATTTCCGCCCCCGGGATTACGCCGTGATGCCCAGCGTGGCGGGATCGCCGCGTCCGCGGCGCAGGACCTCGGGCTCCGCGCCGGTCAGGTCCACCACGGTCGTCGGCTCGAAGGGACAGGCGCCCCCGTCGACCACCGCCGCCAGCTCATGCTCGTAACGTTCGCGGATCTGCTCGGCGTCGTTGAGCGGCTCATCCTCGTTCGCGGGAATCAGCGTGCTGGACAGCAGCGGCGCGCCCATTTCCTCCAGCAGGCTGAGCGCGATCGGGTGATCCGGCACGCGTATGCCTATGGTCTTGCGCGAAGGATGGGACAGCCGGCGCGGCACCTCGCGCGTGGCCTCGAGGATGAAGGTCCACGGCCCGGGAGTCGCCGCCTTCAGCAAGCGGTATTGCTGGTTGTCGACGTGGGCGAACTGGCCGATCTCGGCCAGGTCCCGGCACAGCACGGTCAGGTGGTGCCGCTCGTCCACGCCCCGCAGCCGCCGAAGCGCCTCGGCCGCGTGCTTGTCGTCCAGCGGCGCCACGAGGGCGTAGCTGGAGTCGGTGGGAATGGCCACCAGCCCGCCGGCCCGGATCAACTGGACCGCCTGCTTGAGCAGGCGCAGTTGGGGATTTTGAGGATGAACCGAGAAAAACTGTGCCACGTCGACGGACCCTTGCAAACATCGACCACGCCCGGAAACCGTCCGGGCCCCCTTCCGCCGGCGCCGGCCGGCCGCTTACTCGGCGGCCAGCGCGCGCAGCTCGGCGACCAGCTTGTCCAGCGCGGCATCGCGGCCGGCGGCATCGGCGAAGCCGGCACCACGCGCGACCACCGCGCCTCCCAGTTCCAGCACATAGGAATCCCCTTCCGCCCGGATCATCCGGACCGGATCGGCCAAGGCGCGCAGTTGCTTGATGACCGCTCCGGCGGCCTGCGCGTCCGCGTGGGCTTCGGACAACAGCAGATCCTGCCCGTCGGCCGCCAGGAAGCGGAAGCGGAAGCGGCCGCCATCATCGCGGAAACTGACGAAGCGGGCCTGCTTGCCAGCCTTCTTCTTGGTGGACTGCGCGGGAGAAGACGCGCGCGGGGTATCCAGCCCCACGGCGGCCCGCAGTTCGGCAAGGAACGGTCCGCCGATGGCGCGCGCCTTGCGCGCCCCGTCCAGCAGGATGTCCTCGATGTCGTCCGGCCTGGCCATCAGGGTGTCGTAGCGCTCGCGCATCGGCCCGACTTCGCGCTCGATGCGCTCGTACAGCGCCTGCTTGGCATCGCCCCAGCCCATGCCCTCTTCCAGCGAGCGCCGGAACGCGGCGGCTTCGCCGTCGGCGGCGAAGGCCCGGTAGATCGTGTAGAGCTGCGAATTGTCCGGATCCTTGGGTTCGCCCGGCAGGCGCGAATCGGTCACGATGCGGCCGATGGCGTCGCGCAGGTGCCTGGCGCCGCCCTCGAACAACGGAATGGTGTTGTTGTAGCTCTTGGACATCTTGCGTCCGTCCAGGCCCGGCAGGGTGGCCACGGCCTCGTCGATCTGCGCCTCGGGCAGCACGAACAGTTCGCGGCCGCCGCCGTACAGGTGGCTGAACCGCTGGGCGATGTCGCGCGCCATCTCGATATGCTGGATCTGGTCGCGGCCCACCGGCACCCGGTGCGCGTTGAACAGCAGGATGTCGGCGGCCATCAGCACGGGATACGAGAACAGCCCCATCGTGACGCCAGCGTCCGGATCCTCGTTGTCGGCCACGTTCTGGTCCACCGCCGCCTTGTAGGCATGGGCGCGGTTCATCAGGCCCTTGGCCGTGACGCAGGTCAGCAGCCAGCACAACTGAGGGATCTCGGGCAGGTCGGACTGCCGGTAGAAGGTGACCCGACTGGGGTCCAGCCCGGCGGCCAGCCACGTCGCGGCGATCTGCAGGCGCGAGCGCTGCAGGCGCGCGGGATCCTCGCACTTGATGAGCGCGTGGTAGTCGGCCATGAAGAAGAAGGCATCGTTGTCGTCGTTGCGGCTCGCCTGGACGGCGGGGCGGATGGCGCCCACGTAGTTGCCCAGGTGGGGCGTGCCGGTGGTGGTGATGCCGGTAAGGATGCGGGTTCTCATGGGTCGGAGCGCGACAAGCGGAAAGATCGGACGTAGAGCCGCAGTGTACCTCCCGTGCAAGGCGCCCGCCCGGCCATGGCGGATAATGGCGGATTGCCTTTTACCTTCCCAGGCCGGTCATGTCTTCGATTACGTTCACGCTCACGGGCGAGTTTGTGCCATTGTGCGATTTGCTCAAGCTCACGGGGCTTGCCGACTCGGGAGGCGCGGGGAAGGCGCTGGTCGCGGCGGGGATGGTGAAGGTGGATGGCAAGGTGGAGTTGCGCAAGACCTGCAAGATACGGGCCGGGCAGGTCGTGGCAATGGACGGGACGCGGATACTGGTTCGGAACTGATCGCCGGCCTTGGCAGCGCCTGGCGTTCCGAACACGGCCGTTTGGGCGCCCTCCGCTCCACCCCGCTCAGTGCGCCTGTTCCCACGTGTAGCCCGAGCCCACCTCGGCCACCAGCGGCACCTTCAGTTCGGCCACGTTGCACATCATCTCGGGCAGGCGACGGGCGACGATCTCGCTTTCCTCGCGCGGGACTTCCAGGACCAGTTCGTCGTGCACCTGCATGACCAGGCGCGCGCCCAGCCGATCGGCGTCCAGCCAGTCCTGCACGGCGACCATGGCCATCTTGATGAGGTCGGCCGCGGTGCCCTGCATGGGGGCGTTGATGGCGGCGCGTTCGGCGGCCTGGCGGCGGGGGCCGCTGCCGCCCCGGATTTCGGGCAGCCACAGGCGGCGGCCGAAGACGGTTTCGACGTAGCCTCGCTCCCGCGCCTGTTCGCGCGTGTCGTCCATGTAGCGCGCGACGCCGGGGTAGCGGGCGAAATAGCGGTCGATATAGTGCTTGGCCGCGTCGCGCGTGATGCCGAGGTTGCCGGCCAGGCCGAAGGCGCTCATGCCGTAGATGAGGCCGAAGTTGATGACCTTGGCGTAACGGCGCTGCTCGGCGTTGACCGCTTCGGGCTGGACGGCGAAGATCTCGGCCGCGGTGGCGCGATGGATGTCCTCGCCGCGCGCGAAGGCCGCCAGCAGGTTTTCGTCGCCGGAGATGTGGGCCATGATGCGCAGTTCGATCTGCGAGTAATCGGCCGACATGATCAGGTTGCCCGGATCGGCCACGAAGGCCTCGCGCACGCGCCGGCCCTCGGGTGTACGCACCGGGATGTTCTGCAGATTGGGATCGCTGGAGGCCAGCCGCCCCGTGACCACCGCTGCCTGGGCGTAGCTGGTGTGCACGCGCCGGGTCCGGGCGTTGATCATCTTGGGCAGCTTGTCGGTATAGGTGGACTTGAGCTTGGCCAGGCCGCGGTAGCTCAGCAATGCCTGCGGCAGCGGGTAGTCCTCGGCCAGCTTGCTCAGCACGTCCTCGTCGGTGGACGGCGCGCCGCCCGCGGTCTTCTTGACCACCGGCAACTGCAGCTTGCCGAACAGGATCTCGCCCAGTTGCTTGGGCGAGTTCAGGTTGAAGGGCTGCCCCGCCAGCTCATAGGCGCGCTGTTCGAGCACCAGTAGTTCCTGGCCGATGGCATGGCTCTGCCGGCCCAGTTCTTCCGGATCGATGCGCACGCCGTTGCGCTCGACGACGGTCAGCACGCGCGACACGGGCAGTTCGATGGCATAGATGCGCGCCAGGCCGGCGTCCGCCTCGATGCGCGGGTACAGCGTGGCATGCAGCTGGAGCGTGTAGTCGACGTCTTCGCAGGCATACCGGGTGGCCACGTCGATGGCCACCTCGTCGAAGCAGATCTGGTTGACGCCCTTGCCGCATACGTCGACGAAGGACAGGCCCTTGCGCCCCAGCCAGCGCTGCGACAGGTCGTCCAGCGACACGCTGCGATGCGATTCCAGCACATAGGCTTCGAGCATGGTGTCATGCGCCACGCCGCGCAGCGCCACGCCGGCGTTGGCGAAGACGTGCGTATCGTACTTGGCGTTGTGCAGCAGCTTGGCGGCGTCGGCATTCTCCAGCCAGGGCGCCAGGCGCGCCAGCACTTCGTCCTTGGGTAGTTGCTCGCCGGCGTCCGGATGCCGGTGGGCCAGCGGGATGTAGCAGGCCTCGCCCGGCCTGACCGCGATGGACAGGCCCACCAGGCGGGCTTCCATTTCCACCAGCGAATCGGTCTCGGTGTCCAGGGCGACCAGCGGCGCCGCCTGGATGGCGGCCAGCCAGCGGTCGAAGGCGGCCCAGTCGCTGACCGTCTCGTAGCTCACCGTTTCCGGCGCGGCCGGCGCGTCGACCTGCACGCGCGAATCGCCCTCGGGAATGCGCGACTCGTCGCCCGTCAGCTCGCGCAGCCAGGTGCGAAAACCGTAGCGCTCGTACATGACCTCGAGCTTCTCGCGGTCCACTTCGCGCATGGTGAGCGCGTCCAGGCCGGGAATGTGCGCGCTCAGGTCGCAATCGGTGCGGATGGTGATCAGGGAGCGCGTCAGCTCGAAATTCGGGATCGCCGCGCGCAGGTTGGTCCCCGCCACGCCCTTGACGGTCTCGGCCTGCGCCACCAGCGCCTCCAACGTGCCATACTGGGCGAGCCACTTGGCCGCCGTCTTGGGCCCGACCTTTTCCACGCCGGGTACGTTGTCGACCGAATCGCCGATCAGCATCAGGTAATCCACGATGCGCTCGGGCGGTACGCCGAACTTCTTCAGCACGCCGTCGGCATCCAGCGTCTCGGCAGTCATGGTGTTGACCAGCGTCACGTGGTCATTGACCAGTTGCGCCATGTCCTTGTCGCCGGTGGAGACGACGCTATGTATGCCCTGCCCCGCGGCCTGGAGGGCCAGGGTGCCGATGACGTCGTCGGCCTCGACCCCCTCGATGGCGAAGACCGGCCAGCCCTGGGCGCGTATGGCCTCGACAATCGGCCCGACCTGGCGCGCCAGGTCTTCCGGCATGCTGGCGCGGGTGGCCTTGTACTCGGGATAGAGGTCGTCGCGGAAAGTCTTGCCCGGCGCATCGAAAATGCAGGCGAGGTAGTCTGCCTTATGATCGTTCAGTGCGCGGCGCAGCATATTCAGCACGCCGTACAGCGCCCCGGTCGGTTCTCCTTGCGCGTTGCGCAGGTCCGGCAGGGCGTGGTATGCGCGATAGAGGTAGCTGGACCCGTCCACCAACAGCAACGTCTTGATCATGATCAAACACAGAGAAATCGAAATAGGCAAGGAAACCCACGACAGCTCCCGGGACAGCGAGAACGTTCCGAAGAAACCCGGACGCATCCCCGGCCTGCGGGACGTGGTGAGCGTGGAACGCGCCACCGCCACCAAGGCACGCGAGTCATGGCATGTCCTGGGGATTATGTCAGAGTTCTTCGAGGCGTCCGAACGCCTCGCGCAGATCCGGCCGGCGGTCAGCATTTTCGGCAGCGCCCGCATCCCCGCCGACGACCCCCGCTACCAAATGGCCGAGCTGATCGCCCGCAAGCTGTCCGAGGCGGGCTTCTCCGTCATTTCGGGCGGCGGCCCCGGCATCATGGAAGCGGCCAACAAAGGCGCCTACGAGGGCCCCAGCCCCAGTGTCGGGCTGAACATCGAACTGCCGCACGAGCAGTCGAACAACGCCTACCAGAACATCAGCCTGTTCTTCCGCCACTTCTTCCCGCGCAAGGTGGCCTTCGTCAAGTTCACCTCGGCCTATGTGGTGCTGCCGGGCGGCTACGGCACGCTGGACGAACTGTTCGAGGCGCTGACGCTGGTGCAGACCAACAAGAGCCGGAAGATGCCCATCATCCTGGTCGGTTCCGAGTACTGGCGGGGCCTGGTGGACTGGATCCGCGCCCAGCCGCTGGCGCAGGGCCTGATATCGCCGGACGACCCCGACCTGCTGCAGGTCATCGACGATCCCCAGGCGATCGTCGATGCCATCTTCGATTTCTACCAGCACGAAGGGTTCACCCAGTCCGCGGGCGAGCGCGAGCGGCTGTTGAACCTGTAGCGTCTGCGACGAGCGGGCCGGCGGCGGGGACGATGACGCTAGAATGCGGGTAAATCGTCGATCCCCGCCCTTATCCCGCTTATCCATGGCCGTCTTCACCCCCGTCACCGAAACGGATGCCCGCGACCTGCTTGCCGACTATACGCTGGGCGAGCTGCGCGCCCTGCGCGGCATCCCGTCCGGCATCGAGAACACCAATTATTTCCTTACGACCAGCCAGGGCGAATATGTGCTGACGCTGTTCGAGCGCCTGACGCGCGAACAATTGCCGTTCTACATCGACCTGATGACCCACTTGGCGGAACACGGGATACCCGTCCCTCATCCCCAGGCCGCGCACGACGGACGCCGGCTGGCCGAGCTGAACGGCAAGCCCTGCACCATCGCCACCCTGCTGCCGGGCAAATGCGAGATGTCGCCGCTGCCCGCCCATTGCGAGCAGGTCGGCGCCACGCTCGCCCGCATGCACCTGGCCGGACGCGGCTTCCCGTCGGTGCAACCCAATCTGCTCGGACTCGCCTGGTGGCAGGAGACCGCGCCCGTCGTCGCCCCCTACCTGGATCCGGGCACCGCCGCCCTCCTGCGCGACGAGATCGATGTCCAGACGGCCTTCGCCCAGACCGCGGCCTACCACGAGCTGCCTCGGGGCCCGGCGCACTGCGACCTGTTCCGCGACAACGTCCTGTTCGCCGGCACGCGTGACGCGCCCGTGCTGGGCGGCTTCATCGATTTCTACTTCGCCGGCTGCGATACCTGGCTGTTCGATCTGGCGGTATGCGCCAACGACTGGTGCATCGCCCACGCCAGCGGCGCCTTCCAGCCCGAGCTTGCCCAGGCGCTGCTGAGCGCCTACGACCAGGTGCGGCCGCTGACGGACGGGGAACGCGCCTCGTGGCGCACCGTGCTGCGGGCCGCCGCGCTGCGTTTCTGGATGTCCCGGTTGCGCGATTTCCACCTGCCGCGCCCGGCGCAGACCCTGACGCCGCACGACCCCACTCATTTCGAACGCATCCTGCGCCTGCGGCGCGACGGCGATCTTTTTCCGCTTCCCTGAACCATGACACATCTTTCCTACCGGCGCGCGCCGACAAGGGCCCGCGCACGCATCCAGAACCAGCAGGGAGGCCGCTGATGCAAGCCGCCTCCCTGGCACCCGGCGCTGGCTGGCAATGGGTGCGCGACGGACTCGCCCTGTTCCGCCTCCAGCCCATGGCGATGTTTACCTGGGCCCTGACCGTCGGTTTCATGGTCCTGGTGGCCAGTATCCTCGCTCCCATCGGCCCCCTGCTGTTCGTCGCCGGCATGCCGGCGGTCACCGTCATGACCCTGGAGGCCTGCCGCGCCATCGAACAGGGCCACACGGTGCTGCCCCTGCGCCTGTTCGGGGTGCTCAAGGCGCCGGGCCTGTTCAAGAAGCTCGCGGCGATGGGCGTCCTGTACGTGGCCGCCGTGCTGGTGGCGGGCCTGGCCGCCTTCCTGCCTTTCGCCGACGGCCTGAGCGAGGCGATGTCCGGGCTGTCATCCGACGACGTGGGCGCGGTGCTGGCGGCCATGCGTGCCCCCATCGCCTTGTTCGGCATCTTCTACGTGATCATCGCGGGGCTGTTCTGGCATGCGCCGGCGCTGGTGGCCTGGCACCGGCTGGGTATCCGCAAGGCCTTGTTCTTTTCCGGCATCGCGTGCTGGCGCAACAAGGGGGCGTTCCTCATGTATGGCGCGACCTGGCTGCTCGTCGTCCTGGCGCTGGAACTGGGCGGCAGCCTGCTTGAAGCCGTCGGCATGTCGCCGACGATTTCCGGCCTGATCCAGATGCCCTTCAATTTTGCCGCCGCCGCGGTGCTGTATTGCAGTTTTTATCCGACCTACACCAGCGTATTCGGACCCCCTCCCGCCCCGGCGTCCGGTAATGGTTCCTGAACGATTTTCCCAGGTATTTTCTCAGTGAAAACCCGGGACTTTACCCACACCGCCGGCATTTTCCGGTTCAATCCGGCAAACGCGGTTGACGGGCCCAACGATAGCCCGTATAACGGCGGGGCATGATTTTCAAGAGTACGAGTTGCTGTACAAAATCGCTTACCACTGCGGTACGGTTGTTCATGGTCTCCATCCTTGATTGTCTTGCTTACATTCGTATGGTTTTTTCATTTCAAGGATAGACACCATGGAAACCGGTACCGTCAAATGGTTCAACGACGCCAAGGGCTTTGGCTTCATCACGGCTGATTCGGGCGGCGACGACCTGTTCGCCCATTTCTCCGAAATCCGCGTCGACGGCTTCAAGACCCTCCAGGAAAACCAGAAGGTCCGTTTCGAAGTCACCGTCGGCCCCAAGGGCCGCCAGGCTTCCAACATCCAGCCCGTATAAGCTATAATCCGCTTATCCGCTGAAAACCCCCGCTTGCGGGGGTTTTTTGTTTTTGCCTGGAAGAAAGGCTCCCGACCCAGGGGGCCACCCCGAGCTTCCGCGACACGGCAAACCCAGGCGGCCGCCACCACGCGCCGGCCCTTCAGGGCCCCGGCGTTTCACCGCGAACTTCCCCGTCATCGCTGGCGCGTTGCGCCACCTTGCCGCATGCCATGGCCCCGCCATGGCCGAAGCTCGTTTTTATGCATTCGCATGCACAGGAGGAATCGACCATGTCGAATAAGGAAGAACTGATCGAAATGGAAGGCGTCGTTGCCGAAGTGCTGCCCGCGACCAGCTTTCGCGTCACACTGGAAAACGGCATGCAAGTTGCCGCCTACGCATCGGGCAAAATGCGCAAGCACCGTATCCGCATTCTGGCCGGCGACCGGGTCACGATGGAGCTGTCCCCGTACGACCTGACCAAGGGACGCATCAGCTTCCGGCACAAGGACGGTCCGTCGCCCACGCCCGGCAACCGCCGTCCCCTGCGGCGCAACTGACATGCTGCGGCAGGCGTTCCAGTACAAGGCCTGGGCGGACCTGCGCACGCTCGATGCCATCGGCCGCCTTGACGGCTCGCGGGCGGAATCCCTGCGCTTCGCGACCCAGCAGCTCAATCACATGATCATCGTCGAGGAGCTGTTCCGGTCGCGCCTGGAGGGCGCCCCGGCGCCGCACGCCTCGACCAACACGCCGCGGTTGCCGGCGCTGGACACGTTGCGGGAACGCATCGTCCGGTCCGACGCCTGGTATGGCGCCTATGTGGAGCGGCTCGGGCCGCCCGACGAAGACGAGGCCGTCTCCTTCGTGTTCGCCGATGGCCAGCGCGGCACGATGTCGCGCAAGGAAATACTGTTCCACATCGTCAACCACGGCACCTACCATCGTGGCGCGGTCGGCCATGCGCTCGACCTGGCCGGGGTTCCCCACCCCGCCGATACCTACACCGTCTTCATCCACGCCGCCGAGCCGCGGCGCCGCCAGGCCTGAGGCCGCGCTCACGCGGCCCCGGCCCCCTCAGGCCGGATCGAGCTTGGCCATGGCCAGCGCCAGCGTCTTGGTGCCCACCCCGCCGAAATTGACCTGGACCTGGGCGTCCTGGCCGCTGCCCAGGAGGCTGACGATGACCCCTTCGCCGAACTTGGGATGCGCCACGCTCTGGCCCACCTTGAAGATCCGCCCGTTGACCTCGACCCCCGCGTCGGACGTGCGGCGGCTCGAGTAGCCCTCGGACGATCCCACGTAAGGCGCATCCTTGGCCGGCCGCGAGAAGCCGCCGCGCCCGGACTCCTCGCCCCAGGCGGCGCGTCCCCAGCCACCGGCGGTATCCACCGCCTTGGCCCGGCCATTGCTGGGCGTGAGCCACTTCAGCGACTCCTCGGGCACCTCGGCAAGAAAGCGCGACCGCATGTTGTAGCGGGTCTGGCCATGCAACATACGCGTCTGCGAAAAGCTCAGGTATAGCCGCTCGCGGGCACGCGTCACCGCCACGTACATCAGCCGCCGCTCTTCTTCGAGCCCGGATTGCTCCAGGACGCTGTTCTCGTGCGGGAACAGCCCTTCCTCCAGGCCGGAGATGAACACGGCCTCGAACTCCAGGCCCTTGGCCGCGTGGACGGTCATCAACTGGACCGCGTCCTGCCCCTCGCTCGCCTGGTTGTCGCCCGCCTCCAGCGCCGCGTGCGACAGGAAGGCCGCCAGCGGGGACGGCAGGTCGACCCCGGACTCGGGCAGCGTCTGCGCCAGGGCACCGGCGTCCGCCAGGCCGTAGCCCCCCTCGGCGGCAAAGGCCGCCGCCGCGTTGACCAGTTCCCGCAAGTTCTCGATGCGCTCGGCGCCTTCCTTTTCCTGCAGGTAGTGCTGGATCAGGCCGCTGGCCTCGATCACGTGGTCCACGATCTCGTGCAGTGGCAGGTTCTGTGTTTCGAAACGCATGCGGTCGATCAGGCCCGCGAACTGCGCCAGGTTGTTGCCGCCGCGGCCCGGCACCTGGCTCACCGCCGAGTACAGGCTGCAATTGTGCAGGCGCGCGATGTCGGCCTGCTGCTCGAGCGTGCGCGCGCCGATGCCCCGCGCCGGGAAATTCACCACCCGCATCCAGGCCGTGTCGTCGTGCGGATTTTCCATCAAGCGCAGGTAGGCCAGCGCGTGCTTGACCTCCTGGCGCTCGAAGAAGCGCAGGCCGCCGTAGACCTTGTATGGGATGCCCGCCGAGAACAGCGCGTGTTCGAGCACCCGCGACTGGGCGTTGCTGCGGTACAGGATGGCGACCTCGCGGCGCAGCCTGCCCTCGCCCACCAGCGAACGGATCTCCTCGATCACCCACTGGGCTTCCTGGGCGTCGGACAACGCCTCGTAGACGCGGATGGGTTCGCCATGCCCCTGGTCGGTCCACAGGTTCTTGCCCAGGCGGCCGGAGTTGTTGCGGATCAGCGTATTGGCCGCATCCAGGATGTGCCCGTGCGACCGGTAGTTCTGTTCCAGCCGGATGACCCGGTCGTGCGCGTATTCGCGCTCGAATTCCGCCATGTTGCCCACATTGGCGCCGCGGAACGCGTAGATGGACTGGTCGTCGTCCCCCACGGCGAACAGGGCCGCGCCGCCCCCCGCCAGCAACTTGAGCCAGCGGTACTGGAGCCGGTTGGTATCCTGGAACTCGTCCACCAGGATATGGCGGAACCGATGCTGGTAATGCTCGCGGATGGGCGCATTGCGGGTCAGCAGCTCGTGGCAGCGCAGCAGCAGTTCGGGGAAATCGACCACGCCCTCTCGCTGGCACTGGGCATCGTACATGCCGTAGAGTTCCACCATCTGCCGGTTGAAGCTGTCGTGGGCCTCGACTTCGGTGTGGCGCAGCCCTTCTTCCTTGGCGGCATTGATGAAGTGCTGCACCTGGCGCGGCGGGTATTTCTCGTCGTCCACGCCCGCGCCCTTGAGCAGCCGCTTGATGGCCGACAACTGGTCGGCCGTATCCAGGATCTGGAAGGTCTGCGGCAGGCCGGCATCGCGGTAGTGCGCGCGCAGCATGCGGTTGCACAAGCCGTGGAAGGTGCCTATCCACATGCCCCGGGTATTGATGGGCAACAGCGCGCTGATGCGTGTCAGCATCTCGCGCGCGGCCTTGTTGGTGAAAGTGACCGCCATCAATCCGTGCGGACTGACCTGGCCGGTCTGGATGAGCCAGGCCATGCGCGTGGTCAACACCCGTGTCTTGCCGCTGCCGGCACCGGCCAGCACCAGGGCGTGGCGCGGTTCGATGGTGACGGCGGCGAGCTGGGGGGGATTGAGGTTGTCGAGCAGGGACATGGGGAGGAATGCCGGGAATGAGGGAGTGCGGCAGGCAGTCTAGCACCGCTGGCCCAGCAGAGCCCCGCCTGCTTCTATAATGAGGGGTTTAGCCGGTCGGCCGCCCCCGCGCGAGCCGGCCCAGGCCCGCGGCCGTGGCGTCATCGCCGCGCCAGAATACCCTAGACCAGCCCGGAACCCATGCAGGAACGCTACGCTCCCAACGAGATCGAATCCGCCGCCCAGAAGCACTGGGAAGCGACCAACGCCTACCTGGCGGTAGAACACGCGAAGAACGCCGATGGCTCGGAAAAGCCCAAGTTCTACGCCTGCTCGATGCTGCCCTACCCCAGCGGCAAGCTGCACATGGGCCACGTGCGCAACTACACGATCAACGACGCCATGTACCGGCAGTTGCGCATGAAGGGCTACAACGTCCTGATGCCCATGGGCTGGGATGCCTTCGGCATGCCGGCCGAGAACGCCGCCATCAAGTCCAAGGTGCCGCCAGCGAAGTGGACCTACGACAACATCGCCTACATGAAGAAGCAGATGAAGGCGATGGGACTGGGCATCGACTGGTCGCGCGAAATGGCCGCCTGCGACCCGAAGTACTACAAGTGGAACCAGTGGCTGTTCCTGAAGATGCTGGAAAAGGGCGTCGCCTACCGCAAGACCCAGGTGGTGAACTGGGACCCGGTGGACCAGACCGTGCTGGCCAACGAGCAGGTCATCGACGGCCGCGGCTGGCGCTCGGGCGCGCTGGTGGAAAAACGCGAGATTCCCGGTTACTACCTGCGCATCACGGACTATGCCGAGGAACTGCTGGACGAGGTCAAGAACAACCTGACCGGCTGGCCCGAGCGCGTGCGCCTGATGCAGGAGCACTGGATAGGCAAGAGCGAAGGCACGCGCTTCGCCTTCACCCATGACATCCGCGACGCCGCCGGCCAGTTGGTCCAGGACGGCCGCATGTACGTCTTCACGACGCGCGCCGACACCATCATGGGCGTCACGTTCTGCGCCGTCGCGCCGGAACACCCCCTGGCCCTGCACGCCGCCGCGAAGGACCCCGTCCTGGCAACCTTCATCGAAGAATGCCGCAAGGGCGGCGTGACCGAGGCCGAACTGGCCACCCGCGACAAGGAAGGCCTGCCGACGGGACTGACGGTTGTGCATCCGCTCACGGGCGCGGCCGTGCCGGTCTGGGTCGGCAACTACGTGCTGATGAGCTACGGCGACGGCGCGGTCATGGGCGTGCCGGCCCATGACGAGCGCGACTTCGCGTTCGCGAAGAAATATGGCCTGCCCATCACGCAGGTCATCGCAGCCGAAGGCCAGGCCTTCTCGACCGACGCCTGGCAGGAATGGTACGGCGACAAGCAGGTGGCCCGGACGGTGAACTCCGGCAAGTACGACGGCCTCGCGCACCAGGCCGCCGTCGACGCCATCGCCGCCGACCTGGCGGCCAAGGGCCTGGGCGAGAAGCGCACCACCTTCCGCCTGCGCGACTGGGGTGTTTCGCGCCAGCGCTACTGGGGCACGCCCATCCCCATCATCCACTGCGAGGCCTGCGGCCCCGTGCCGGTGCCCGAGCAGGACTTGCCGGTCGTGCTGCCCGACGACCTGATCCCGGACGGCAGCGGCAACCCGCTGGCCAAGAGCGAATCGTTCCTGAAATGCGTCTGCCCGCAGTGCGGCAAGCCCGCCCGGCGCGAGACCGACACCATGGACACCTTCGTGGATTCGTCCTGGTATTTCATGCGCTATACCTCGCCGGGCAACGACGCCGCCATGGTCGACGAGCGCAACGATTACTGGATGCCGATGGACCAGTACATCGGCGGCATCGAACACGCGGTGCTGCATCTCTTGTACGCCCGGTTCTGGACCAAGGTGATGCGCGACATGGGCCTGGTCAAGTTCGGCGAGCCCTTCGTCAAGCTGCTGACCCAGGGCATGGTGCTCAACCACATCTATTCGCGCAGGAACGAGAAAGGCGGCATCGAATACTTCTGGCCGGACGAGGTCGAGAATCTCTACGACGCCAAGGGCGCCATCGTCGGTGCCAGGCTCAAGGCCGACGGCTCGCCGGTGGACTACGGCGGCGTGGGCACGATGTCCAAGTCCAAGAACAACGGCGTCGATCCGCAATCCCTGATCGATACCCAGGGCGCCGATACCGCACGGCTGTTCGTGATGTTCGCAAGCCCGCCCGAGCAGACCCTGGAATGGTCGGGCGCGGGCGTGGACGGCGCGCACCGCTTCCTGCGCCGCCTGTGGAGCTTCTGCCATGCGAACGGCGCGCGCATCCAGGCGGCGCTGGGCCGTCCCGCCCCCGCCGACTGGTCGTCCGCCAGCCAGGCCGTCAAGCTGCTGCGGCGCGACGTCCACGCCATCCTGAAGCAGGCCGACTACGACTACCAGCGCATCCAGTACAACACCGTGGTCTCGGCCAGCATGAAGCTGCTGAACACGCTGGAAGACGCCAAGCTCGACGGCGAGACCGGCGAGGCCGCGCTGGCCGAGGGTACCCGCATCCTGCTGTCGGTGCTCTACCCCATCGTGCCGCACCTTACCTGGCAGGCCTGGCGCGACCTGGGCTACGCCCAGGCCCACGGCGACCTGCTGGATGCCCCCTGGCCCCGGCTGGACGAGGCCGCGCTGGTGACCGACGAGATCGAACTCATGCTGCAGGTGAACGGCAAGCTGCGCGGTTCGCTGTCGGTGCCCAGCAGCGCCGACAAGGCCGCGATCGAGGCCCTGGCCGTGGGGCACGAGGCCGTGGGCAGGTTCCTCGAGGGGCGCCAACCCAAACGCGTTATCGTCGTACCCAACAAACTCGTCAACGTGGTGGGATAGCGGCTGGCCCCCTGCGCGCTGACGCGCCCCCCCAGGGGGCGATGCGGGTGGACCGGCAAAGCCGGATCCACCGCATCCTGGGTGAAATTCAACGGGCTTCGTTGGTGAAATCTTGACTTGGAAACTGGCATGAAACCGTTGCTCTCTTCTTCCTCAGCCAATACGCGACGCCGTTTGCTGCTGCAGGCCGCGGCAAGCGGCGGGCTGGCGCTTCTGGCGGGCTGCGGCTTCGCGCTGCGGGGCACGGCCGACCTGCCCTTCTCCACCCTCTACATCGGCGCCTCCGACACCTCGGAGCTCGGCGCGCAGTTGCGCCGCTACGTGCGCAACACGACCAACACCCGCATCGTCGAGGATCCCAAGGCCGCGCAGGCCCAGTTGCAGATCCTGCAAGAAACGCGTGAACGCAGCATCCTGTCGCTGGACGCCTCGGGCCGCGTGCGCGAATTCGAACTGCGCTACCTCTTCGCCTTCCGCGTCCACGACGGCAAGGGGCAGGACTACATCCCGCCCACGACCATCGCGCTCAAGCGCGACCTGACCTTCAGCGACGCGAACACCCTGGCCAAGGACTCCGAAACCAACCTGTTGTATCGCGACATGCAGAACGAAACCGTGCAGCAGGTACTGCGCCGCATGGCCGCGGTCGAATCGAAGCAGCCTAGTTGATGAAGCCCCCCCCTACGCGCTTCGCGCGCCCAGAATGGTGGGTCCCCAGCCGCTACGCGGCAGCCCCCAATGGGGCCGGGACCCGCCTTGGGGCGGCCCGGCGTCGGGTCCCGAGGGGCGATGCTGGCGGACCGGCGGAGCCGGATCCGCGGCATCCGGGATCGCGCCGCCAGCACACTGGAGACGCGCCATGAGGCAATTGCGGCCCGAACAACTGATTGCCCAGCTCCAGCGGGCGGGCGAGCAACTGGAACCGCTGTACACGGTGACCGGCGACGAGCCCCTGCTCGTGATCGAGGCATGCGATGCCTTGCGCACGGCGGCCACCACCGGCGGGTTCACGGAACGCGAAACGGTGGTGGCGGATGCGCGCAGCGACTGGAATGCGCTGTTGAGCGCCTCGCAATCGATCTCGCTGTTCGGCGACCGCCGGCTGCTGGAGTTGAAGATTCCGACCGGCAAGCCCGGCAAGACCGGCGGCGAAGTCATCGCGCGGCTGGCCCGGCAGGCGCCGGGCCAGCAGGGCGACAGCGTCACGGTGGTCATGCTGCCCAAGCTCGACAAGACGACTCGCGCATCGGCCTGGTTTTCGGCGCTGGCCGAGCATGGCATCGTCATCGACGTGCCTACCATCGAACGGCCGATGCTGCCCGGCTGGGTGGGGGAGCGGCTGGCTCGGCAGAAACAGCGCGCCGGCGCCGAGGTCCTGCAATGGCTGGCCGACCGCGTCGAGGGCAATCTGCTGGCCGCGCACCAGGAAATCCTCAAGCTGGGACTGCTGTATCCGGAAGGCGCGCTGACGCTGGAACAGGTACACGATGCGGTCATGAACGTGGCGCGCTACGATGTATTCAAGCTTCGCGACGCCATGCTGGCGGGCGACGCCCAGCGCATGGTGCGCCTGATCGAAGGCCTGCGCGCCGAGGGCGAGGCCCTGCCGCTGGTCTTGTGGGCGGTGGGCGAGGAAATCCGCCTGCTGGCCCGCCTGGCCCAGGCGGGCCAGCAGGGGCAGAGCGTACCGGCGCTGATGCGCACGCTGCGTTTTTTCGGCACGCACGAACAATTGGCCAACCAGGCACTCAAACGGCTACCACCCCAGGCCTGGACCGCCGCCGTCCATCACGCCCACGAGGTGGACAAGATCATCAAAGGACTGCGGGTTCCGGGACGCCTCCCTGATCCGTGGCACGAAATCACGCGGCTGGCGCTCAGGCTCGCGGCCTGAAGCGCCCCGCCCTCTAGCCGATTCACAGGAATGGATACCTCTACGCTCGACCAAACCATGCGCCGGATCGGCGCCGGCGCCCGCGCCGCCGCCCGCCTGGTCGCACGCGCCGACGACCTCGCCAAGGCTGCCGCGCTGCGCGCCATGGCGGCCGGCCTGCGCGACCGCAAGGACTGGCTGCAGGCAGAAAACGCCAAGGATCTGGCAGCAGCCCGGGCGAACGGGCTGGACGCAGCCCTGGTGGACCGCCTGACGCTGTCCGACAAGGCCCTGGGGCTCATGGCCACCGGCCTGGAACAGATCGCCGCCATGCCCGATCCCGTGGGCGAACTGACCGCGACCCGCACGCGTCCCAATGGCATGCAGGTGGCCCGCATGCGGGTCCCGCTGGGCGTCATCGCCATCGTCTATGAGTCGCGCCCCAACGTCACGATCGACGCGGCCGCGCTGTGCCTGAAATCGGGCAACGCCACCATCCTGCGAGGCGGTTCCGAGGCCATCCACTCCAACACGGCGCTCGGCCGCATCGTGCGCGAAGGCCTGGAAACCGCCGGCCTGCCCGCCGACGCCGTGCAGGTGGTCGAGACCACCGACCGGGCGGCCGTGGGCAAGCTGGCCACCATGACCGAATACGTGGACGTCATCATCCCCCGTGGCGGCAAGGGGTTGATCAAGCGCCTGTCCGAGGAAGCGCGGGTACCGGTGATCAAGCATCTGGACGGCATCTGCCACGTCTACGTCGACCGGGACGCCGACCTCGAAAAGGCCCACGCCATCGCGTTCAACGCCAAGACCTACCGCTACGGCATCTGTGGTTCGATGGAGACTCTGCTGGTCCACGCAGGCGTGGCCGCGGCCTTCCTGCCCTCGATGGGAGAGGCTTTTGCCGGGCACGGGGTCGAACTGCGGGGCTGCGAGCGCACCCTCGCGCTGGTGCCGCAGGCCGTGCCCGCGACCGAGGAAGACTGGGACACGGAGTATCTGGGGCCCGTCCTGTCGATCAAGGTCGTGGACGACCTGGACCAGGCCATCCGCCACATCGAGGCCCACGGCTCCCAACACACCGATGCCATCGTCACCGAGAACCTGTCCGCCGCCCGCCGCTTCCAGCGCGAGGTCGACTCAAGCTCGGTCTACGTCAACCTTCCGACCTGTTTCGCCGACGGCTACGAGTATGGCCTGGGCGCGGAGATCGGCATATCGACCAACAAGCTGCACGCCCGCGGACCGGTCGGGCTGGAAGGACTGACCACGCTGAAATGGGTATTGACCGGCGACGGCCAGACGCGAGGCTGACGCCTCGCGCGACACCATGCGGCGGACCCGGCCTTCCGGCCGGTCCCGCCGCCCGATCTCGCCGCTCCGGCGGCACGCATGCATCGACAAGGAAGCACTTATGCTGTGGGTGAAAGCTTTTCACATCGTATTCGTCGCGTCGTGGTTCGCCGGCCTGTTCTATCTGCCGCGCATCTTCGTCAACCTGGCGCAGGAAACGAACGCAGCCGCCGCCACGCGTCTGCTGGGCATGGCGCGCCGGCTGTTCCGCTTCACCACCATCCTGGCCATTCCGGCCGTCCTGCTGGGCCTGTGGCTATATGTCGGCTATGGTATAGGGCGCGGTCCGGGCAACGGCTGGATGCACGCCAAGCTGGCCGTGGTCCTGCTGGTCATCGGCTACCACCATGCCTGTGGCAGCCTGCTGCGCAAATTCGAGGCGGGCCGCAACGCCCGCTCCCACGTGTTCTACCGCTGGTTCAACGAGGTCCCCGTCCTGCTGCTGCTGGCCGCCACCGTCCTCGTTGTCGTCAAACCTTTCTGATTGGCCCACCTCTTGTCCGATACTCCCGAGCGCAAGAAACCGACGCTTTCCCTCCCCACCGGTACCCGCACGCGGCAACCGGGCGACCCGCAGGACACCGACCGGCGCAGCCGATCGGGTCCGCGCGCCCACCGCGTGGCGCGAGCAACGCTCGAAAGCGGCAAACAACCCGCCGCGGCGGACACGCCGCCCCAGCCATCCGGGACGCCGGCCCGCGAAGGCGGCCGTCCTGGGGGAAAAGCGCGGCCGTCCGCACCGCGGGGCGATTCGCCGCGCCGGGAAGGACGCCCCGCCACGGCACCGGACCGGCCCCGGACTCGGCCCGACGACGCGCCCCCCACGCGGTCGCACGAACGGCGCGGCGCGCCACGCGGCCCCCGCCCCGCCGCCGCGGCCCAGGACGCACCGCGCCTGGAGCGACGGCCCCGCGGCACGCAGGCCGAAACCTTCGCCATGTTCGCGCCCTGCCCGCAAGGCCTCGAAACCGCGCTGGTCGACGAGCTGCACGCGCTGGGATACGACGACGCCCACCCCGGCCGCGCCGGCGCCCACTTCACGGCCGACTGGGCCGGCATGATGCGTGCCAACCTCGAGTCGAGGCTGGCCACGCGTGTCCTGGTCCGGGTCGCGCACGGTACGGTGCGCAACGAGGACGAACTGCTGGAGCTGGCCCGCGCCACCCCCTGGGAACGCTGGTTCGGCGCCGAACAGACCCTGCGCGTGGATACCTCGGCCGTCCGCAGCCCGATGAAAAGCCTGCAGTTCTGCAACCTGCGGGTCAAGGACGGCATCTGCGACCGCCTGCGCGAACTCGAAGGGGAACGCCCCAGCATCGATACCGTGCGGCCCGACGCGCGCGTGCACGCGTTCCTGGATGAAACCAGCGCGACGCTCTACCTGGACACTTCCGGCGAATCGCTGTTCAAGCGGGGCTGGCGGCTGGACAAAGGCGAAGCGCCGCTGCGCGAAAACCTGGCGGCGGGCCTGCTGGCCCTGTCCGGCTGGCCCGCCAACGTACCGCTGATCGATCCTTTCTGCGGCAGCGGCACCATCCTGATCGAAGCGGCGCTCAAGGGGCTGCGCGTGCCACCCGGCATCTCCCGCCCCTTCGCCTTCGAACGCCTGCGCGATCACCAGGACCGCCGTTGGCGCGACCTGAAGGACGACGCCCGCGCCCGCATCCTGCCTGAGCTGCCCATGCAACTGGCCGGCGCCGACATCGACCCGCGCGCGATCGACGCGGCGCGCGGCAATGCCCAGCGAGCGGGATTGACCGAGGATGCAGTCTATTTCGAGATCGCCGACGCGCGCGACACCTGCCCGCTGGACGAGCGTCCGGGCTGGCTTATCACCAATCCCCCCTACGGGGAGCGCCTGGACCTGGAGGAAGACATCCAGCTCTGGACCGAATGGGCCAGCACGCTCAAACGGGAGTTCGGCGGCTGGCAATTGCATGTCATCACCAGCGACATGGAGTTCCCCCGCAAGCTGCGCCTGGATCCATTCCGGCGCACGCCCGTCTATAACGGCGCGCTGGCCTGCCGACTGTTCGGTTTCCAGCTGGTCAAGGGCAGTTTCCGCCGCTGACCTTCCTGACGGCGCCGCAAGGCGCCGTTTTTTTATTCCATTAAGTGATTTATAAGCATCAACATTGAGGCTGGCAAACAACACATACCCATCTATCCATGCTGCGATGCGACAAGGGCTTGCCTTATCCTGGGGTTTCCCCTAATATAGGGTTATCACCTAGGGGATAGCACCTAGCAACCACTGCAAAGGATATGCCATGAAATACGTTCAAGACAGCAAGTTGACCGACACGCTCGAGCGCGAACTGATCCGTGGCGAGCTGGCCAACGAATTCGAACAGCCCCGTCCGTTCGAGACCCTGCGCGCCGCGGCCGCCCAGGTCCTGAACCTGATCGCCGAGCTGAAGGCCAACGCCCGTCGCTACGACGTCCAGTACATCAACGGCTGATCATCGCTCATGCGGTGCCTCGACAAGGGCGTCCCCGCCAACGGGAGACGCCCTTTGTTCATTGGGGCAAAACCTGGCTTATAAATCACAAGGGGCGCCGAGGCGCCCCTTGTTTCATTGCACGGTCGAGGCTGGCGCCGCCTTGGCGGCCACCGTATTCTCTTCCCAACCACCGCCCAGGGACTTGTACAGGCCGACCAGGTTGTTCAAGCGCTGGGTGCGCGCCTGCAACAGGCTCTGCTCGGCGGTGAACAGCGTCCGCTGCGCGTCCAGCAGTTGCAGGTAGCTGTCGACCCCGTTGCGATACCGCAGGTCGGACAACTCCAGGCTGCGGCGGGAGGCATCCACCAGCATCTGCTGGGACTGGATCTGGCGGTCGAAGGTCCCCTTGGCGTCGAGCGCGTCCGCCACTTCCCGGAACGCCGTCTGGATCGTTTTCTCGTACTGGGCCACCGCGATGTTCTTGCGGGCTTCGGCCAGATCGAGGTTGGCCCGATTGCGGCCGGCATCGAAGATGGGCAGGCTGATCTGGGGCGCGAAGCTCCAGGCCAGCGAACCGCTGTCGAACAACCCGGACAGCTGGTTGCTCGCGGTTCCGAACGCGCCTGTCAGAGAGATCCGCGGGAAAAATGCCGCGCGGGCGGCCCCGATGTTGGCGTTGGCGCTGCGCAGTTGCTGTTCGGCCGAGCGGATGTCGGGCCGGCGTTCGATCAGGTCGGACGACAGGCCGACCGGCACCTCGGCCAACAGGGCCTGCCCGCTCAACGGCCGTGGCGCGGGCAGGTCGGCCGGCAGGGGCTGGCCGACCAGCAGCACGATCGCGTTGGTGGCCTGGGCGCGGTTGCGCTCGGCAATGGCTTGCTCGGACAAGGCGCTTTGCACCAGCGACTCGGCCTGCTGGAGCTCCAGTTCGGACGCCGCGCCGGCATCGTAGCGCAGCTTGATCAGGCCGTATGAATCCTGGCGGGTCTTCAAGGTGCGCTGCGCCAGCGCCAGCAGTTCATCGCTGGAACGCTCGTTCAGGTAGGCATTGGCCAGTTGGGCCACCAGACTGATCTGCGTGCTGCGCCGGGTTTCCTCGCTCGCCAGGTATTGCGCCAGCGCCGCCTGGCTCAGGCTGCGGACACGGCCGAACAAGTCCAGCTCGAACGCGGTCACGCCCAGATTGACCTGATACTGGCTGGCGATGGTGGCATTGCCGGTGTACGACAGATCACCTGGCGTGCGCTGACGCGAGCCGTTCGCGTTGGCATTGACGCCCGGGAACCGGTCGGCGCGCGTCACGCCATACTGGGCACGGGCCGTCTCGATGTTCAGGACCGCGACGCGCAGGTCGCGGTTGTTTTCCAGCGACAGCGCGATCAGCCGTTGCAGGCGTTCATCACCGAAGAACTGGCGCCAGCCTATGTCGGCCGTGGCCGGCTGCGAGCCGGCCGGCGCGGCGCCGTGGCTGGAGAAATCCCCCTCCACCGGCGCCGCCGGGCGCTCATAGGTCGGGATCAGCGAGCATCCTCCCAGCAAGGCGGCGATGGCCACCGCCACGAGTTTCATGCTCACGCCGGTTCCACCGCGCTGCCCCGAAGGCAACGATTGTGCGGGTCGATTCATATCAGTTTCCTTCATGCTTGACCGTTCCCGCCGCGCCGGCATCGCCCTGGTTCGGCTCGTCGTCATGGTGTCCCATGATATGCAGGGATTCGGGCTTGGTCTTGAACAGCCTCAGCACCACCACGAAGAACACAGGCACCAAGAACACGGCCAGCAACGTGGCGGAGATCATGCCGCCCATCACGCCGGTACCGATGGCGCGCTGCGCGCCCGAGCTGGCGCCGGTGGCGATGGCCAGCGGCAGCACGCCCAGGATGAACGCCAGCGACGTCATGATGATGGGACGGAAGCGCAGGCGCGCCGCCTCGATCGTGGCCTCGGCCAGGCCCTTGCCCTCGGCATAGAGGTCTTTGGCGAACTCCACGATCAGGATCGCGTTCTTGGCCGACAGGCCGATGATGGTCACCAGGCCCACCTTGAAGAACACATCGTTGGGCATGCCCACCAGCGTCACCGCCAGCACCGCGCCCAGGATCCCCAGCGGCACCACGAGAATCACCGAGAACGGAATGGACCAGCTTTCATACAGCGCGGCCAGCACCAGGAACACCACCAGCAGCGACAGCGTCAGCAGGATGGGCACCTGCGCGCCCGACACACGCTCCTGCAGCGACTGGCCCGTCCACTCATAGCCGATGCCCGGGGGCAGTTCGCGCACCAGGCGCTCCATCTCGCTCATGGCCTCGCCGGTACTGAAACCCGGCTTGGCATCGCCCGAGATCTTGTAGGCGGGATAACCGTTGTAGCGGATCACCTGCACCGGGCCCTTGGCCCACTCGGACGAAGCGAACGCCGAGAACGGCACCACGCCCCCGCTCGAATTGGCGGCGTACAGGCGCAGCAGGTCGTCCGGCGACATGCGGTCCCGGGCCTCTGCCTGCACGATCACGCGCTGGACCCTCCCGGTGTTGATGAAGTCGTTCACCGCGGCCGACCCCACCGACGTGGACAATGCCGAACGGATGGAATCAAAGGACACGCCCAGGGCATTGGCCTTCTCGCGATCGATCAGCAGGCGCAATTCGGGGGAGTCTTCCAGGCCCTCGACCCGGGCATACGCGATCACGGAACTCTTGGCCACGGCGCCCAGCAACTGATCGCGGGCGTCGCGCAGCGCGTTGTGGCCCAGTCCGCCCCGGTCCTGCAGGCGGAACGTGAAGCCCGTCGCGTTGCCCAGTTCGGGAATGGCCGGCGGCACGATCGAGAACACCATGGCGTCCTTGATGCGGCCGAAGAAGCTGCCGTTGGCGCGCGCGGCCTCGGCCTGCGCCGATTCGTCCGCGCCGCGCTCGGACCAGTCCTTCAGCGTGGCGAACGACAGCGCCGCGTTCTGGCCCATGCCCGAGAAGCTGAAGCCCAGGATGGTGATGATGGACTTCACCGAGGGCCGCGCGGCATAGTGCGCCTCCATGGCATCGACCGCCTCGCTGGTGCGATTGACTGAAGCGCCCGGGGGCGTCTGGATGTCGGTGATCACGTAGCCCTGGTCTTCCGCCGGCAGGAACGACGACGGCAGGCGCAGGAAGGTGTAGGCCATCACGGCCAGGATCGCCGCGTAGATGATCATGTAGCGCCCGGTCTTGGCCAGGAGGCGTCCGACCCAGTTCTGGTAGCCGTCGGCGGTGCGGTTGAAGCTCCGGTTGAACCAGCCGAAGAAGCCCTTCTTCTGGTCATGCGCGCCCTTGGGGATGGGTTTGAGCAGCGTGGCGCACAGGGCCGGCGTCAGGGACAGCGCGAGAAAGCCCGAGAACAGGATGGACGTGGCCATGGCCAGCGAGAACTGCCGGTAGATCACGCCCACCGACCCGCTCATGAAGGCGAGCGGCAGGAACACGGCCGTCAGCACCAGCGTGATACCGATGATGGCGCCGCTGATCTGGCCCATGGCCTTGCGGGTGGCCTCCTTGGGAGGCAACCCTTCCTCGACCATGATCCGTTCGACGTTCTCCACCACCACGATGGCATCGTCCACCAGGATACCGATCACCAGCACCATGCCGAACATGGTCAAGACGTTGATCGAGAACCCGGCGATCAGCATGCACGCGAACGAGCCCATCAGGCAGATCGGCACCACGATGGACGGAATCAGCGTGTAGCGGAAGTTCTGCAGGAACAGGAACATCACCAGGAACACCAGCACCATGGCCTCGACCAGGGTATGGAGCACTTTCTCGATCGACGCCTTCACGAAGGGCGAGGTGTCGTAGGGGATGTCGTACTTGTAGTCCGCGGGGAAATAGGTCGCCAGTTCCGCCATCTTGGCCTTGACGCCCTCGGCCGCCGACAGCGCGTTGGCGCCCGGCGCCAGTTGCACCGCCACGGCGGCGGTCGGCTTGCCGTTCAGGCGCGACGAGAACGCGTAGGACTCGGCGCCGACCTCGATGCGCGCGACATCGCGCAGGCGCACGGACGAGCCGTCCGGATTCGCGCGCAGCACGATGTTGCCGAACTCTTCGGGCGTGGCCAGTTGGCCCCGCACCGAGATGGTCGCGGTGATCTGCTGGTCCGGCAGGTTGGGCTGGTCGCCGATGGCACCGGCCGGCAACTGCACGTTCTGGCCGGCGATGGCGCTGTTGACGTCCGCCGCGGACAACTTGAAGCCCACCAGCTTGGCCGGATCGATCCAGATACGCATGGCTCGCTGCGAGGCGAACAACTGCGCCCGGCCCACGCCCGGGATACGGCGGATCTCGCTCAGCACGTTGCGGGTCAGGTAATCGCCCAGGCCCACGGCATCGGTGGCGCCGCTTTCGGAGGACAGGGTCAGCACCAGCAGGAAGTTGGTGCTGGCCTTCTCCACCCGCAGCCCTTGCTGCAACACGGATTGCGGCAGGCGGGACTCGACCCGCTTGATACGGTTCTGCACGTCCACCGCGGCCAGGTCCGGATCGACGCCCGGCGCGAAAGTGATGTCGATCTCGGCGCGGCCAAAGTTGCTCTGCGACTCGAAATACATCATGCCCTGGGCGCCGTTGAGCTCGTCCTCGATCAGGCTGGTGATCGACTGGGCCACCGTTTCGGCGGAAGCGCCGGGATACGTGGCCGACACCGAGATGACCGGCGGCGCCACCGCCGGGTACTGCGACACCGGCAGGTTGGGAATGGCCAGGACACCTGCCAGGATGATGAACAGCGCGACCACCCAGGCAAAAATCGGCCTGCTAATGAAAAATTGCGACATGTCTGGTGACTCTCTTAGAGATGCTTCGGGCGGCCCGACAGGACCCGGCTCGACCTTGACGAAGCCGGGTTCGCCCTGCCTGCGTCTCGACCGGACCGGCCTTCGCCGGCCCGCGCGCCCGGGGCGGATTGCGCGCCGGGCACGGTACTGATCACGACTTGCTGCCCTGCTGGCCAGCCGGCTGCGCGGGCGCGGGCTCGGTCGCAGGCTTCCATGGGATGGGCTTGATCTGCGCGCCCGGACGCACCTTCTGGAAACCTTCGACGATGACCACGTCGTTGGGCTTGAGGCCCTGGGTCACGATCCAGCGATCGCCCACCGCGGCACCGGTCTTGACGGGACGCGGCTCGACCTTGTTCTCGGCGCCGACCACATAGACCGAGGCATCGCCGTTGGCGCCGCGCTGCACGGCCTGCTGCGGCACGGTCAGCGCCGCCTCGTCGATACCCTGCTCGACCCGCACCCGCACGTACATCCCGGGCAGCAGGACGTTGTTCGGATTCGGGAACTCGGCGCGCAGCGTGACCTGGCCGGTGCTCTGGTCGACCGTGACGTCCGAGAACAGCAGCTTGCCGGTGAGCGGATAGCGCGAACCATCATCGAGCACCAGCGATACGCGGGCTTCGTTCGGCGCGACCTGCTTGATCTTGCCGCTGTCGAAGGCCGCGCGCAGCTGGCTCAGTTGCGCCACGGATTGCGTGAAGTTGGCATAGACCGGATCCAGCCGCTGGATGACCGCCAGCGGCGTGACTTCGCCCTGGCCCACCAGCGCGCCCTCGGTGACCAGCGCGCGGCCGATGCGGCCGGAAATCGGCGCTGTGACTGTGGCGTAGTCAAGGCTGAGCTTGGCGCGGTCCAGCGCGGCGCGGGTCGCCGACACGGCGGCCTGCGCCTGCTTGTACGAAGCGACGGCGTTGTCGTACTCCTGCTTGCTGACGGCGTTGGCCTTCACCAGCGGCTCGTAGCGTTCGGCCAGCATCCGGGCCTGGTACAGATTGGCTTCGTCGCGCTCGAGATTGGCCTTGGCGCTGTTGTAGTCGGCCTGGAACGGCGCCGGGTCGATCTTGAACAACAGTTGGCCCGCCTTGACGTCGCTGCCTTCGCGGAAAACACGCTGGAGCACGATCCCCGCCACGCGTGCCCGGACCTCGGCGACACGGGTCGCTTCCAGCCGCCCGGGCAGTTCGTTGACGATGACTTCCTTGGTAGGTGCAATGGTGATGGTGCCGATCTCCATGGGAGGAGGTGCCCCCGCACCCTGTTGCGCGCCACCGTTTCCTTTTCCGCAGGCAGACAGCGCGAGCAGGGTCGCCAGCGATATCGCGCCTAGCAGATAAGGTGAGCGTCTTTTGCGTTGCATAGCATTCCTCTAGGCATGGGCGTCGCGGCACGAATGAAGCCGAAACGTAGTCGAAATCCCGGGATGACGAAAGCCTTGCGCGTCCGGCGGCCAGGCGCGCGCCGGGTGCGGACGGGAAGACATTGCGGACATCTTGAAGCAGGCGATTATACAAACATTCATGGATGTTTGTATAAAAAGAACGAATTTTTTTGTTTCGTCAGTTGAGCGCCGAAATATGTCAAGTGGGCATTAACCCCTGGCATGACTAGGGCTTTTACCGACTTGCATCGCGCCCGGCATGGCACGTGCTCCCGAGGAGAAATGCTCCCACACTTTCACGGCCAATTGCTGCGCCTTTTGCGATTTTGCGCGACTACCGTTGCGGCATAAACAACACCTTGCCCCCGAAGTCGCGCCAGACCGTATCGGTTTATAGTCTGGCCGTGCGCCCTCGCACCGCATCGAATGACAGAGGAAGCCCCATGCGCCTGGACAATGGCCGAGAGAGCAACAACATCGAAGACCGGCGCGGCGGCGGCCCCCGCCTGGGAGGCCGGGGTTCCCTGGGCCTGGGCGCGGTGGTGCTCGCGCTGGTCGCCATGTATTTCGGCGTCGACCCCTCCGTGGTGCTGGACCTCGCGTCCGGCCCCGGCCAGTCGGCCCAGGAAACCGCGGGCCCGCCGCCGGCCGACGACAAACAGGCCCAGTTCGTCTCGAAAGTACTGGCCGACACCGAGGACACCTGGGGCCAGATCTTCACCGCGTCCGGCAGCCGCTACACGGAACCGAAGCTGGTCCTGTACTCGGGCGCCACGAACACCGCGTGCGGCACCGGCCAGGCCGCGATGGGCCCGTTCTACTGCCCCGGCGATGCCCGCGTCTACCTCGACATGAGTTTCTTCCAGGAAATGCAGCAACGCCTGAATGCCCCGGGCGACTTCGCCCGCGCCTACGTGATCGCCCACGAGATCGGCCATCATGTCCAGAACCTGCTGGGCACGGCCGACAAGGTCAACCGCCAGCAGCGCCGCTCCAATCAGGTCGAAGCCAACCAGTTGTCGGTGCGCATGGAACTCCAGGCCGACTGCTACGCGGGCATCTGGGCCCATCACGCCAATCGCGCCCGACAGATCCTGGAACCCGGCGACGTGGAGGCGGCCCTGAACGCCGCCTCGGCCATCGGCGACGATCGCCTGCAGAAAGAAGCCCAGGGCTATGTGGTACCCGACGCCTTCACGCACGGCACCTCCGCCCAGCGCGTGCGCTGGTTCAAGCGCGGCCTGGAGACAGGCACTCCCGGCAATTGCGATACGTTCGCCGCGGCGTCGTTGTGAACGCCCGGCCTCTCCGGACTGAAACGCGCGAGCCCCGCCAAGGCGGGGCTCGTCGCTCGCCGCGCGGGCCGGCTCAGCGATAGATGTAGTCCCGCCGGAACGGATAGGCCTGGCTGGGCGGCCCGTCGAGCTGGCTTGCGTCGAATACGCCCTGGTGCTGGCACAGCACCTGGTTCAGCGAGATCCACCCGCGCTCGAAAGCCATGGCACAGCCGGCCAGATACAACCGGTAGGCCCGGATGGACCTGGCGCCCTGCTCGCCCGGCAATACCCGGTGGGCATCGTCCAGCCTGGCCTCCAGTCCGTCGCTCCAGGCCCACAGCGTCCGTGCATAGTGGGGCCGCAGATTCTCGACGTCGACCGCTTCCAGGCCGCCGTCGCTGAGCGTTTCCAATACCTTGCTGACGTGCACCAGTTCCCCGCCGGGGAATATGTACTTCTCGATGAAGTCGCCCATGCCGCTGCCGAGCTGGGCGTTGTAGGTGCCGCCGGACGTGATGCCATGGTTCATCGCCATGCCGCCCGGTCGCAGCAGCCGGCGGATTTTCGCGAAATAGCCGGTCAACTGGGCGCGCCCCACGTGCTCGAACATGCCGACGGACGCGATTTTGTCGTAGGGCCGGGTTTCTTCCAGCTGCCGGTAGTCCAGCAATATCATCCGCACGCGGTCCTGCAGGCCTTTTTCCTCGATCAGGCGATTGACGTGCGCATGCTGGTTCTTCGAGAGGGTAATGCCGGTGGCGTCGACGCCGTAGTTTTCCGCCGCCCACAACAGCAGGCCGCCCCACCCCGCGCCGATGTCGAGGAACCGTTCGCCCGCCTGCAGCTTCAGCTTGCGGCAGATATGATCCAGCTTGGCTTCCTGAGCCTGCGCCAGCGTCATGCCGGAATCGCGATAATAGGCGCACGAATAGACCCGGCGCGGATCCTGCCACAGGCCGTAGAAATCATCGGACAAGTCGTAGTGGAACTGGATCTGCCGCGCGTCGCGATCCATCGTGTGGCGCATGACCGACGTCGCCTTGCGCCCCATTTCCGAAAGCCAGCCGGGGTGGGAGTTGTCGATCGGCGATTCCGTCATTATGGCGGCGGCGGCCGCCATCAGATCGCGCATGTTGCCGCTTATGTCGACCCGCCCCTCGACGTAGTCCTCGCCTAGCGGACCGATGCGGCCCCGGACCAGGTGGGACACGGAGCGCAGGGTCTTGAGGGTAAATCCGACCCTGGGCTGGTCGGCCCCCAGCCGGGTGCCGTCAGGCAGTATGAGTTGAACGGGAACGGGTAATGTCGAGAGTTGGCGTTCTGCCTGAGAAAAAAGTGCATTCATGTAGGGTTTTCCGTATTCCACAACCTGTCAGTCGCAACAGACGCGCGTTTTTATCGGCGCACAACCCAACATCAGGCAAAGATCCCCCTAGGTCGGCGCTCGTCGGTAGACCAGACTCGTAACCACTTTGCTTTTTTATCCTAGCACCAAAAACGCGGGACTTCATCGCAGGCGAAAAGCCCAAAAAACCCTATTCATATTGAGGGATGCAGCCTTTCCGGCGTCGCCGTCGCATCCCGTCCGCCATTACCCAGCCAGGCCTGGCCCTCCTGGATGTTGCATTGAAGCTGCATGTTCCGTTCCGCCAGCCGGCCCAGCGCGGCGGTGTCGTCGGGAGCCAGCCGGAAAACCTGCAGATTATCCAGCCGCGCCAGCTTGTCCTGGTTCTGGCGCCACCAGGCATCGGCGGTACGGCCATAGGCGTAGAGCATCACCTGCCGGGCCCGCGCGCACGCCTTGCGCAGCCATTTCTCATCCGGCAGGCCCACTTCTATCCATACATCCACCGCGCCGGTCAGGTCCTTGCGCCACAGGTCCGGCTCGTCGTCGGTCGACAGCCCCCGGCCGAACGCCAGCCCTTCGTCGGCATTCAGCGCGAAGGCCAGGACCCGCACCATCATTCTTTCGTCGGTTTCCGAGGGATGGCGGGCGATGACCAGCGGATGCTCCGCGTAGTAACCCCTGTCCATGTCCGCAACCTGCAGCACCGCCTTGTAAACCACCGAACGTAGAGCCATATCTTTCTCATCCAGCCGCCTTCGGGCGGCCGTTCCTCAAAAAGCCGGAGCCGGATCGGCGCATATCGCCCTCGGCTCCGTGGAATTACCCAAAGATGTTTCCGAATGAACTTCGAGCCCCTATTCGGCTCTATTCATCTGGAAATGTATCCGTTTTCACATTAGGGCTTCACAGCATGGAAAATTCGCTTCTAAAATGCGCTGGTTACCCTCGCGTGCCAAATCGAGCATTTCCCTGCCCTTCGCCTGACAAAATCACCTGGACAAAAATGGCTAAAGATACCTACCAATCACTGCAGGCCCAAATCCGCAAGCTTCAGGAAAAAGCGGAAACCGTTCGCCAAAAGCAACGGCAGCCTGTCATCGCCTCCATTCTCCGCTCGATGCAGGAATTTTCGATCACCCTGGATGAACTGAAGGCCGCCCAGGCCAAGGGCGCCGCCCCCCGCAAGCGGGTAGCCGGCAGCACGCCCAGGACCAGCGCGGCAAAACCCGCCAAGCAGGTCGCCCCCAAGTACCGCCACCCCGAAACAGGCGAGACCTGGACCGGCCGCGGCAAGCCCCCGCGCTGGCTGGTGGCGGCGGAAGCCGGCGGCGCGACCCGGGACCAGTTTCTCATCGCCCAGTAGTACAGCCCAGGCCGATAGGGTCTTTTTATAAAGGTGGTTTTACGATTCCCAATCGTAAAACCACCTTTTTGATTATTACCATCCGGAAAGCTTTGCTCATCCCAAGCCTTCGATTATTACGGTCGTGAAGTTATTTCTTGAAAGCGAAATAGACGGCACCGACCAGGCAGCAGGCCGCCCATAAATGGTTCAACCGCAGCCGCTCGTCCATGAACAGCAGGGCGAACGGCACGAAAACCGTCAGGGTCACCACCTCCTGCAATATCTTCATCTGCGTTACGCTAAGGAAATCAAAGCCATAGCGATTCGCCGGCACCATGATGGCATATTCGAAAAAAGCGAGCCCCCAGCTCGCCAGCACGGCGAGATACCAGGGGCTGCCGTGCGCATATCGCAGGTGCCCGTACCACGCGAACGTCATGAACATATTGGACAACGCCAGGAGTCCTACGAACCCCACTATCTGGGCGGCCATGCACCCTCCAATTCAGTCAATCAAGTCAAAACATGGTATGCTTACATACATTCATGCATGTATATAAGCATTGCACAGGGGCGGCTTACCTAGATAGCCCATTCATTCACACACCTCCGTCCGGCGGCCTTCCTGGCCGATGCAGGACACCACCGGCTGGGCATGGCCATGGTACGCAAAACGAAAGAGGAAGCGCTCGAAACCCGCACCCGCATTCTCGAAACCGCCGAGCAGATCTTCAGCGAACAAGGCGTCTCGCACACGTCGCTGCAAGATATCGCGGCGGCCGCCAATGTAACCCGCGGCGCGATCTACTGGCACTTCAAGAACAAGACGGACCTGCTGGACGCGATGTTGCAGCGGGTCAAGATGCCGATCGAGGACGCGCTCGAACGCAGCTGCGACGTCAACTCCCCTGATCCGCTCGGCCAGTTGCGGCGCAGCGCCGTCGGTGCCATGCAGCTGATCTCCGAAGGCGCGAGCGCGCAGCGGGTCTGTGAAATCCTGCTGTTCAAGTGCGAGTACGTGGCGGAAACGGCGGACATGCGCCGCCGCCATGTCGAAAGCCGCAAGGTCGCCCTGGGCCGTTACGAAGACGGGTTCCGCCGCGCGATCTCCCTGGGACAACTGCCACCCCACACCAACCCCCGGACCGCCGCGCTGGGCCTGCATGCCGCCATGCACGGCCTGTTCATGGACTGGATGCTGGAACCGGGCGACTTCGACATCACGGAAGTGGGCGGCCGGGTCATCGACGCCTTCCTGGCCGGGCTGAAGATCAGCCAGCCGGAAGCCCCGGCAGGCTGACGCCGGAGCGGCGCGCTACTTGCGCTGCTCCACTTCGTAAGTCACGTCCCTGACCTGCCCGTTCGTGTCGGGGAAACGATCGAAGATCGCCCGCACCAGGTAGGGCATCACCTGCGGAATGGAGTCGCCCGAACCGGTGCTCACGGCCGTGGATTCGTAGACCTTCTGCCCATTCTGCCTGGCGTCCCGGATTTCGACCCGCAGCGAGGCGCGCGACGCATCGACCGTGGTGGACGTCCAGGTCGGCGGATACGGCGGCCCCCAGGCAAAGCCCATGCCGCCGCGGCCGCGATAGCCGAAGCCGCCCCAGCCATAGCCCCAGGGCCCCCAAGGCCCATAGAAAGGATCGTAGGCCGGGCGCTCGACGCGTACCTGCACCGGCTCGACGCCATACGAGAAACTGACGGCGAAGCGGGCGGGCTGGCCCGCCTGGGCCTCGACCATGCCGGTGGGACCGATGCCAGAACGGATCATGTCGGCGTATTCACGGTACTCCAGGCTGTCGCGCTGCCCCGCGGACGTATCGAATTTCCAGGTGGCGCCCACGGCATCGGCCGGCCACTGCTGGAAGGTCGTGACGCGGGCCGGCACCGTGGTCGCGCAGCCCGCGAGCAAGGCCACCGCGGCGGCCTGGGCAACACGGCCGGCCCACGTCCAGCCGCCCCGCCCGAAGAAAGCATTACAGTTGGATATCGACATGGTGCTTTCACATCCGAAGCAAGAATCGTAATTTAACCGCTATGGCGCTTGGACCGACACGAGGTGTTTCGGTTCTCGGCCAACGCTCCCCGCCCCGCCCCGCTACAATTCCATCCCTGCGCCGTCACTCGTTTCCCGCCATCATGCGTACCGATACTCCCGTCACCATCAGACGCCAGAATTACCTTCCGTTTCCGTACGACATCGAGACGGTCAGACTGGAATTCGACCTCGACCCCGCGGACACCCTGGTCCATTCACTGTTGGAGATCCGGCGCACGGGCGAAGGTCCGCTGATCCTGAACGGCGAGGACCTGGAACTGGTCTCGGTCACGGTGGACGGCCAGGACTGGAGCGGACGCTGCCAGGCGGACGACGACACCCTGACGCTGGACGGCCTGGGCGCCCGGGCGAAGGTCGAAATCGTCTCGCGCTGCCGGCCCGAGGCCAACTCCGCGCTGATGGGACTGTACGTCTCGAACGGGATCTTCTTCACGCAATGCGAGGCCGAGGGCTTTCGCCGCATCACCTGGTTCCCCGACCGGCCCGACGTCATGTCGCGCTACTCGGTCGTGCTGCGCGCCGACAAGAAGCGCTTCCCGCAATTGCTGTCCAACGGCAACCTGGTCAAACAGGCCGACCTTGCCGATGGCCGCCACGAAGCGCATTGGGAAGACCCTTTCCCCAAGCCCTGCTACCTGTTCGCGCTGGTGGCCGGCACCCTGACCTGGCGCGAGTCCCGCATGCGCACCCGCTCGGGCCGCGAGGTGCTGCTGCAGGTCTACAGCGATCCCGGCAGCGAGGGCAAGACCCAGTACGCACTGGAGTCGCTGGAGCGCGCGGTGCGCTGGGACGAGCGGCGCTTCTCGCTCGAACTCGACCTGGACCGCTTCATGATCGTGGCGGCGCGCGACTTCAACATGGGGGCCATGGAGAACAAGGGCCTGAACATCTTCAACGCCGCCTACGTGCTGGCCGACCCGGAAAGCGCCACCGACGCCAACTTCAGCGCCATCGAGGCGGTGATCGGCCACGAATATTTCCACAACTGGACCGGCAACCGCGTCACCTGCCGCGACTGGTTCCAGTTGAGCCTGAAGGAAGGCCTGACCGTCTTCCGCGATCAGGAATTCACCGCCGACATGATGGCGCAGGGGCTGGACGCCGACGCGGCCGCCAGCGCACGCACGGTCAAGCGCATCGACGACGTCGTGACGCTGCGCGCGGCCCAGTTCCCCGAGGATGCCGGCCCGATGGCCCACCCGATCCGGCCCGAGAGCTACCAGGAGATCGGCAACTTCTATACCGCCACCGTCTACGAAAAGGGCGCGGAAGTCATCCGCATGCAGCAGACCCTGCTGACGCCGGCCGGATTCACGCGCGGGCTGGCCGAGTACTTCCGCCGGCACGACGGCCAGGCCGTGACGTGCGACGACTTCGTGGCCGCGATGGAGTCGGTGTACGCGCAGGATCATCCCGGGCGCGACCTGTCGGTATTCCGGCGCTGGTACAGCCAGGCCGGCACGCCGCGGGTGCGGGTGGCGATCGAGCACGACGCGGCCACGCGGCGATGCACCGTCACGCTTGCCCAGCGCTGCGAGCCGGTGGGCGTGGAACGCCTGCCGGGCGCGCCGGCCAAGCTGCCCTTCCACATTCCCTTCGCCATCGGGCTGCTCGATGCGCAGGGCCAGCCCCTGCCGCTGAAAGAAGTGAACGGGCACGAGATCCGCGACACCGCGCTGCTCGAACTGACCACCGAGCGCAGGCAATGGACTTTCGAGAACATCGATGCCAGGCCGGTGCCCTCGCTGCTGCGCGACTTCTCCGCGCCCGTCATCGTCGAGTACGACTACACCGACCACGAACTGGCGCTGCTGATGAAGCACGACGGCAATGCCTTCGCCCGCTGGGAAGCCGGACAGCAATTGGCCACCCGCGTCATCCTGGCCGCCATCCGAGAACGGCAGGAAGGCAAGCCCTTCGCGCTGCGCCGCGACTTCATCGAAGCCTGGCGCTCGGTGCTGGCGGCGCCGGGGCTGGACGCCGCCTACCGGGCCCGGGCCCTGACGCTGCCGTCTGAAAAAACCCTGGCCGAGCACATGGACCTGGTCGACCCGGTGACACTGGCCGCCGTGCGTGACGAAACCCTGGGCGCGCTCGGCCGGGCGCTGGCGGACGACTGGCGGGCAGCGGTCGATGCCAGCCAGACGCCGGGAGCCTACTCGCCCGACCCGGTCAGCGCGGGCAGGCGCGCCCTGAAGAACCTGGCGCTGGCCGCGCTGATGGCCGGCCGCGTGGATGGCGCGGCCGAACTGGCGCGATGCCAGTACGACACGGCGCGCGACATGACGGACCGGTTGTCGGCCCTGTCGTCGCTGGTCAATTTCGGCACGCCCGACGCCGCCGCCGGGGTGCTGGCCGATTTCTACGAACGCTGGCAGGACGACCCGCTGGTGGTGGACAAGTGGTTCACGCTGCAGGCGACAGCCCGGAGCACCACGGTCCGGAGCGTGGAAGACCTGATGGCCCATCCGGCATTCTCGCTGCGCAACCCCAACCGTGCCCGCTCGCTGGTCTTCCAGTTCTGCCTGAACAATCCCTACGGCTTCCACCGCGCCGACGGCAGCGGCTACCGCTACTGGGTCAGCCAGGTCCTGGCGCTGGACGCCCTCAACCCCGAAATCGCCGCCCGCCTGGCCCGCGCGCTGGACCGCTGGGTCCGCTACGTGCCCGAGCTGAGCGAACCGATGCGGCAGGCCCTGCAACAAGTGCGCAACCACCCCGGCCTGTCGCGCAACGTCACTGAAATCGTTACCAAAGCCCTGGAGATCGCCGCATGAAGCGCAAGACGCTCACCCAATTCCTGATCGAGCAGCAGCGAGGATCCGCCGCCCTGCCCGCCGAAGTCCGCCTGCTGATCGAAATCGTCGCCCGCGCCTGCAAGGCCATCGGCCACGCGGTCGGCAAGGGCGCGCTGGGCGGCGTGCTCGGCAGCCTGGAGTCCGAGAACGTCCAGGGCGAAGTGCAGAAGAAACTGGACGTGCTGTCCAACGAGATCCTGCTGGAAGCCAACGAGTGGGGCGGCCAGCTGGCGGCCATGGCCTCCGAGGAAATGGAAACCGTCCACCTCATCCCCACCCACTACCCCAAGGGCGAATACCTGCTGCTGTTCGACCCGCTGGACGGCTCCAGCAACATCGACGTGAACGTGTCCATCGGCACGATCTTCTCGGTGCTGCGCGCGCCCGCAGAGGCCCGCGGCCGCGAGATCGCCGAGCAGGACTTCCTGCAGCCGGGCACGCAGCAGGTCGTGGCGGGCTACGCCCTGTACGGCCCGCAGACCATGCTGATCCTGACCGTGGGCACCGGCGTGTTCGGCTTCACCCTGGACCGCGAAGTCGGCTCATGGGTGCTGACCCAGGAAAACATCCGCATCCCGGCCGACACCAAGGAGTTCGCGATCAACATGTCCAACATGCGCCACTGGGCCCCGCCGGTGCGCCGCTATGTCGACGAATGCCTGGCGGGCAAGACCGGGCCGCGCGGCAAGGACTTCAACATGCGCTGGATCGCGTCCATGGTGGCCGACGTGCATCGCATCCTGAACCGCGGCGGCATCTTCATGTACCCGTGGGACGCACGCGAACCGACCAAGCCCGGCAAGCTGCGCCTGATGTACGAAGCCAATCCGATGAGCATGCTGGTGGAACAGGCCGGCGGCGCATCGACCAACGGCCTGCAGCGCATCCTCGACATCGAGCCCGCCGCCCTGCACGAACGCGTCAGCGTGATCCTGGGCTCGAAGAACGAAGTCGACCTCGTCACTCGGTACCACCACGAAGCCGGCTGAGGAAAGCTCTCAAAAGGCACAAGCGCCTACCCAGGATGCGGTGGATCCGGCTTTGCCGGTCCACCCGCATCGCCCCTCGGGACCCGCCGCCGGGCCGCCCCAAGGTGGGTCCCGGCCCCCTTGGGGGGCTGCCGCGTAGCGGCTGGGGGTCCACCATGCTGGGCGCGCGTCAGCGCGTAGGGGGGGCCCTATCCCTAGAACAGTTCGAAGTACTCGCGCTGTTCCCACTCGCTCACTTCGAGGTTGAAGCGGGCAATCTCGGCTTCCTTGATGTGGCAGAAGTAATCCACGAAGCCGGTCCCCAGGCCTTCCCGCAGAACCGAATCGCCGCGCAGGCATCCCAGCGCCTCGGTCAACGTATGCGGCAGGCTGGCGGCCTGGGTTTCGTAGGGCGCGTCGGCCGACGGCCCGGGATCGATGGCGCGGGCGATGCCGTCCATGCCCGACAGCACCTGCGACGCGAAATACAGATAAGGATTCGCCGCCGGCTCGCCCACCCGGTTCTCGATGCGGGTCGCGGCATCGCCCACGCCGCCGAGCACGCGCAGCATCACGCCGCGATTGTCGCGTCCCCAGATCGCCCGATCGGGCGCGAGCGAATACGGCCGGTAGCGCTTGTAGCCATTCAGGGTCGGCGTCGACAGCGCCGTGGCGCCGCAGGCGTGGGCAAGCAGCCCGCCCAGGTAGTGGCGTCCCACCGGCGACAGGTCCTGGCCCGCCTCGGCGGGCACGAAGGCATTGCTGCCGTCGGCCAGGCGACGCAGGGATTGATGCAGGTGCCATCCGCTGGACACCACGTTCGGAATGCGCGGGCGGCACATGAAAGTGGCGTGGAAACCTTCGCGGCGGCACACCTGCTTGACCGCGCTGCGGAACAGGATCATGTCGTCAGCCGTTTTCAGCGCATCGCCCGGCGCGAAGGTGAACTCGAACTGGCTGGGACCGAACTCCACTTCCAGCGAACGCAGCGGCAGGTCCAGTTGTTGCGTCGTCTTGCGCACCAGTTCCATGACCGGATCGACCGCGTCATAGCGCAGCTCGGTCAGGTACTGGTAGCCGTGCGACATCAGCTCGACCTCCGGGGGCACGCCAGGCTGGCCGGGCTGGCCCGCGTCTTCCGGCCGCATGTGGTGCTGCGCCACCTTGAACACGTGACACTCGACCTCCAGCCCCGTGATCAGGCCATACCCGGCCTCGTTCAGGTTCGCCAGCGTCTTGCGAAACAGTTGGCGAGTGTCGAACGGAACAGGCACGCCGCTCTGGAAATACGTATCGCACAACAGCCAGCCGGTATTGGGCGCCCAGGGCAGGACCTTGAACGTGGTGGGGTCGGCCACCATCAGCACATCGGCGGCGCCCTGCATTTCGGGGCGGCTGAAACCGCCGCCGGACGTGAACACCGGGAACACCGTGCGGTGCGACGTATCCTTGGCGTACATGGTGGTGGTAATGGTCACGCCGCTCTTGAGCGCGCTCACCGCCTCCTGGGCCACCAGGGTCTTGCCGCGCAGGATCCCGTGCTGGTCGGGGAAGGAAAAGCGCACGACGTCGAGCGTGCCGCCTTCCAGGGCGGCGATGACCTCGCGCGCCGCTTGCTGCTGGGCCTCGGACCACAGGCCGAATCTCTCCACGAAAGACATGCCGCCCCCTACGCTGCCCACTTGGAGCTCTTGCGGCGCTTCTCGTCCGCGATCTTCCAATAATCGCTCCAGGTATCGCCCGGGCCAATGCCGTCGATGGAAGGCGGACCGGTGAACTCGCCCGCTTTCGACTCGTCGATCATCATCAGTGCCTTCTCGCCGCGCTCGGCCTGGTCGATGGCCTCGAGCAGCAGGCGGCGATAGGCGACGATGCCCTTGTCGGTGGAGCCCAGGTGTTCGCGGGTACGATCCTGGATCCTGCCCTGCGACTCCACGGCCCACTGATCGTGCACGTTGATGTCGTGCCCCATCCCGGTGTAGGTCTGCGTCGCCTGCTCTTTCGAGTCGTAGCCATAGTTGTTGAAGCGGCCCACACGCGGCATGTAGTCCGGCAGTTCGTACAGCGCCAGGCGCTGGTCGCGCATCTGCTGCTTGTTCACCGGCTGACCGAAGCTGGTGAAGATGGCATACCAGTAGCAGCTTTCATCGTCCACCGGCACGTGCCATTGCGCGATCGTCATCTCGGAACTCATCGGGATGATGAAAGCCTGCGGAAAAACGAGGTTGGTCACGCGCACGTGCGTCTGCTCGCCGCCCAGCCGGCGCAGCGCGGTCAGGCGCAGGCCGTAGTTGGCGGGATCGACCTTGATCTCGGGGCGGTCGAATTCGCGCAGCACCCTGGTGATGGGCAGGTCGGAATCGGCCGACGCGCCGCGGAACTGCTTGCCGTAGCTGGCATCGGTATCGCCATCCTCGAAAAAACGGTGCAGGTACGAGGCGTGGGCCGGATCGATGCCGACCTCCAGCGCCTGCAGCCAGTTGCAATCGAGGTAGCCCTTGAAGGCGAAGGTGTATTCGTTGGGCGCGACGAAGCAGTCGAAATGCGGAAATGCCGGGGGCTCGCCTTCGCCGATGTAGGCGAACAAGAGGCCGCTCTTCTCGACCACGGGATAGGACTTCTGCTTGATGCGCTGGGACAGCTTGCTGCCTTCCGGCTCGGCCGGGGTATCCAGACAGGCGCCGTCGACGTCGAACAGCCAGCCATGGAACAGGCAGCGCAATCCGCCATCCTCCAGTCGGCCGAAGGCCAGGTCGGCGCCGCGGTGCGGACAGTCGCGATCGAGCAGGCCATAGCGGCCCTGCTCGTCCCGGAACAACACGAAGTGCTGCCCCATCAACTTGACGGGACGAATGGGGCGATCGCCCTCGAGTTCGTCGACCAGGGCAACGGGCTGCCAATACTGGCGCAGCAAGGTGCCGGCCGGCTTGCCCATCCCCACACGGGTGATGCGTTCATTCTGCTCAGGGGACATACGAACTCCATGAGGTGGCGCGATGTATGCAAGATACTATTCTATGGATCCAGTCATGTAAACCCGTGGTTCATGCCTTCTCTCCAACGAGACCATGAAAAATCCAAAAATTGAAAAATATCCCTTTAATTTCAATAATTTATATGAAAACATCGTTTTCCCTAACACGGCAGGACAAACGACCTGATTTCCAGTGAAAACCGCCACGGCATCAAAACTGGATCCAGTAATTCAATTCGATACAATGAGGCCGCCGCTGCACTCGCAAAGGAGAGCGACATTGGAATCGCAACAGACGCGCGTCTTGGTGCAATTGCGGGACCTGATACTCAAGGGTGAGTTCACGCCGGGCGAACGCCTGGCCGAAATCCCGCTGGCCGAAAAACTGGGGGTGTCGCGCACGCCCATCCGGCTGGCGCTGGCCGCCCTCGAACAGGAAGGGCTGATCGAGCCCTCGCCCACCAACGGCTACATGATGCGGCGCTTCACGCCGCGCGAGATCCACGACGCCATCGCGGTGCGCGGCCACCTCGAAGGCATGGCCGCCCGCCTGGTGGCTGAACACGGCGTCTCGCGCCAGTTGTCGCTGGATCTCAGGGCCTGCCTGCAGGACGGAGACCGCGCCGTCAACAAGGCCGAGATGACCTACGACGACTATGCCTTGTACGGGGAAATGAACGATCGCTTCCACAAGCTGATCATCGACGCGGCCGGCAATTTCGCGCTGGCACGTGCCATCGAGATGAACAACCGGCTCCCTTTCGCTTCGCCCAGCACCATGCTGCCCATGCAGAACACGGGCGACGAGCGGCAGAAATGGATGATCTATGCCCACCTCCAGCACCACCGGCTGGCGCATGCCATGGAGAAAGGCGAAGGCGCCCGCGCCCAGGCCCTGGCCGAGGAACACGTGGATGTCGCCCAAATGAATCTGGACTACGCGCTTGAACGCCCGGAAACCGCCGCCCAGCTCCTGCCGGCCATGAAGATCGTCCTGGGCAAGGCCTGACGCATGGCGCCCCCCTCTCCATCGACGCCCCCCCGTCCCGCCCCACGCCCGCACCACACCGACTGGCCCGGCGTCGCCCTGGGGGTGACCTGCGGCATCCTGGTCGCGCTGTGCGTGGGCAAGATGCCGCCCGCGCTACCCCTGCTGCAGCGCGACCTGGGATTGAGCCTGCGCGAAGTGGGCTGGGTCGTCTCCCTGTTCAGCACCATCGCCACCTTGTGCGCCGCCGTCATGGGGCTGGCCTCGGGCCGCGTGGGCGCATGGCGCTTCACCATCGCCGGCCTGTGCGCGCTGGTGGCGGGAGGACTGCTGGGCGCGGTGTCCGACAGCTACGCCCTGCTGCTGGCCAGCCGCATCATCGAGGGCACGGGCCAGATCGCCATCGTGGTCTCGGTACCCGCGCTGCTGACGGCGCTCAGCGCGCCCCACCAGACCCGGTTGGTGCTGGCCCTGTGGTCGGCGTACATGCCGCTGGGCATCAGCGCGGCGCTGCTGACGGCGCCGCTGCTGCTGGAGACCGGCCACTGGCGCCTGCTCTGGGCGCTCATCGCCGGCGTGACCGCCGTGTGCGCGGTGTGGATGGGGTTCTGGCGTTCGCGCTACGCGCGCCCCGCGCCGTCGGCCACGCGCCCGATGGACTGGCACAAGCTGACCGGCGGACTGCGCCAGCTCGTACCCTGGGTCCTGGCACTGTCGTTCACGTTCTATGCCATCCAGTTCTTCACGGTGATGACCTTCCTGCCCACCTGGGCCATCCAGGAACGCGGGCTGTCGCTGCGCACGGCGTCCTTGCTGACAGCCGTCGTGATCTTCTTCAACGCGGGCGGCTCGGTGCTGGGCGCCTCGCTGCTGCAGCGCGGCCTGCGCGGCAGTTCGCTGATCATGACGGCCCATATCGTCGTCGGCCTGTCCGCCTGCGCGATCTTCTCGGACTGGCTGCCGGACGCTGTCCGCTTCGGAGCCTGCCTCAGCCTGAACCTGATCGGCGGAACCCTGCCGGCCGCCACGCTGTCTGCCTCGCCGCGCCTGGCCAAGAGCCCCGACCAGATCGCCAGCCTGCAGGGCTTGTTCCTGCAGGGCTCCAACCTGGGACAGTTCGCCGCCGCCCCGCTGGTGACCTGGGCCGTCACGGCATCGGGCGCGGTGCCTGACTGGTCCCATGCCCTGCCGCTGATGGCCCTATGCGCCGCGACAGGCCTCGGACTGGGGGTGTTCGCCCGGTCGCGGGGCCTGTAGGGTCAGATGTAGATGATCAGCGCGGCCACACCGACGATCAGGGCCGCCTTGGTCAGCCGATAGACCGTACGATTCCAGTTCTTGAGCTTGCGGCGATATTTCCCGCACACCCAGACGATGTGGAAGAGCTTGTTGATCAGGCCGGTCTTGTCGCCCTCTTCGTTGGGCGAACTGGCGGCGGTCATGACCTTGCGTCCCATCCACTTGTTGAAGGCCTGCGCCCAGCGGTAGCGCAGCGGACGCTCGACGTCGCAGAACAGGATGATGCGGTCGCGATCGGTCCCGTTCTCGGCCCAATGGATGAAGGTCTCGTCGAACACCACGCTCTGTCCGTCGCGCCAGCTGTAGCGCTCGCCGTCGACCTCGATGAAGCAGCGGTCGTCGTTGGGCGTCTCCAGCCCCAGGTGGTAGCGCAGCGAACCTGCGAACGGATCGCGGTGGGGATTGAGCCTGGCCCCGGGCGGCAGTTCGGCGAACATGGCTGCCTTGACCTCGGGAATGCCGCGCAGGATCTCGACCGTGCGGGGGCAATACTCGTGCGCGGACGGATGCTGGGCTTCGTACCACTTCAGGTAGAACCGTTTCCAGCCCGACTTGAAGAAGGAGTTGAAGCCCGCGTCATTGTTCTTTTCCGCCGCGCGTATGCGCTGTGCGTCGCGCAGTTGCACCGCCTCGTCGCGGATGATCTCCCAGTTGTCGTCCAGCGCCTGTAGCGCCGGCAACTGCCGCACCGGAATGTACGGCACGGCGGGCACCCGGGAAAACAGGTACATGAACGCGTTGACGGGCGCCACGATCGAGGAGTGGTCGAACAGCTGCCTGAAGAAACGCAGCCGGACCTTGCCCCGGAAGTGCACGTAGCCGATGGCGCCCAGGTACAGCGCGACGATGATCCATTTCATATTCAGTCCTATCCCCCTATACCTCGAGTACGGTGGAACCGGTGGTCTTGCGGGCGGCCAGCGATTCGTGGGCCTGGGCGATGTCCTCGAGCCTGAAGCGCTGCTCGATGCGCGGCTTGATCTTGCCCGCCACGACCAGTTCGAACAGGTCGGCCGCCGCCGCCTGCATTTTTTCCAGGGTGTCCACGTGATGCGCCACGGTGGGCCGCGTCACGAACAACGAGCCCTTCTGCGCCAGGATGCCCAGGTTGACCCCGGTGACCGCGCCGGACGCGTTGCCGAAGCTGACCATCAGGCCGCGCTGCTGCAGGCAGTCGAGCGAGGTTTCCCAGGTGTCCTTGCCCACGCCGTCGTAGACCACCGGCACCTTCTTGCCCTTGGTCAGCTCGAGCACGCGCTCGGCGACGTTCTCGCGGCTGTAGTCGATGACCCGCCACGCGCCGTTGGCCTTGGCCAGCGCCGCCTTTTCCGGAGAGGACACCGTGCCGATCAATTTTACGCCCAAAGCCTTCGCCCACTGGCACGCGATCAGGCCGACACCGCCGGCCGCGGCGTGGAACAGGATGGTCTCGTTGCCCTGCAGGCGGTAGGTCTGGCGGAACAGGTACTGCACCGTCAGCCCCTTGAGCATGATGGCCGCGGCCTGGTCGAAGCCAACGCCGTCCGGAATGCGGACCACCTGGAAGGCGGGCATGTTGCGCACCTCCGCATAGGCGCCCAGCGGGCTCTGTCCGTAGGCCACGCGGTCTCCCACCTTCAGGTGCCGGACCTGGGCGCCCACCGCGTCCACCACGCCGGCCGCCTCGAACCCCAGCACGGCGGGCAGCCTGGCGGGATACAGGCCGGTGCGGAAGTAAATGTCGATGAAATTCAGGCCGACGGCATGCTGCCGGATCCGGACTTCGCCGGGGCCGGGAGCGGGCACGTCGACGTCAACCAGCCTGAGTACTTCGGGGCCGCCATGCTGCTCGATGCGTATCGCCTTGGACATCTGGAATCTCCTTGATGGGCAATGGTCATGCCGCATTCTAATCGCGCATACAATCGCGGAAAACATCGGCCGCGCCACATTGCCAGGCGCCGCCCGCCCACCCCCAAGGTACGCATGTGAAGACCGATCCGCGCTTTCCCAACCTGTTCATCCTCGATCATCCGCTGATCCAGCACAAGCTGACCCACATGCGCGACAAGAACACGTCGACGCGGACGTTCCGCCAGTTGCTGCGCGAGATCTCGCAACTGATGGGCTACGAGGTCACCCGCAACCTGCCCCTGGCGCTGCGCCCCATCGAGACGCCCATGACGCCCATGGACGCGCCGGTGATAGCCGGCAAGAAGCTCGCGGTGGTGCCGGTGCTGCGCGCGGGCAGCGGCATGGCGGACGGACTGCTGGATCTTGTGCCCTCGGCCCGCGTCGGCCATATCGGCCTGTACCGCGACGAGCAGCATCGCCCGGTGGAATACCTCGTGCGCCTGCCGGAACTCGAAGGCCGTACCTTCATCCTGTGCGATCCCATGATAGGCACGGGCTATTCGGCCGCCCACGCCGTGGACGCGCTGAAGAAACGCGGCGTGCCGGCCTCGCACATCATCTTCGTCGCGCTGGTGGCCTCGCCCGAAGGCATGCAGGTCTATTGCGACCACCATCCCGACGTCCCCATGTACCTGGCGTCGCTGGACGACTACCTGGACGAGAACGCCTACATCGTGCCCGGGCTGGGCGATGCCGGCGACCGCCTCTTCGGCACCAAGAACTAGGTTTCTACCAGGCCGAACCCTCGCCCGCGCCCACCGGACCCGACGAGGCCACCAGCGCCGCCAGCACGCCGGCGGTCTCGGCATCGAGCACGCCGTCGTAGCGCGCGGGCCGGTAGTGCATCTGGAAGGCCGCGAGGACCGCCTGCATCTCGCGCTCGGGCGCGTCGGCGGGCGGCACGCCATAGCCCACGCGGACCAGTTGCTGCCGGACCGAGGCCATGTCGGGCAACCCCTGGGACGCGAAGCGCGCGCCCAGCGCCTGGGCCACCGATTCGTCATACCAACGGCCCACGCCCTCGCGCGCCAGCTCGCGCCACGGAAACAGCGGGCCGGGATCCTGCTTGCGCAGCGGCGCGATGTCGCTGTGGCCGACGATGTTTTCCGGCCCGACGCCATGGCGCTCGGCAATGTCGCGCACCAGCGCCCGCACGGCCCGGATCTGCGACGGCCGGTACGGCTGCCAGACCGGCGTCCCGTCGGCCGCCGTTCCCACCGGTCCGCGATTGACGATCTCTATGCCTATCGAACTGCGATTGAGCCAGGTATAGCCCCCCCACTCGCTTTGGCCGGCATGCCAGGCGGCCCGGTTCTCGTCCACCAGCCGGTAGATGTGCGGCGGCTCATCGTCGGTGACCAGATAGTGGCTGCTGACCTCGCCCTGGCTGAGCGTGCCCAGCGCCCGCGACGATTCGGACACCGTGTAGTGAAGCACGATGAAGCGCACGCGGCTGCCCTGGCTGCGCGCGCTGATGGAGGTGTCGATGTCCAGGCCGTGCCCGCCGGGCGCCATCGGGGAACAGCCCTGGAGCACGAGCAGGCCGGCCAGGCCGAGCATGGCCAGGGACCGGGAAAGAAAAGGCCGCGTCATCGGATTCCTGCCGGGAACATCCGATGCAATATAGTCGTTCGCGGCACACTCGTAAATTTCACGGCCAGGGCCTCGCCCTCAGTGCGCGCCGCCCGCATCGGCCGGCGCGCCCGCCCCGCGCTTGCCGGGCTTGGCCAGCCAGACCATCGCGGTCAGGACCAGGAAAATGATGGCCGAGCCATAGAAGATATCGACCGCCGACATCGTCAGCGCCTGGCCGCTGATCAGGTTGTTGACCGACGCCAGCGCCTGGTCCGGCGACATGCCCGCGCCCTGCATGCTCGAGAGCGCCTGCGACGTGGCCCCGCTGCCGGCGGTGATATGCTCGGTCAGATGGGCATGGTGCATGGCCGCGCGGTCTTCCCACATCGTGGTTGAAATCGAGGTGCCGAATGCCCCCGCGGTGATGCGCAGGAAGTTCGACAGGCCCGATGCGCTGGCGATCTTGTCGGGCGGCAGCCCCGCCAGGGTCAGCGATACCAGCGGCACGAAGAAGGCGGCCATCCCCGCGCCCTGCAGCACGGTGGGTTCGAGCAGGGTCACGATGTCGGACTGCGGCGTGAAGTTCGAACGCATGAAGCTGACGGCGGCGAACACCCCGAAGGCGACCGTGACCAGGACGCGGGGATCGGTGCGCGCCAGCATGCGGCCGACGATGGGCGTGAATACGATGGCCAGCAGCCCGATGGGCGCGGTCACCATGCCGGCGTCCGTGGCCGTATAGCCCATCTGCGTCTGCAACCAGAGCGGCAGCAGCACCACATTGCCGAAGAATACCGCGTAGGCGATCGACAGCGTCAACGCGCCCACGGTGAAGTTGCGTCCCGCGAACAGGCGCAGGTCCACGACGGGATGCCGGTCGGTCAGTTCCCAGATGACGAAGAACACGAAGCCAACCACCGCGACCACCGCCAGCATCACGATGGTGCCGCTGGCGAACCAGTCGAGCTCCTTGCCCTTGTCCAGCATGATCTGCAGCGCGGCGATCCAGACCACCAGCAGGACCAGGCCCATGGTGTCGATGGGCAATTTGCGGATCGGCGATTCACGCTTGTGGTAGATGCTCCAGCTCACCCACGCGGCCACCAGGCCGACCGGGATGTTGATGTAGAAGATCCACGGCCACGAATAGTTGTCGGAGATCCAGCCGCCCAGCAAGGGACCGGCCACGGGCGCCACCAGCGTGGTCATGGCCCAGAACGCGAGCGCCATGCCGGATTTTTCGCGCGGGTAGCTGCCCAGCATCAACGTCTGCGACAGCGGAATCATGGGACCGGCCACCAGGCCCTGGAGCACGCGGAACGCGATCAGCGACTCCAGGTTGGGCGCCAGGCCGCACAGCCACGATGCGACGATGAACAATAGCACCGAGGCGATGAACAGCCGCACCTGTCCGAAACGCATGGTCAGCCAGCCCGTCAGCGGCAGCGCGATGGCATTGGCCACCGCGAACGAGGTGATCACCCAGGTGCCCTGGCTGGTGCTGACCCCCAGGTCGCCCGAGATGGCCGGCAGGGAAACGTTGGCGATCGACGTGTCGAGCACGTTCATGAACACCGCCGCGGACAAGGCGATCGTGCCCAGCACGCGCTGGCTGCCCTGGAGCGGCGGATGGGTCGCCGGCGGGCCGCCCGGCGCCGGCTGCCCGGCGGGCTCGTCGGCCAGGGCCGGGGAAGAAGCGTTGGTCGTCATGGAAGCATCCGTGGCAGGCGCGGCCCTACATCACGCCCACGCCGTGGCGCGCGGTCGCCATCGTGCCGCCCTTGTCGGCGCGAACGGGCGTGGAAATGTGCAGCGGCGACGTCTTGGCCACCGCGGGCTTGGCATCGGCCGCGCGGCCGCCCAGGTTCTGGGCGATCGTGGCGGCCACCAGGGCATCGGCGTCTTCGCGGGCATGATCCATGACCGTCGTCGAATAGGCGGGCGCGGTACGCGCCGCCTCGGCCAGCGCCGGACCGTCGGTGGACGAGACATTCACCGAGACATTCATCGACAGGCCCACGCGCAGGGGATGCGCCTCGATCTCCTTGGGATCCAGGGCGATGCGCACCGGCACGCGCTGCACCACCTTGATCCAGTTGCCGGTGGCGTTCTGGGCCGGCAGCAGGGCGAAGGCGCTGCCGGTTCCCGCGCCCAGGCCGGCGATCTTGCCGTGGTACTCGACCTTCGAACCATAGACATCCGCCTCCAGCGTAACGGGCTGGCCGATACGCATGCGACCCAGTTGCACCTCCTTGAAATTCGCATCCACCCACACCTGGTCCAGCGGCACGATGGTCATGAGCGAGGCGCCGGGCGCCACGCGCTGCCCCACCTGCGCGCTGCGCTTGGCCACGTAGCCGGTCACGGGCGCGGGCAGCGAGGTGCGCGACAGGTTGATATAGGCTTCGCGGACCTTGGCCGCGGCGCCCAGGACATTGGGATGCTGTTCGACGCTGGTGCCATCGGTGAGCGCGGTATTGGTGGCAAGCTGCTCGCGCGCTGCCACCAGGGCCGCCTGCGCCGAGGCCAGCGCCGACTTGGCGTTGCTGACCGCGGTTTCGGCGTGCAGCAGTTCCTCGCCGCTGACCGCGCCGGACGAAGCCAGCTCCTGGCGGCGCCTGGCGTCGTTCTGGGCCTTGGCGAGGTCGGCCCGCGCGCGCTCGATGTCGGCCTGGCGCACGGCGATGTTGGCGGCCAGGGCACCATTGTTGGCATACAGCGTCCGCACCTGGCGCACGGTCTGGGCCAGCGCGGCCCGGGCCTGGTCGAGCGCGATCTGCGCATCGGCCTTGTCCAGCAGGATCAAGGGGTCGCCGGACTTGACGTAGTCGGTATCATCGGCCTGGATGGCGACGACCGTACTGGCGATCTGCGGCGTGATCTGCACCAGATTGCCCTGGACATAGGCGTCGTCGGTGCCTTCGTAGTGGCGAGCCACCAGCGCCCACCACGCGCCATAAGCGACGGCGGCCACGGCGAATACGCCGGCGGCGCCCAGCAGCAGTTTCTTGCGGGGGTTCTTGGAAGCTTGTTGTGCGGTTTCCATCTCGTTTTCCCTTGCGCCGCGCAGCGTACGCGGCATGAACAGGTGTTCGACTCGTTTGGCTAGCGCGCGGCCGCGGCGACCGGCCCGGCCGGGTCGGCGGGCAGATCCGCGCCTCCGCCCAGCGCCTTGGCCAGCGCGACGTCGAGCGTCAGGGCCCGGGCCTTCAGATCGGTATCCAATCGGGCCTGCGTCAGCACCGCGCTTTGCGCGGCCAGCACGCTCAGGTAATTGCCCAGGCCCGCGCGATAGCGCTTGACCGCCAGTTCGTAGGCCTGCTCGATGGCTTCGCGGGCCTTGCGCTGTTCGCCGCTCTCGCGGTCCAGCGCCCGGATCGAGGCCAGCGTGTCGGCCACTTCGTTGACGGCGTGCAGCACGGTCTGGTTGTAGGAAGCGATGGCCAGGTCGGTGTCCGCCGCCTTGCCCTTCAGGTTGGCATTGAGCCGGCCGCCCTCGAAGATCGGCAGGGTGATGGCCGGGCCGACGCCGATGATCTGGCTGCCGGACTTGAACAGATTGGACAACCCCAGGGCCGAGGTGCCGACAAAGCCCGCCAGGTTGATGTCCGGATAGAACATGGCCTTGGCCGCGTCGACATTGCGCTGGGCCGATTCGACCCGCCACCGGGCGGCGACGATGTCGGCACGCCGGCCCAGCAGCGACAGCGGCACGCTGGCGGGCACCTCGGTGCCGGGCGACACCAGGGGCACGGGCCGGATGGCCTCGCCACGCTCGGGGCCCGCGCCAGCCAGCGCGGCCAGCTCGTTGCGCTGCAGGGAAATGCTTTCGTCGACCTGCGCCAATTGCGTACGCGCTTCGGCCAGCGCCGACTCGGCCTGCTTGACCTCCACCTGCGTATCCAGGCCCGACGCGTAGCGCTGGCGGGTCAGGCCGGCCACGCCCTCGCGTTGGCCGATGGCCGCCAGCAGTACTTCCCGCTGCGCGAACAGGCGCTGCAGATTGAAATAGGCCGACCCCACCGCGCTGGCCAGGATGCCCACCGCCGCCTGGTTCTCCGCCTGCGCCGCCCGGGTTTCGGACAGCGCCGCCTTCAGCAGCGAACCATTCTTGTTCCAGAAATCCAGTTCATAGCTCACGTTCAGCGCCAGCCTCGAATCGGTACGCACACCGCCGGCCAGGGGGGCCGGGATGGCGCCATTCTCGGTATAGCGCTGGCGGGTGGCGGTGAAGGTACCGTCGACCTGGGGCAGGCCGTTCGCGCGGGCCGCGCCCACGGCCGCCTCGGCGCGCGCCAGCCGCGCCTGGGCGATGACGATGGACGGACTGCCGGCGATGGCCTCATCCACCAGGCGGTCGAGTTGCGCGTCGCCGTAGCGATGCCACCACTGCTGCACCGGCCATTGCACGTCGGCCTGCGCCATGCCCAGCGTGGGCGCATCGACCAGGCGGGCATGCGAGGCGCCGTCCTGGTCCATGCCGGCGCACGCGGCCAGGGCGGCGACCAGGGGCACTAGCAAATATCTTTTCATGGAAGCTTACGATCCGCTGAATTTAATTGCCTTGCCTATTACTGCTTAGGCAGTCATAAAAATGAAACAAGGGCCGCGCCCAATGGCCCGGCCTCAGCCGCGCTGGGCGCCGTTGGCCGCCATGCGGCGCAGCAAGGACTTCAACTGCTGGACTTCCTGTTCGGAAAAGTCGCGGGTGTGCAGATCGACCGCGTCGTGCAGGCGCTGCGGAACCTGCTCGGCGGCGCGCACGCCCTCTTCCGTCAGTTCCAGCTTGAGGACCCGGCGGTCTTCCGCGCTGCGCACCCGCCGTATCAATCCCTTGGATTCGAGCCGATCGAGCATGCGCGTCATGGCGCCGGTATCCGAACAGGCATTGCGCGCCAGTTCGGCGGCGGTTTCGCCCCGCCCCATGGCGAGCAGCATCAGCGGACCCCATTGCATGGCGGTCAGGTCGAGCGCCGTCATCTCGGCATCGACCGCCCGCTGGAACGACAAATGGGCCTGCTTGATCAAGTAGCCCACACTCTCTTCCGGGTCATAGCGCCGAATCAGTTCGGCCAGCTCCGGAGAAATGCGAGGGGACGAAGTGGGATCTGCCATGGCGACATTATTGCTGCATAGGCAATGGTTGTCAATGCAGTAATAGACCCACTTATAGTCCCTGTTCCAGACAGGGGCTTCATCGCCGCGTCATGCGCGGCCGGTCAACGCCGCTTGCCCAGCAGCGAACCGAGCAGCCCCCGCGTCAGATCGCGCGCGAGCTGGGTACCCATCGAGCGGACGGCGCTGCGCGCCGCCGACTCCAGCACCCCTTCGCGGCGGCCGCCCCGGGGACCGGTGGAACCAAACAGGATATCGCGCAGGCCGTCCGCCACCCCACCCCCGGCCTCCGGCTGCTGGCCAGGCTGGGCCGGTGCCGGAGCTCCGCCGGTGGCCGGGCCCGCGCCACCCGCGCGGGCGACCAGGATTTCATAGGCCGACTCCCGGTCGACGACTTTTTCATAGACCCCCGCCACCACCGACGACTGGCGCAGCGCCTGCCGCTCGGCGTCGGTGGCCGGGCCGATCCGGCTGCCCGGCGCGACGACGTAGGCGCGCTCGGTCGGCCCCGGCCGGCCCTTCTCGTCCAGCAGCGACACCAGGGCTTCGCCCACGCCCAGTTCGGTAATGGCGGCGGCGATGTCCAGGCCCGGATTGGGCCGCATGGTGTCGGCCGCCGACTTCACCGCCTTCTGGTCCCGCGGCGTGAAGGCGCGCAGCGCGTGCTGCACGCGGTTGCCGAGCTGGCCCAGCACCGTCTCGGGAATGTCCAGCGGGTTCTGGGTGCAGAAATAGACCCCCACCGCCTTGGAGCGGATCAGCCGGACCACCTGCTCGATCTTGTCCAGCAGGGCCTTGGGCGCATCGTTGAACAACAGATGCGCCTCGTCGAAGAAGAACACGAACTTCGGCTTGTCGGTGTCGCCGGCCTCGGGCAGGTGCTCGAACAGGGTGGACAGCATCCACAGCAGGAAGGTCGCGTACAGCGTGGGGGACTGCATCAGCTTGTCGGCGGCCAGGATGTTGACGATGCCGCGCCCCTGGGCATCGGTCTGCATGAGATCGTCGATGTCCAGCATGGGCTCGCCAAAGAAGCGGTCGCCGCCCTGGGACTCGAGCGCCAGGAGACCGCGCTGGATCGCGCCCACCGACGCTGCCGACACGTTGCCGTAGCGCGTCTTGAACTGCGCGGCGTTGTCGCCGACGTACTGCAGCATGGCGCGCAGATCCTTCAGATCCAGCAACAGCATGCTGTTGTCGTCGGCGATGCGGAACACCATGGTCAGCACGCCGGCCTGCGTGTCGTTCAGGTTCAGCATGCGGCCCAGGAGCAGCGGCCCCATGTCGGAGATCGTGGCCCGCACCGGGTGCCCCTGCTCGCCGAAGACGTCCCACAGCGTGGCCGGGCTCGCGCCCCAGGCGGGTTCGTCCAATCCCAGCGACTTGAGCCGCTCCTGCAGCTTGGGCGTGGGCGCGCCGGCCTGGGAAATCCCGGTCAGGTCGCCCTTGACGTCGGCCATGAACACCGGCACGCCCTGGCGCGAGAAGGCTTCGGCCATGACCTGCAGGGTGACCGTCTTGCCGGTGCCGGTCGCGCCGGTGATGCAACCGTGGCGGTTGGCCATGCCCGGCAGCAGGAAAAGCTCGGTTTTGGCGTTCTTGGCAAGGAGAATGGGAGCGGCCATGATGGTTCCGTTGGGCAAACTGGGCGGCGGAGGGTTGCGGGGATTCTGTGCGCAAGGCCCCGCTCTTGTCAAAAGCCGCGCCGGGCCTGGCTCCGCGCCCCGGTCCTGTGGTTTTCGCACCGCTGTGACGGTGCGCAGTCTGTGGTATTGGCCGCAAGTGGACATTCCTCCGGGAGCCGCCACCTGCCGGTCAAGCTAAAATGCCCCTTTCATCGTTACGACACAAGCGATTTCCATGGCCGGACATAGCAAATGGGCCAATATCCAGCACCGCAAAGGGCGCCAAGACGCCAAGCGCGGCAAGCTGTGGACCAAACTGATACGTGAAGTCACCGTGGCCGCCCGCGCCGGCGGCGCCGACCCCGACACCAACCCCCGCCTGCGCCTGGCGTGGGACAAGGCGACCGACGCCAACATGCCCAAGGACACCATCCAACGGGCCATCGCGCGCGGCGCCGGCGGAGCCGACGGCGACCACTACGAGGAAGTCCGCTACGAAGGCTATGGCATCGGCGGAGCGGCCGTCATCGTCGACTGCATGACCGACAACCGCACGCGCACCGTGGCCGAGGTCCGCCATGCCTTCGCCAAGCATGGCGGCAACCTGGGCCAGGAAGGCTCGGTGGCCTTCATGTTCAAGCACTGCGGCCAGTTCCTGTTCGCCCCTGGCACGCCCGAGGACAAGGTCATGGAACTCGCGCTCGACGCGGGCGCCGAGGACGTCATCACCGACGACGAAGGCGTGATCGAGGTCGTCTGTGCGCCCGCCGACTACGGCGTCGTCAAGCAGGCCTTCGACGGCGCGGGCATGAAGGCCGAGATGGACGGCATCGTGATGAAGGCGCTCAACGAAACACCCCTGTCCGGCGAGGATGCCGAAAAAATGCAGAAATTGCTGGACGTGCTGGAATCCCTGGACGACGTCCAGGAGGTCTACACCACCGCGGTCATGGACGAGTAACCCACATGAAGCTTCTCGTCATCGGCTCCGGCGGCCGCGAACACGCCCTGGCCTGGCAACTGGCCAAAGCCGCGAAGACCCAGAAGGTGTTCGTCGCCCCCGGCAACGGCGGCACGGCCCTGACCTCGCACCTGCAGAACATCCCCATCACCGATCCCGCGCAACTGGCCGACTTCGTCGAGAAAGAAGGCGTCGGCCTGACCGTGGTCGGCCCCGAGGCCCCGCTCGCGGTCGGCGTGGTGGACATCTTCCGCGCGCGCGGGCTCAAGATATTCGGGCCCACCAAGGCCGCCGCGCAATTGGAAAGCTCCAAGGATTTCGCCAAGGCCTTCATGGTCCGGCACGGCATTCCCACCGCCAAGTACCAGACCTTCACCGATCCGGCGCAGGCGCATGCCTACATTGACCAGGAAGGCGCGCCCATCGTCATCAAGGCCGACGGCCTGGCCGCCGGCAAGGGCGTGGTGGTCGCCACCTCGGTCCAGGAAGCCCACGCCGCGGTCGACGCCATGCTGGGTGACGGCAAGCTGGGCCAGGCGGGCGCCCGCGTGGTGATCGAAGAATGCCTCGAAGGCGAGGAAGCCAGCTTCATCGTGCTGTGCGACGGCAAGCATGTGCTGCCGCTGGCCACCAGCCAGGACCACAAACGCCTCAAGGACAACGACGAAGGCCCCAACACCGGCGGCATGGGCGCCTACTCGCCCGCCCCCGTGGTCACGCCCGAGCTGCATGGCCGCATCATGCGCGAGGTCATCTGGCCCACCATCCAGGGCATGGCCAAGGACGGCATCCCGTTCACCGGCTTCCTGTACGCCGGGCTCATGATCGGCCCGAACGGCATCAAGGTGCTGGAATTCAACTGCCGCATGGGCGATCCGGAAACCCAGCCCATCATGATGCGCGTCAAGAGCGACCTGCTGGAAGTCTTCGAGCACGCGGTGGCCGGCACGCTGGACCAGGCCAACATCGACTGGGACCGCCGCACCGCGCTGGGCGTGGTCATGGCCGCCCACAACTATCCCGACACCCCGCGCGCCGGCGACGTCATCCGCGGCCTGCCCGCCGAAACGCCCGACAGCATGGTGTTCCATGCCGGCACCACCGAAAGCGGTGGCGAGGTCCAGACCAGCGGCGGCCGGGTGCTGTGCGTCACGGCACTGGGCGACTCCGCCCGGCTGGCCCAGCAGCGCGCCTACGACGTGCTGCAATCCATCCATTTCGACGGCGCGCAGTACCGCCGCGACATCGGCTGGCGGGCCATCACGCGCCGCAACGCCCCGACCGAGCCCGGCACGGCATGAAGATAGACACCGCGCTGACCCGCGCCTATTTCACCGGCCTGCAGTCCCGCATCGTCCAGGGGCTGGAGGAAATCGAAGGCGGCTCCTTCCGCTCCGACGCCTGGGAACGGGCCGAAGGCGGGGGCGGCGTCTCCCGCCTGATCGAGGGCGGCCAGGTATTCGAGCGTGGCGGCGTGCTGTTCAGCCACGTGACCGGCGCCACGCTGCCGCCCTCGGCCAGCGCCCACCGCCCCGAGCTGGCCGGACGCCCCTGGGAAGCCATGGGCGTCTCGCTGGTGATCCACCCGCGCAACCCCCACGTCCCCACCGTGCACATGAACGTACGGGTCTTCATCGCCAAGTCCGTCCATGCGTCGGACGACGATGACGTGTTCTGGTTCGGAGGCGGCATGGACCTGACCCCGTACTATCCCGCCGAGGAAGACGCGGTCCATTTCCACCGCAGTTGCAAGGCCGCCCTCGACCCGAGCGGCCCGGACTTGTATCCGCGCTTCAAGAAGTGGTGCGACGAATACTTCTACCTCAAGCACCGGAAGGAAGCCCGGGGCCTGGGCGGCATTTTCTTCGACGACTTCAACGAAGGCGGTTTCGAGCATGCCTTCGCCGCCACCCGTTCGGTGGGGGATGCCTTCCTGGACGCCTACCTGCCCATCGTGCGCAAACGCGTGGCGCTGCCCTACGGCGAACGCGAACGCGACTTCCAGGCCTATCGGCGCGGACGCTACGTCGAATTCAATCTGGTGTTCGACCGCGGCACGCTGTTCGGCCTCCAATCGGGAGGGCGCACGGAGTCCATCCTGATGTCCATGCCGCCGCTGGCGCAATGGCGCTACGACTGGCACCCGGAACCCGGTTCGCCCGAGGCTCGCCTCTACGAACTGCTGCCCCCGCGGGACTGGGTTTGAGCGCGCCCGCGGCACCGCGCATCGGTTTGCTGGGAGGCAGCTTCGACCCCATCCACGAAGCGCACCTGACCCTGGCCCGCACCGCCCTCGCGCACCTGGGCGTGGCATCGGTCCAGCTCATACCCGCCGCCGCTCCCTGGCAACGCCAGCCGCTGGCCGCCACGGCGGAACAACGCGCCGACATGGTCGCGCTGGCCATCGCCGGCCACCCCGGCCTCGCCTTGAACCGGATCGAGATCGACCGCGGCGGCCCCAGCTACACCATCGACACCCTGCGGGCCCTGGCGGGCGGCACGGGCGCGCCGGTCGCTGGAGACGCCCGCTACGTCTGGATCCTGGGCGCGGACCAATTGGCGAATTTCTGTACCTGGAATGAATGGCAGGGCATCGTCGCGCTGGCCGACCTCGCGGTGGCCGGCCGCCCTGGCAATGAACCCGAGCCGCCCGCTCCGCTGCATGCGGAGCTGGCCCGGTACGGCCGCGTCCTGCACCGGCTGCCCATGCCGGAGATGGCCGTATCCAGCTCCGGCATCCGGCAGCGGCTGGCCCGCGGCGAATCTGTCGATGGCCTCGTCCCCCCCGCCGTACTTCGCTACATCACACAGCATCGCCTGTATCAGGCCTGAATATGGACATACGCAAACTACAACGCGCCGTCGTCGATGCCCTCGAGGACGTCAAGGCGCAGAACATCACGGTGCTGAACACCACCCACCTCACCAGCCTGTTCGACCGCGTCGTCATCGCCAGCGGTACCTCGAACCGGCAGACCCGCGCCCTGGCCTCCAGCGTGAGCGAGAAGATCAAGGCACTGGGCGGCGAAGTCATCGCCACCGAAGGCGAGGAAACCGGCGAGTGGGTGCTGGTGGACCTGGGCGACATCGTCGTCCACATCATGCAGCCGGCCATCCGCCAGTACTACAACCTGGAAGAAGTCTGGGGCGGCAAGCCTGTCCGTGTGAAACTGCTGGACCAATAGGCATTCCGGGCGGCCCCGCATGAAGCTCATCATCATCGCCGTGGGGCATCGCATGCCGGGATGGGTGGACGACGCCTACGCGGACTACGCCAAGCGCATGCCGCCCGACCTGCCCATCGAACTGCGCGAAGTGCGGCCGGAACCGCGCACCACCGGCAAGACCGCCGCGCAGATGCAGGCCCTGGAAGCCCGGCGCATCGAAGCCGCCCTGCCCGCCGGCGGGCGCTGGCTGGCCCTGGACGAACGGGGCCGCGACCTGACCACGATGGACCTGTCCAGGCAGATGCGGCAATGGCGCGACGACGGCCAGGACGTCGCGCTGCTGATCGGCGGCCCCGACGGACTCGACCCCGACCTGAAGCGCCGCTGCCACGGCATGCTGCGGCTGTCCAGCCTGACGCTGCCGCACGGCATGGTGCGCGTGCTGCTGGCCGAGCAGTTGTACCGGGCCTGGTCCATCCTGGCCAACCACCCCTATCATCGAGGCGGCTAGGATGAAACCCACCCCCTACCCGCTTACGCGGGCCCCCTCAAGGGGGCGACGCTGGCGGACCGGCAAAGCCGGATCCGCGGCGTCCTGGATCACCCAGCACCCGCCTCATCCGTCACGAAAGGCGCATCGCGCCATGGGGCGCTGACATGCCCCCCATCTACCTCGCCTCGCGCAGCCCGAGACGCCGGGAATTGCTGGCGCAACTGGGCGTCGAGCACGAACTGCTGCTGCCGCCGCCGTCGGACGGCCCCGACGAGCCCCAGCTGCCGGGCGAACCCGCCGCCGACTACGTGCGCCGCACGGCCCGGGAAAAGGCGCTGACGGGCGCCGAACTGCTGAAGCAGCGCAAACTGGCCGAACGCCCCATCCTGGCGGCGGACACCACCGTCATCCTTGGCGGCGAAGTGCTGGGCAAGCCGGTCGACCGCGACGACGCGCAACGCATCCTGGGCCGGCTGTCGGGGTCCGAGCACGAGGTGCACACGGCCCTCGCGCTGGTCCATCGCGGCGCGCTGCACGAAGACGTCTCGATCACCCGCGTGCGCTTTCGCGCACTGACGCCGCGCGACATCGCGCGCTACTGCGATACCGGCGAACCCTACGACAAGGCCGGCGCCTACGGGATACAAGGCCTGGGCGGCGTATTCGTGCAGCACATCGCCGGCAGCTTCACCGGCGTGATGGGCCTGCCGCTGTACGAAACCGCGCGGCTGCTGGCGCTGGCCGGCATCGTCCTGCCCTGATCCCCGGCCCCGCCACCTGCCGACTCGCGGTAAGCTGCGGATAGTCGCAGTCGCGCACGCCACCGGCACATTCCATGACCGAAGACATACTCATCAACGTATCCCCCTACGAAACCCGGGTCGCCGTCATCCAGCAAGGCGCCGTCCAGGAACTCCACATCGAGCGCACCTCGCAAAAGGGCTACGTCGGCAACATCTACCTCGGCCGCGTCGCGCGCGTGCTGCCGGGCATGCAGAGCGCCTTCATCGACATCGGCCTGGGCCGCGCCGCCTTCCTGCATATCGCCGACATCCGCGAAAGCCGCCAGGAACGCGCCCACGGCGGCCATCCCGCCACGCCGATCGAAAAACTGCTGTTCGAAGGCCAGACCCTGATGGTGCAAGTCATCAAGGACCCGATCGGCACCAAGGGTGCCCGCCTGTCCACGCAGATCAGCGTGGCCGGACGCATGCTGGTCTACCTGCCCTACGACCCGCACATCGGCATCTCCCAGCGCATCGAATCCGAGGCCGAGCGCAATCAGTTGCGCGACCGCGTCCAGCATCTCGTACCCGCCGAGGAAAAAGGCGGCTATATCGTGCGCACCCAGGCCGAGGATGCTTCCGACGAGGAGCTCGCGGCCGACATCGCCTACCTGGGCAAGCTGTGGGCCATCATGCAGCAGCAGGCCCGCACCAAGGGCGCCCCGTGGCTGCTGCACGAAGACCTCAACCTCGCGCAGCGGGTGCTGCGCGACGTGGTCAGCACCGAGACCGCCTCCATCCAGATCGACTCGCGCAGCAGCTTCACCCGGCTGCTGGCCTGGGCGCGGGAGTTCACGCCCTCGGTCATCGACAAGGTCATGCACTACACCGGCGAGCGGCCGCTGTTCGACCTCTACAACGTCGACGACGAGATCAACCGGGGCCTGTCGCGGCGGGTCGAACTGAAGTCGGGCGGCTATCTCATCATCGACCAGACCGAGGCGCTGACCACCATCGACGTCAACACCGGCGGCTTCGTCGGCGGTCGCAACTTCGACGACACCATCTTCAAGACCAACCTCGAGGCGGCGCAGGCCATCGCGCGCCAGTTGCGGCTGCGCAACCTGGGCGGCATCGTCATCCTGGACTTCATCGACATGGAGAACCTGGAGCACCGGGAATCCGTGCTGGGCGAACTGCGCAAGGCGCTGGCGCGCGACCGCACGCGCATCACGCTCAACGGCTTCACCCAGCTGGGGCTGGTCGAGATGACGCGCAAGCGCACGCGCGAATCGCTCAGCCACGTGCTGTGCGAATCCTGCCCCACCTGCCAGGGCCGGGGCCAGGTCAAGACCCCGCGCACGCTGTGCTACGAGATCCTGCGCGAGATCCTGCGCGAGGCGCGGCAGTTCAACCCCAAGGAATTCCGCATCCTGGCCGCGCAGGCAGTGGTGGACCTGTTCCTGGAAGAGGAAAGCCAGAACCTGGCGGCGCTGGGCGATTTCATCGGCAAGCCGATCTCGCTGCAGGTCGAGGGGATTTATAGCCAGGAACAGTACGACATCATCTTGATGTGATGCGGATATCCCAGGTCCGCTCGACACCAGGGAAATGGATGGCGGACTTGCGGTGCACGAAGCACCGCAAGGAACTCTCATACACCGCGTTATTAACGCTCGACGTTAATAACGCGATACGTTGCTATCCATCCAATGATCCTGTCATTCAAGTGCCCCCACCCTGAAACGCTGTTTCAGGGCAGACACGTCAAACGATTCGCCAACATCGAAGTGGTGGCGATGCGCAGACTCCAGCAGATCCCGGCAGCCGCCACACTGGACTTCCTGCGCGCGCCCCCCGGAAACAGGCTGGAGGCGCTCTCGGGCGACCGGACCGGACAATACAGTATCCGGATCAATGCGCAATGGCGCGTGTGCTTTCGCTTCAGCGCGGGGATCAGCAGTGACGTCGAGATCGTGGATTATCACTAGCAGGGAGAACACCGTGCCCCGACAAGTCCCCCTCGCCACTCCTGGCGAGACCCTGCTCCACGACTGGCTGGAGCCGATGGGTATTACCCAATACGCCCTGGCCAAGGCCATCGGTGTACCGCCCCGACGCATCAACGAAATCGTCAAGGGACAACGCGCCATCACCGCCGATACCGCCGTGCGACTGGGCGTTTATTTCGGGACCGACGCGCAAAGCTGGATGAGCCTGCAAGCGCACTACGATACCGAACGAGCCAGGGACGCCATCGGGAAGGAAACCCTGGCGCAGATCAAACGGCACGCGCACGCCGTCACGGCCTAGGCATGGGACGGGCATGAACTCGTGTATCGTGTCCGCGAGACATTCCCGGCACCCGGCATATCCCTTTGCAGCCATCCATGACGCTCCCACCCCTGCGCCCCCTGTCCATCGACGACTATGAACCCATCACCTCGGTGGTGGACGACTGGTGGGGCGGCCGGCCCATGCGCGGGCTGCTGCAACGCCTGTTCTTCGAGCATTTCCAGGACACCAGCTTCGTCGCCGGCCAGCCCGGGGAAGTGCGTGCCTTCCTGATCGGCTTCGTCTCGCAGTCGGAAACGGGCGTGGCCTACATCCATTTCGTCGGCGTCGACCCCGCGCTGCGCGCGGCGGGCCTGGGGCGGATGCTGTACGAACGTTTCTTCGATGCCGCGCGGGCCCGGGGCTGCCGGGAAGTGCGCTGCATCACCTCGCCGGCCAATACGGGCTCGATCGCCTTCCACCGGAGCATGGGTTTCGGGCTGGCACCCGGAACCGGCGTCGTCGACGGCGTTCCCGTCCATCTCGACCATGCGGGCCCGGGGCAGCATCGCGTGTGCTTCCACAGGCCGCTCGCGCCCGCCCTTCCCTGACGAACCGTCTCCCCATGCAAACCGCGCACACATTCCGGCTTCCGTACAAGATCCATTTTTCCCGCTGCGACCCGGCCGGCATCATTTTCTATCCGCAGTACTTCATCCTGTTCAACGACCTGGTCGAGAGCTGGATAGACGCGATCCTGCCCGGCGGCTACCACGGCCTGGTGGGCGAGCGGCGGATAGGCATGCCGACCGTGCACCTCGAATCGGACTTCCGGGCGATCAGCCGCTTCGGCGAACAAGTGTGGCTGGAGCTGGAGGTCACACGCCTGGGCAACCGCTCGATCACGCTGGCCTGGCGCTGCGTGGGCACGGACGACGTGGTGCGGATGTCGGCGGTCCAGACGCTGGTCACCACCTCGCTGGACACGCACAAGTCGATCGCCCTGCCCGACGACCTGCGAACCGCAATCGGGTAGGGTCCCCCCCCTACGCCCTTCGGGCGCCCCCCAGGGGGCGATGCGGGTGGACCGGCGGAGCCGGATCCACCGCATCCTGG
>NZ_JBXAFV010000008.1:0-284067 GCF_058793475.1 Pigmentiphaga sp. MLSB6-MA01 | reverse complement strand
AGGCCGCCCTCAAACAGCTGCGCCCTTGCTTCCCCGTCCACCCTGTCCCCACCGGCGGCTCCGAATGCGCCCCGCCCGCCCCCCGGCCCCGGCACCCCGGACAAGACCTGCACCGTTGGTCACCTAGCCATTTCAGTACGGTCGTCCTGTGCGATGAGAAAACCCCTTTGTCGTCTCTGGACCTTCGATCGTCACTCATCACCGTCGGTAGTCCTTGATCGGTGGGGTGGGGCGCCGATGCTTTACTAGCAGCCAACGAAGTTGGGTACGCCAATTTAAGACAACAGTGCTGGATCCAGGGTGTGGTGGATCCGGCTTTGCCGGTCCACCCGCATCGCCCACCTGAGGGGGCGCGCGTCAGCGCGCGGGGGGTGGGTTTCCCCATCGCCCGAAGGGCGTAGGGGGGTACAATATCCCCCATGACATATATGGTGCTGGCTCGTAAATGGCGGCCGCGTTCATTCGAGACGCTGGTCGGGCAAGAACACGTGGTGCGTGCGTTGACGCACGCGCTTTCCACGCAGCGCCTGCATCATGCCTGGCTGTTCACCGGCACGCGCGGGGTGGGCAAGACCACGTTGTCGCGCATCCTGGCCAAGTCGCTCAATTGCGAGACGGGCATCACGGCCGCGCCGTGCGGCCAGTGCCGGGCGTGCACCGAGATCGATGCCGGCCGTTTCGTCGACTACCTCGAGCTCGACGCCGCGTCGAACCGGGGCGTGGACGAGATGACGCAGTTGCTCGAGCAGGCGGTCTATTCGCCCACTTCCGGCCGCTTCAAGGTCTACATGATCGACGAAGTGCACATGCTGACCGGGCATGCGTTCAACGCCATGCTCAAGACGCTGGAAGAGCCGCCGCCCCACGTCAAGTTCATCCTGGCCACCACCGATCCGCAGAAGATTCCGGTGACGGTGCTGAGCCGCTGCCTGCAGTTCAACCTCAAGCAGATGCCGCCGGAGGCCATCGTCGGCCACCTGGAGCAGGTGCTGGCGCATGAGCAACTGCCGTTCGAGGTTCCGGCCCTGCGCCTGATCGGCCAGGCGGCGCGAGGTTCCATGCGGGACGCCTTGTCCCTGACCGACCAGGCCATCGCCTATAGCGCCGGCAACCTGTCGGAAGAGGCCGTGCGGGGCATGCTGGGCACGATCGACCAGCGCCATCTGGTGCGCCTGCTCGACGCGATCCGCGCCGCGGACGGCGCGGGGGTGGTGGGCGTGGCCGATGAGTTGGCGGCGCGCAGCCTGTCGTATGCCGGGGCGCTGGCCGACCTGGCGGTCATGATGTCGCGCATGGGCATGGCCCAGCGCGTGCCGGGCGCGGTGTCCGAGGATGATCCGCTGGCGCCGGACATCCAGCGGCTGGCGGGGGCGTTCTCCGCCGACGAGATCCAGTTGTTCTATTCCATCGCCGTGCACAGCCGTGCCGAGCTGGCGCTGGCGCCCGACGAATACGCCGGTTTCGTGATGGCCTGCCTGCGCATGCTGGCATTCACCGCCGAGCCGCAGGGGGCATCCCAGGAGGCACCGGCGGCGGCACCGCGTTCGGCCGCCTTGAAGGCGTCCCCGGCGGTGGCCGCGTCGATGCCGGCTTCGATGCCGGCTTCGATGCCGGCTTCGGTTCCGGCTACGCCGCCGCCCTCCGCGCCGCCGGCAGCGCGTCCGCCCGTTCCCCCCGCGCCCGCCCGTGCGTCGGCGGCCGCCGAAGCGCTGGCCGCCGCCCGCAACATGTCGATGGCCGGCAACAAGCGCGCGCCGGCAGCGGCGCCCGTTCCCGCCAGGCCTGCCGGCAATACGGCGCGGACCGCGCCGGCGCCGTCCTCGCCCCCGGACGGGGCGGGTTCCGACGAAGACGGCCCGCCTGCCTGGCATTCGGAGGTCGAAGCCGGGCTGCGGGACGACGAGGTCGCGGCCGCGCGTCCCGTCCCCGGCCCGATGGGCGGGCGGGACGAGGCGCCGTCTCCATCATTCGCGCCCGACGATGCGGCTCCTCCGGACGTGATGCCGGTGGCCGCGCGTCCCGCGCCGGCCCCCCGGCCGCCGGCGCAGGCTTCCGAGCCCCCGGCGGTACGGGAAGCGGCCGCCGTGCCGGCCCCGCCCGCCAGGCGGGCCGGGCCTGCCCGCAGCGACGGCGCTGGCGAACCGGGGGGCGGCTCCATTGCATTGAACGAGCCGTGGCCCGTGCTGGCGGCGCGGCTGCCCATCAAGGGCATCGCCGCCCAACTTGCGCAGCAAAGCGAGTGGGTGGGCGTCGAAGGCGGCACCGTGGTGCTGCGGGTCGCGACCCGGACGCTGGCCGAAGGCGCGGGCGTCGAACGCCTGCGCACCGTGCTCGAACAGCATTTCGGCGTGCCGTTGCGGCTGCGTTTCGAGATCGGCCAGACCGGGGACGCCACCGCCTTCGCGGTGGCCGAGTCCGAACGCCAGGCGCGCCAGGCTGAGGCCGAGCGCGCCATCCTGGCCGACCCCTTTGTCCGTGAATTGCTCGATAGTTTCGGCGGCCAGATCGTGCCCGACTCGATCCGCCCGGTATCTTCCGAATCCAAACAAGGAACCCAACCATGATGAAAGGACAGCTTGCCGGTCTGATGCGCCAGGCGCAGCAGATGCAGGAAAACATGAAGAAGGCGCAGGAAGCGCTGGCCGACATACTTGTCGACGGCGAGTCGGGCGGCGGCCTGGTCAAGGTGACCATGTCCTGCCGCAACGACGTCAAGCGGGTTGCCATCGATCCCAGCCTGCTGGCCGACGACAAGGACATGCTGGAAGACCTGGTGGCTGCCGCGCTCAACGACGCGTTGCGCAAGGCCGAGGCCACGAGCCAGGAAAAGATGTCCGCCCTGACCGCCGGCCTGCCTCTGCCTCCGGGCATGAAGCTGCCTTTCTAGGCGGGACGGTATGGCAGGCGATCGATTCGTCGGGCCAGCGCCGCTGTCGGTGCTGGTCGATGCCCTCAAGCGCCTGCCCGGGGTGGGCGCCAAGTCGGCGCAGCGCATGGCTTATCACCTGTTGCAGCACGACCCGCACGGCGCCAGGATGCTGGGCCAGGCGCTGGGCGATGCCGTCGATCGGCTGCGCCACTGCGCGCGCTGCAATACCTTCACCGAGTCCGAGATCTGCGAGACCTGCGCCAGTCCGCGACGCGACGCCAGCCTGCTGTGCGTGGTCGAGACGCCGGCCGACCAGAACATGATCGAGGCCAGCCACAGCTACAACGGGCTGTATTTCGTGCTGATGGGCAGGCTGTCCCCGCTCGAGGGCGTGGGGCCGAACGAGATCGGCTTCGACCGCCTGCTCGAACGGGCCACCGACGGCCTGGTCAAGGAAGTCATCCTGGCCACCAACTTCACCACCGAGGGCGAGACCACCGCCCACTATCTTGCCGAGCTGCTGCGCGCGCAGGGGCTGGGCGTGACCCGGCTGGCGCGCGGCGTTCCCGCCGGCAGCGAGCTGGAATACGTCGACGCCGGCACCATCGCCTGGGCGCTGATGGACCGCCGCGCGCCGTAGCCGCGCTTGTCCGTTTTCAGTAGTGCGGAGGGATCTCGTCGCGCAGCGATGCCGGCGCGGCCAGCCCCTGCGCGCTCTGTTCCCTGACCCGGGCCAGTTCCCGCGCCAGCGCATCGATCTGTTGCTGCTGGCGGAAGACCAGTTCGTTCAATTGCTCCACCATGTCTTCCATGAAAGCGAGTTTGATCTCGACTTCCATCAGTCTCTGGGGGGCGGGAGTATCGGGCATGAGGGGCTGTCGTCAATACGCCTTGCTGTCGTGGACGACCAGACGCAAGGTCATGAAAAGAATGCGGATGTCCAGCCAGGGCGACCAGTGCTGGATGTAATAGCGATCGTACTCCACCCGCTTCATCATCTTGTCCAGCGTATCTGTTTCGCCGCGCAGGCCATTGACCTGAGCCCAGCCCGTGATGCCTGGCTTGACCGTGTGGCGCAGCATGTAGCCGCGTATCTGCTGCCGGTAGAACTCGTTGTGTTCCGATGCGTGGGGACGCGGGCCGACCAGGCTCATGCTGCCATTGAAGACGTTGAACAGCTGGGGTAGTTCGTCCAGCGACGTGCGGCGCAGGACCCGGCCCACGGGGGTGATGCGCGGGTCGCCACGGGTGGCCTGGCGGATCTTGCCGGGGTCCGGCTGATGCGTGTACATGGACCGGAACTTCATGACCTGGATCGGTTCGCCGTCCAGGCCGTAGCGGGTCTGGCGGAACAGGATGGGGCCGGGCGAACTCAGCCGCACGAGGGCCGCGATCACCAGCATGGGGATGCCCGCCGCGAGCAGCATCAGGGTGGCGAACAGCAGGTCCATGCAGCGCTTGATGCCCCGCGCGAGGCCGAGGATCTGGGTGTCGTGCAGGCGCAGCAGGGGCACGCCCGCCATGTTGCTGACGCTGACCTCGAAATCGCCCAGCGCAGGCGATTCCGGGACGAGGTAGATGGCAGACGTCGAGTCGCCCAGTTGATTCAGGATGGGCTGGGCGTAAGGGCTTTTCATCAGGGTCATGCTGATGAAGGCGACGTTGGATTTCTGCTCCTTCAGGTGTTCGACGGCCTGGGGCAGGGTTCCCAGGTAAGGCAGCGACTCCAGCGGCTCCGCCCGCGGAGTGTCGTCGAAGTACCCGTCGACGAGGATGCCCATGGCCGGCGAGCGGCGCAGCCGGATGGCCAGGGTCTGGGCCTGGAAGCCGGGCATGATGAAGACGGCGTGGCGGACGTACTGGCTGGCGCCGTAGAGGTGCTGCGCGCTGAGGCGCATCAGCGCGAGGCCCGGCAGCAGCGCCACGGGTGTCAGGAAGGCCCAGGTCTGCAGGGTTTCCCGGCCCAGGTCGCGGTGTTCGATCGGCAGCAGGATGAAGGCGAGCAGTGTCACCATGACCACCTGAGACCAGGTCAGGATGGCGCGCCACAGCATGAATGTCATGGTGCGGGTGCTGAGCAGCTGTTCGAAGCGGTAGTAGGCGATGCCGGTGGCCAGGGCGATGACGAGCAGCAGCGCCCCGTCCTCGTTCGAGGGCTGCCGCCCGAAATAGAGGCTGGTGGCGGCATGGCAGAGCAGCGCGATCATGGCGGCGCCGACGGCGGCCATGCTGAAGAACATGCGCTGGTGGGAGGGGAGGCGGCTGGTAGCCATGATGTTTCCTGTCAGCGGTCGCGAACGCCAGAGCGGTATTCCCGCCAGCAGATGGCGAAGAATCGGGGGTCTTCCTTCAGATAGCGCCGCCACAGCCGCCCAGGGTTGCTGAGCAGGCGCCAGAGCCATTCCATTCCCATCCGCTGGACCAGGCGAGGCGCGCGCCGCTGCAGGCCGACGGCGAATTCCATGGCCGCGCCCACGCACAGTACCAGTCCGTGGGGGAGCGTGGCGGCATAGCGGCCGGCCCAGGTTTCCTGCTTGGGCATGCCCAGGCAGACGAAGACGAGGTCGGGCGCCAGGGCGCGGATGCGGTCCGCGGCTTCGCGCCCTTCGTCGCCGAGCGGATCGAATCGCATCGACGGCGTCATCACCGTGACGTCGATGCCGGGATACGTGGCCGCGAACCGGCTTTCCAGCATCGGCCCGTCGCCGGGCATGCCGCCCAGTATCGCGATCTTCCAGCCATGCGCGACGGCCTGCCGGCACAGCGCGACGAACAGGTCCGAGCCCGTCACGCGTTCCGGCAGCGGACGGCCCAGCAGCCGGCTGGCCCAGACGATGGGCATGCCGTCGGCGAACAGATAGGCGGCCTGGCGGTAGATGGGCTGGAGATCGGGCTGTTTGTCCAGGCGCACCACATGGTCGACGTTGGGCGTCGACACGATGCCCGCCGGACCGCGCCGGCTGGCGACGGCGTCGGTCAGGATCGCCACGGCCTCGGAGAACGAGGCCGCGATGATGTCCAGGCCGAAAAGGCGCATCCGGACGATATCTGGCTGGGCTGGGTGTGTAGGCATGTTGAAATGGGAGACGGGTCTATGGGCGCCGGGGATAGACCGGCGCAAATAGCTGGAGAGGTCCGCCGGGTCAATGGGGTAGGATGCTACAAAAATTTTCCTGCAAGTGGATAGCTTGGCATTGTTTGCTGTTAGGTCGTAGCCTGATTCTGCGAGAATGTTGCACTGCGTTCCATCTCGAGCTCCTCCTCGTATAATCATTTCGATGATTTTAGCGGTACATCCGCTACTTCAATGGAGTCGTTTTGAGGCAAATACGTAAATGCCTGACGGGTTTATGCGGGCTGTTCCTGGCTCTGGCGGTATTTCAGGCCGCGTCGGCGGCCGATGATCTGCCACACCCCGGCCGTCTGGCACCGGCATCCATCATTCCCTCCGCGGTTGAAGGCGGGGCCGTGGCATCGGTGGGGCCGGGCGATACCCTCTACCTGACGGTCTACGGGCAGCCGGAACTGGCTGCCCAGGTCACGATCGATGTACAGGGGCGTATCGTGGTGCCTTTCCTGGGCGAGATGGCCGTCGGGGGGGAGGCCCCCTCGGCCATCGCGAAGCGCATCGCCGACGGTTTGCGGCAGCGTGGATATCTGAATGACCCGCAGGTCGCCATCGAGGTGATCCGGGTGCGCAGCCGCATGGCCTCGATTCTTGGAAACGTCTCGAAGCCGGGGCGCTATCCCATCGAAGGAAGCCTGACACTGCTGGAGCTGGTCGCCCAGGCCGGAGGCCTGAAGGATGGCGCGGACGACGTCGCCGTCGTCCTGCGCAAGGATCTGCAGGCGCAGGGGGGGCAGCAACGGCTGGAGCGCACGATCGGCAACAGGTATCTGCCCAGCCGCCCCATCGAGGATCTGGAGCTCCAGGCTGGCGATGTGGTGTATGTGCCACAGGCCAAGGTCTTCTACATCTACGGGGAAGTCACGCGCGCCGGGGCTTATCCGATGGAGCCCGAACTGAATATCATGCGCGCGTTGTCGCTTGCCGGCGGCCTGACCCAGCGGGCTTCCGAGCGCCGCATCAGCGTCAGCCGTCCAGATCCGCAGACGGGCGAGCAGCGCAAGCGCCGCGTCAACCTGGACGATCCGGTCGCTCCCGGCGACGTTATCTACGTCGACGAGCGCTTCTTCTAGCCGGACCAGGCGTGCGCGCGCACCAGCGTCCCCTTTTCTGGCAACCGGCGGCACACTGGACGGCGGTTGCCCTGTTGTCCGCCGTGTCGCCGGCCCTGGGGGCGCAAGCCGGCGCGGATTCGGTGATCGACGCGGTCATCGCCAAGACCGTGGGCCCGGTGGCGCCGCGGCAGGAGGAGCGCGCCTTGCCGGAAGGCCCGGCCGAAGAGGAGCGGACCGCGGCAGTGAAGGCGCCGTCTGTCCGGCAAGGGATGGGCGCGGGGTCGCCGGTTTTCCCCGAGGGCATTGAATATTCGGTACAGATTTCCCGCGTTATCCAACAGATCAGCAATCCCTACCGTTTGCCGGACACGGCCGGGGACCTGCGGCGCAGTGATCTCGCCGTGGCCGACGAAGTACGGGCTGCCGCGATCATTCCATTGCTGTCCGAGCGGACGAGGTTGTTGGCAGCGGCGGCCTTCGGCAACGTCGACTACCGGGACCAGAGCCGGCTCGACTATCGTCCCCACTCTTTCAAGACGACACTGGAATGGCGTGCCGGCGATCTGCTCCAGGGCAGCGTCTCGGCCTCCGACCGCGTGCGGCTCAATCGCTACATGGCCACTAGTTGGCCGGATCGCGATCTCCTCAAGCAACGGGCATTCGGCGCGGACGTGGGGCTGCGGATCACCGAGTCGTTGACCCTGCCGGTCGTCAGCCTGTCCCAGGCATCTACCCGCAACGAGTTCGCGTTCAATCAGCAGCTGTACAACCGCGACGACAGCAAGGTGCAGATCAGCGGGGTGTACATGGGCAGGGACGAGTCCTACGTGATGGCGGGGATATCCCGGGTCAGGAGCCGCTACCCGGACAGAACGCCTCTGCAGATACAGCAATTGGACCGCGCCTACACCGACACCGAGTATTTCGTGAACGGCATGTGGCAGTACAGCCCAAAGACTTCACTCGAAGCCTATGCGGGGTGGCGCCAGCGCCGCTATGCCACGCTTGCGGATCGGAGCATCGATTTCGTCACCGCCGATCTGCGCGCGCATTGGGACTACTCGGTCAAGACGGCATTTCTCGTCCATCTTTGGCATCAGCCGTTTGGCAATGAGGAAGACCCGACGATTCTGTACTCGACCCTGACCGGGGGCCGGCTTACCATGCGCTGGAGCCCGGGCGAAAAGACCTGGTTGTCGCTGAACGTCGTGCGCGAACGGCAGCGGAACTATCGGACGACAGCCGGTGGGGCGAACGAAACCATGAGCTGGAGGTTCGGGCCCCGTCTGGAGTGGCGGGTGCATCGCAACATCCTGCTGACGCTGGATGGCTGGCGCGAGCATGTCAGCGGTGCGGGATATCCTGGCTATGGCAGCACGGTGATCCGGGCGGGGATCTCCTTCGATATTGACAACGGTTCGAAACAGGCCGCGCGTCTCCACGTGCGTGAAGAGTGCGATCCTCCCCGTTTCCTGGATACGCTGCTCTGTCGCTAGCCTGCCGATTTCAATCTTACGGACGTCATTCATGATTCTCGACGCCAACGATGTAGAGAATGGCGCATGCGTCACGGCTGATGTATGCGTGGTCGGAGCCGGCGCGGCCGGGATCGCGATTGCGTTGTCCTTGCTGGATAGCGGGGTGGACGTACTGGTGCTCGAGTCCGGGGGGCTGGAGGATAGCCGGGAAACTCAGTCGCTGTACGCGGGCACGGTCGAAGACCCGGCGATGCACAGCCCGCCAGACCGGTATCGCCAGCGGAGGCTGGGGGGCTCGACCACTATCTGGGGGGGACGCTGCATGCCGTTCGATCCCATCGATTTCGAGGCCCGGGACTATGAGGCCTTCAGCGGCTGGCCCATCGGGCTTGCCGAGCTGGCTCCGTTCTATCCGCAGGCGAACGTGTTGTGCGAAGCGGGCCGGTTCGCCTATACCGCCAGGGAGGCGTTCCCGGACGGCGGACGCCCGATGATCGCCGGCTTCGAGGGACAGGCGTTCTCCACGGATACGCTGGAACGTTTCAGTTGTCCGACGGACTTCGGCAGCCGCTATCGAGCGCGGCTGTCGTCTTCCCGGACCGTGCGCGTGATGTGCCATGCGAATGTCACCGCCATGAAGCTGGACGCGGCTGGCCGGCGTATCGAGGAACTGGAGGTCAAGACGCTGCCTGGCAAGTGCTTTCGTGTGCACGCCCGGCGCATTGTCCTGGCGGTGGGAGGGCTGGAGTCGGTGCGGCTGCTGCTGAACAGCCCCGGAGCCAGTGGCCGGGGGCTCGGCAACGGGCATGACGTGGTCGGGCGCTACTACATGTGCCACCTGGCCGGCACGATCGGCACCCTGGTTTTTCGGGACGGCGTGGCCGTCAATCATGGCTACGAGCTGTCGCCTGACGGAGTCTATTGCCGGCGTCGGTTCGCCTTGCGCGAGCCGGCACAGCAGGCCCTGCGGGCTGGCAATTTCGTGGCGCGGCTGCACCACCCCCGGATGACGGACCCCGCGCACCGCACGGGTATTCTGTCGTTGCTGTACCTGGCGCGTTTCATGATTCCCTACGAGTACGGCAAGCGCCTGCATGGAGGCGAACCGATCCGGCTACGAAGTGCGGTCGCCCATCTGCGCAATGTGCTCGCCGACGCCGGGGGCATCGTGGCCTTTCTTTGGCATTGGTTCAGGGATCGCACGCTGGCTGCACGGAAATTTCCCTCTGTCATCATCCACCCTCGGCGGCCGCGCTATAGCCTGGATTTTCACGCGGAGCAGGAGCCCAACCCGCAAAGCCGCGTGACGCTGGGAGCGGAGCGGGATCCCTTGGGGCTGCGGCGCCTGCACGTGGATTGGCGATATTCATCGCAGGATGTCCATACGGTGCAAGCGTCCCTGGCTGCCCTGGCCGATGATATCCGCGCGTCGGGGGCCGGCTCTTTCCAGTTCGAGCAGGATGAGGTCGAACGGGAAATGTTGCGCTACGGCGCCTATGGCGGCCACCATATAGGAACTGTCCGGATGGGAACGGATCCGCGTACCAGCGTGGTCGATACCGATTGCCGCGTGCACGAGGTGGACAATCTCTACGTGGCCGGCTCAGCGGTCTTTCCTACATCCAGCCAGGCCAATCCAACGCTGACGATCGTCGCCCTGGCCCTGCGCCTTGCCAGTCACTTGCGGGCCGTCACGGTCGATCGCGCCGGAAACACCGCGGAAAGTCCGGTACAGAAGGGGGCATGAAGATGAAGTCTCGCATTTTGATTCTTGGCGCGACGGGCTATGTAGGCCGGTCGTTGGTGGCGAGGCTGGCGCGTTCCGATTGGGCGCAGCCGGTGGCGGGCGTGCGCCGGGCGGCCGACTTCGGCGATGTTCCGACCGTCCTGTGCGAGGCGACTGACGCGACGGCGCTCGGGGCTGCGCTGCGCGATGTCGACGGCGTGGTGAGCTGCGTGGCGGGCCCGGCGAGCGTGATGGTGGCGCATGCCGAGGCGCTGGCCCGCGCGCTGGCGGCGACTCAGGCGCCTCCCCGGCTGGTATTCCTCAGTTCCATGGCCGTATACGGCGACGCGGTCGGCCTGGTCGACGAGGCCTGGCCGTTGTCCGGTGAGGGAGATTATGGGCAGGCGAAGGTCGCCGCCGAGAACACGCTGGCTGGCGTGGAGGATGCCGTTGTGCTGCGTCCCGGCTGCATCTTCGGACCGAAGAGTCCACAATGGACGGAGCGGATTGCCCGCCTTCTCGTGGCACGCCGCCTGGGGGACCTGGGGGCGATGGGGGACGGTTGCAGCAATCTGGTCTTCGTCGACGATGTGACCGCCGCCATCGAGGCCGCGCTGCGGAGGCCGCGGGATGCGGCTTCGCGGGCCTTCAACCTGGCGATGCCGGATGCGCCGAGATGGAATGACTACTTCATGGCATTCGGCGAGCGGCTCGGAGCGGTACCGGTGCCCCGCATCCCGGGTTGGCGCATGCGCATGGAGACCCGCCTGCTGGCGCCGCCGCTGAAGGTGCTGGAGATCGTGGCGGCCCGCCTGGGGAGGCGAGGGGGCGTGCCGCCGCCGATCCCGCCCTCGCTGCTGCGCCTGTGGGGCCAGGACATCAGGCTCGACGTCTCGAAGGCCACGCATGGGCTGGGCGTCCGCTGGACGCCGCTGGACGAGGGGTTGAGGCGGGCCGCGGCGGCTTGATGCCGTGGCGGCCTAGGCGCGTATGTCTTCGATCAGGAACCAGCGGATGAAGTTGATCCAGCGCCACACCTGCCAACTGAAGGGGGTCTTGCCGCTCATGATCCGTTCGAGATCGGCCTGCAGGGCTGGCGTATTGAAGAATGGAATCCTGTCCGCCTCGCCTATCCACGTCCTGACCTGGGGCAGGATGTCGCGCAGCCAGTTCTGCTCGGGGGTTTCGAAGCCGATCTTGTCCCGTCGGGTCAGGATGGCTTCGGGCACGATTCCACGCAACGCGACCCGCAGGACGTGTTTGGTCTCGCCCTGGGGCGAAACGAGGTAGTCCTCGGGCAAGGACAGCAGCAGTTCCGCGAAGCCGCCCGTCAGGAAGGGAACGCGGTTCTCGATGGAGAACCGCATGGCGTTGCGGTCCCCCTGCCGCAGCAGCGCGGGCAGGCCGCGACGGGAGATTTCCGTGCCCAATTGCTGGATCACCCTGCGGCCGGGGGGAGCGGAGCCGGGGACGATGCGGGGGTAGTCGGATCGAATGCCCGCCTCGTCGAGCAGGGCGTTGCGCAGCCAGGGGGGGGCAACGGTCTTGCCGATGCGGGCACGGAGCGCATGATAGGTGCGGTCGCCCATCCAAAGCGAAGCGGTATGCCGGAGCAGGTGCATGCCATCGCGGCCCGGCCAGGTTTTCCAGCGTCGGAAGAAGCTCAGCGCATCTCCGAACCTGCCCGTTTCCAGCAGGCTCATCAGCCGATAGGCGGGATACCCCTGGTATCCGGCCAGGAGTTCGTCGGCTCCCTGTCCTTCGAGCATGACGGTCAAGCCGTGTTCCCGGGCCGCGCGAAAGACGCGGTACTGGGCATAGATGCTGGTGCTGCCGAAGGGTTCGCCCTGGGCTCGGATCAGATCATCGAGATCCCTTGACAGATCCTGGGGGTGAGGGGTAACCGTGTGCACGTTGGCACCAACGTGCGTATTGACGAGCTCCATCCAGCGGGCTTCGGATTTTGGCGAATCGCCGGCGATGAAGCCCACGGTATGTATGGGCAGGTCGGGCTCGATGAAACGCATCCCGCACACGATCGCCGACGAATCGATCCCGCCGGACAGCGCCGCGCCGACCGGGACGTCGCTGCGGAGGTGCAGGCGGATATTGTCGAGGAATGCCTCCCGGACTCGGTCGACCGCATCGTCGAAGGACAGCGCGGCGGCGGGCGCAACCGGGGGGGACCACCAGGTGGAGACGGAGGGGGCGTGGCCGGAGCCGGGCCGCCATTGCAACAGATGTCCCGCGGGCAGACGGTTGACGCCTGCGACGAAGGTCGTGTCGGCGTTGTCGTACACGCCGTGGACCAGATAGTCGCTGGCGCTTTGCCAGTCGAGGCGTGCGGGTTCGTCGGCCAGCACGCGCAGGGCGCGTTGTTCCGAGGCGAAGAGCAGGCGTTCGGGATCATGGCGCCAGAAAAGCGGCTTGATGGCGAACGGGTCGACGGCCAGGGTCAGCAGGGCGGCCTGGCGATCGAACACCGCGAAGGCGAACATGCCGGTGAGCCGCGGCAGCGCCGCCGTCCCCCAGGCTTCCCAGGCCGTCAGCAGCACCTCGGTGTCGGTGTCGGTGGAGAAGGCGTGGCCCTGCTGAGCCAACTCCTGGCGCAACTCTCGGTAGTTGTAGATTTCGCCATTGAAAGACAGGACGTACCGGCCATTGCCGGAGATGCGCGGCTGATGGCCCGCCGGCGACAGGTCCAGGATGGACAGCCGGGTATGGCCCAGCGCCAGGCTGCCACCCGCGACGGCATCCAGATTCAGGCCGCAGTCGTCGGGGCCCCGATGGTGCAGGGAGCGGACCGCTTGCCCCAGGATATCGTCCAGCCTCGAGGGCGAACGTTGCCACCAACCTCCCAATATGCCGCACATAGTTATTTTTCCGGTCTATATCGACTTGCCGGATGGTACGCGATTTTCGTCGATCTCCGGCGTCCGGCCTGCCCGGCATCCCGGGGCGGTAAACTTGCTCCGGCATTGCTGGACGCCTTTTCCCGTCGGTGTTTCTTACCAGGATCCCATGTCCCCTTCGTCGCACTACATTCCCGCCCTGGATGGCTTGAGGGCAGGCTCGATTTTGTTGGTCTGGCTGTCCCATGCCTGGTTGGGGCATTTGGTTCCGGGTGGGCTGGGCGTGACGGTCTTTTTTTTCATCAGCGGCTACATCATTACCCGCCTCATGCTGCGCGAGTACGGCGCAACGGGAACGCTCGACATTCGCGCGTTCTACGTGCGTCGCTTCCTGAGGCTGATGCCGGCGTTGTGCGTCTTCGTGCTGATCGGCAGCATCGTCCTGGCGTGCGTCGAAGGCCGTGTCCCGCTGCTCGATCTTGCCGCCGCCCTGTTCTATTTCAGCAACTACTGGACCATCGGCGGCCATTTCATGGACGGGACCCTCATCTCGCCATTCTCGATCACGTGGTCGTTGGCGGTGGAGGAGCACTACTATCTTGTCTTTCCCTGGTTGTTCGTGATGCTGGCCCCCCGCGGGGCATGGCTGGCGCGCACCGTCCTCGCGCTGATCGGCGCGGTGCTGCTGTGGCGCTTCGCGCTTGTCGCCCTCAACGGACCCGACATCCTGGTATCGCGGCGCCTGTACATGGGAACCGACACCCGGGTGGACTCCATTCTCTATGGCGCCATCTTTGCCTTGCTGGCCCACGCCCGTCCCGGGTTGATCGGCCGGCTGGCTGGTCCCGTGCCTTTCTTCGTGGGCTTCAGCCTGCTGCTGTTCACCCTGATCTATCGGGATGCCTTCTTTCGCGAGGTCATTCGATATTCGGTCCAGGGGGTGGCGCTGGCCTGTATGTTCGCCTACCTGGTGTTCGGCCGTGGAGTATTAACCCGGTTTCTGTCGTCCGCGCCGATGACGTACATCGGCCGTATCAGCTATTCGCTGTATCTGTATCACTGGCTGGTTTTTGTGATGGTCGATGCCTGGATGGGCGGCAGTCCGCTGTGGGCAAGGATGGCCGTCATGGCCGCGGGATCCTGGACCGCCGCACATCTGTCATGGCGCTACGTAGAAAGCGCCGGAACCCGTTTGCGTGGCATGCTCCTCGGTTGAGACTCGGCGGCGGGCGGGCGTCATGGCTTGTCTCGATCGGTCCGGATCCAGTCGCGGTTGCCGCGCTGCCGGATCAGGGTGATGATTTTCCAGATGACGAAAAGAGGGGCATAGGCCAGGGACAGGAGCGCGCGCCCACCCAACGGACACAGTTGCCACCCGCGCAGGACATGCGCGGCGAGGATGGCGACAAACAGGATGGCCACGAGCAGCCAATTCGCGGACAGGCCCAGGGCGATACCCGCGCCGGCCAGCGCGGCCAGGATCACTGCTCCCGCGCCGAGGTAGCCGATGGGTGGCGTGAGGAGATCCAGCGCCAGTTCGAGCGCGCAGGGATCCCGGCGCGCGATGGCGCGCCGCAATAGCGGGCCGGCGTACCGTTTTGCCACTGCGTAGCGTCCACTTTCCCAGCGCTGGCGCTGCGAGCGGGCACTGCGCTCGGCACTGACCAGTTCCGCATCGGCGCTGGCTTCGTCCACATAGTGCACACGGATGCCGGCCAGCCCCAGCCTGACCCCGTATTCCAGGTCTTCCGCCATTGAGTACACGTTGAACGGGTGCTCGTCCAGCAATGCGCGTGTCAGGCAGATGCCGTTTCCGCGCAGCCCGCACGACAGTCCCAGCCGTTCCCGGCTGCGGGAACGCACGGCGTGGAATGCGCCATAGGCAATGGTCACGATACGGGTACGCCATGAGTCGTCAGGGTTCAGCACGCCATAGTTGGCTTGCAAGGCCTGGGCGCCGGTTTCGATGCGGGCCGCAAAGGCCGCGAGCAGATTGGGGGAGACGACGGTGTCGGCGTCGACGACGACCGCGGCGTCCGCCCCGCTGAGCGACATCTGGGAGAAACCGAAGGCAAGGGCGTAGCCCTTCCCACGCCGCGTGGCGTCCTGGCGTTCGATGACGTCCGCGCCGGCCTGGCGCGCGACCGCGGCGGTATCGTCGCTGCAATTGTCGGCAATCACGACGATGCGGTAGCCGGGCCAGTCGAGCTGGCGCAGGCTGGCGACGGTGCGCGCGATGACCTGGGCCTCGTTGTGTGCGGGAACGAATACGTCGAAGCGCAGATTCCTGTTCGTGGGCCGGGGTATCCGCAGCCGCGCCGAGCAGAGCGTGAGCAGCGCCAGATAGGCGCAGGGTAGGGCGAGCAGGATCGCCAGCGAGAACAGCGAGAGGGAAAGGAGAGCGGTCATGGAAGCACTACCGGAAAAATTGGCGCGGCTATGGGGTGGCGACGACTTCGTACCAGGGCGCCGTTTCAGCGGCTGTGTATTGCAGGTCGACGATCGCCCGTCCGCCTTCGACGCGGACACGCGCGGGTGGCAGTGCAGGGGTGCGCCGGCCTTCGCCGTCCAGCGGGAATATCTCGATCCGGCTGGCCTTCGACGGCCAACTGACCTGCATACGATGGGCGGCAAGCCACGCAGGCGGCTGGGCGTTGCGTGATCCCGACACGGAGCCGGGGGACTGCGGGTCGGGTTCCAGCGTCCATGAGTCCGAGCCGCTGGGGTGGCGAACCTGCGCCTTGGGGCGAGCCGGTATGGAGCCCGGCTGGGTTCCGACCGTGGCGGTGCCCAAGGTCAGCAACAACCCGCGTGCGGAGGCGACCGCCTCGTTGTCCAGGGTGCTGAGCGTGACGGCAGCGGCAAAGGCGGATGCCGGTGGCGCGTGGGCGACCCGCAGGCCGCCCGCTTCGGCGCTTCGTTCGTCCGTCGGGCCGTAGTAGCCCAGCAGGCGGGGGGCGCGGAGCGTGAGCACCTTGCGTTTGGGATCGTAGTCCGCGGCAGCGGGGGCGGCGTTGTCCGGCGCTGTCGCCAGGAGAGACGTGAGACCCGGCGACACCGCGATCCGGCGCTGCCAGATGTCCGCGGTGGATAGCCCGTACAAGCCGGCCAGGTAGCCATCGGTGCGGTCGGTGCCATCCGGCGCCAGGCCACGCGCGGTAAGGAGGGCCTGCAGCGCCACGGGCATGGGCAGCGTCAAGGATGCGGCGGGCGACGGGAGCCAGTTCTCCCGGAACAGTCGCGCGCTTTGACCGACATTGACGAATTTGCCCCAATCGCCGCTCAGCCCGAAATTGGAGGGGGCCTGGCTGCCGCTGGGGTTTTCCCCATAATCGAAGAAAAACAGCCCATCCCAATCCTGAAGCGAGGCGTAGGCGGCAACCAGGGGGACGATTTCTCCCGCCGGTCCGCTGGGAAAGGGATGATTGAACTCGCTGACGACGAAGGGTTTGCCTGCCTGCCGCCTGAATGACGACAGACGCAGCATGTCCATGTGCTTGCCGGTCAGCGATACGTTCCAGATGCGCCAGTTGCGGATGTTGCCGCTGCCCTGGACGAAGTCTGGATGGTCTACGTAGAAATGATCGTCCAGATAGTCCATGCCTTCATGCGACGTCAGGTTCAACAGCCCGCCATAGCCGACCTGGGTGCCTGTCACGGGCACGTCGAAGCCGGCGCTGCGGCGTACCGCCTGGCGCATCCGGTCCAGATACCGGCGGTCCTGGTCTGCGAGGAACTGGACGAAATCAAGTATGCGCCGGGCGGGAGGCTTGACGGCCGGCGCCGGCGCCGGATCGCTGATCAGCGCACGAGCGCGGCGCTCGACCTTCTGGAACAAGGCATCGAAGGCGGTGGAGGTTCGCTGTGCGTCGGCGGGTGAAGGCAGCTCGAGCGGGCCGGCGCGGTTGGTGCAGTCCTGCCACGCCGCGCACGCGGCCTGGGCCGAGCCGTACTGCCGGGAGACCCAGTCGCGCCAGGCCTCCAGCAGGATATCGCGGTACGCCGCGGGTACTGCGTCCCGCCATTCGTTGCGTTGCCAGGCCGCCAGCAGCGAGGATTCATTGTTGATCTCGACCATTCCCAGCGCGGGATTGTCGCGCAGGCCCAGCCGGTCGATGGCCTCTTCGGCGAATTTCTCTTGCAGCGCGACCATGCGGGGATGGTAGACCACGATGGGACTGGCGATGGGCCGTTTCATCCGATCCGCTTCGTAGGCCGGCACGGCATCCGCGTCGGGGCGGAAGCGATACCCTACGTGCAGGTTCAGGTTCACGTAGATGCCTTCCCGGGAGAAGGCTCGAATGAGGTTGCGCAAGCGCTCGACCGCTGCTTCGTTGAACGTGGGGTAGGGGCCGGGCGTCAGCAGGCTCGCCGGTGCATCGGTCGACGTGCCGGGCGATGTATCCAGGTGGTGGAGCCGCACGGCATTGAAACCCAGTTTTCGAAGCCTCCGCGCCAGTCTCGGCGCTTCTTCCGCTCTCGGGAAATTGGCGCCGAAACTCAGATTGATGCCGAACAGGCGGACGCGTTCGTCATCGTCCGTGTTCCAGCGTCCGTCCGGGCCGGCGCGATAGAAGTGGCCGTTGCGTGCGGACAGGCGGGCTTGCGCATCCAACGGCGCATTGAGCGCGGATTGGTCGGGAGCGCCGCCCAGCGCGTTCTCGTCGATGGCAAAGGGGTAGAGCGCCGGTGGGGGCGCATCGGTGCCGTGCGTCGCTCCCGCCAGCAGCAACCCCAGGGAAAGCAGCGAGCGAGCGAAGAAGAGGCGGGGCATCAGCCTGCTCCCCGCGGCGCGCCCGGCATCGCGTCCCGCACCCGATTGTGCGCGGACAGCAAGAGCGACGAATAGATGAGGAGACAGTTCTGGAACAGTACGCCGCTGAAGAACTGCGACTCGGACAGGTTCGAGACCAGGATCAGCAGGAAAAAGGCTCCGTGCAAGGCGGCGAGGTCGCGGTCGTGGCGCCCCAGCTGGATCAGGCTCGCAAGATGCCAGAGCAGCATCGCCGCGAACAGGCATACGCCGATCCACCCCAGTTCGTTGAGCAGATCGATATAGCCGTTGTGGGCCTGCAGGGGAATCCAGTTCAGAGCATCGATCACGTACTGCGAGGGACTGCCGATGTTCAGCCAGAAGGCACCGTACCCAATGCCTTGGATGGGGTGGCGCGCGATTTCCTGCTGTACGAGCACCCAGAGCTCGGTCCGGCCGGTCAGGTCCGGGCTTTTGTTGAGGAGGGAAAGCAGGGGGGCGGCCAGGTCGTCCCAGCCGGGCAGGCGGCCCAGCGCCAGGAACGCGAGCAGCAGGACCAACGCAACTGCGATGCCCAAAACCAGCCCGATCTGGGGCAAGGCATACCGCCCGCCGAGATAGGGCTTGCGCAGGAACAGGAAAAAGCCGCTGCCAAGCAGGCCGGACAGCAATGCCGTCGAACTGCGCGACATGACGAGCATGAACAGCGCGAATACCAGAAGGGCAAGCTGGCCTCGCCGGTCTCCGTCGTTCCGCGCGATGCGATAGACGCCGAGCACGGTGGCAAAGCAGGCGACGACGCCCAGCGTATTCTTGTGCCAGAGGATGCCGTGCCAGCCGCCTTCGCGCAGCCGGTCGATTCCAACCGACGGAAACAGCAGGACGACAATGAACGAGACGATCAAGAGGGCGATGAGCGCCCGGTGGAGAACGCGCGCAAAAAAATCGTGGGACACGAACGGCAGTGTCAGCGAGAGGCCGATCAGCACCAAGCCCATTTGCTGGATCGAGCGCTTGACGGTGACTTCCGGATAGGGAGACCACAAGACCGTCAGCGCCGCCCAGGCGATCACGGCCAGCAGGAAAGGATTGGCCGTTCGCAGCACACGGAAGGTCCAGCGGCCATGATGCCAGGCCTGTATGGCCGCCAGAAGGAACAGCGGGCCGAACACGGCCTGCAGCCAGATCGAGCCCTCGGAGAAGCTGGCATCGGCCAGCGTGTTGTTCGCTAGGAAGTCGATGGTCCGTATGAATGGAAAGGCCAGGCTGACGACGATGAAGGCCGCGAGCAGCCCCTTTTCCCAGGGGGGAACGATGGCGGTGGCGTAGGGGCGGGGCGAGGCATGCATCGGGGGCGGATTCCTCACACCGCGTATTCGAGATACCTGTGGCCCGCCAGCGCTCCCAGCTTGCCCAGTTGCGCGCATGCCGTGCGCAGCCAGCGGATGCCGCGCGCCTTGGAGAAGGGCAGGCAGGCCAAGGCGAGCGCGCCCGCGATGAGCAGTTGCGCCGTGGCGCGCAGGCCGAGCCAGAGGGTTCGGCCTGCGCGGTCCCATCCCCGGCGCCGCGCGAGGTCGGAGCGGATGAAGCTTTGTCCGCCACGATAGCCCCGGCGCAGGATCCATCGCAGGTTGGCGCGGCTGGGGGGGACTTCCTCGCTGACGCGGGCTTCTTCGCTCCAGATGATCGTCGCGCCCGCAAGCTCCGCGTCCCGGAACAGCATGGTGTCCGAGCCGCCGGTGACGCCAAAGGCAGGATCGAACGGCCCCTTGAGCCGCGCCAGCATCGCCGCGCGCAGCAGGCAATTGCCGGAATAGGCCTGCGTATATCGCAGGCGGGTACCGGTGGGCATCGAGGGCGCGGCGAAGAATCCTCCCCGGGCCATCCAGTCGGGCGCGTCCGGCGGGAGCCGGCCCTCGACCGGGCCGATCACGACATCGGCCTGGGAGCTGCGTTGAGTCTGGATCAACTGCGCCAGCCAGGCATCCGACGGCTGTTCGTCATCATCGATGAAAACGATGAATTCCCCTCGCGCTGCCTGCACGGCCGCATTGCGGGCCAGCGCGATATTGGGTTCAGGAACATGCAGGGGGCGCAGTTCGAACGGAAACGTCGCGCGCCAGGTATCCAGGACCGAGGCGGCCGATTGTTGGGGGTCGTTGTCGACGACGATGAGTTCGCAGGTCAGTCCAAGGCGGTCCTGTCTCGCCAGGTCGGCGAGAAGGGTGTCGAGCAAGGCGGGGCGCCTGAATGTGCAAAGGCAGAGGCTGATGTCCATGGATGTCATGTTCCGGTGTGCTGCCGATGGCGTCCGAGATAAACGGCTCCGAGATAGGCGGCGCCAAGTATTTCCACCAAGGTTACCGAGAAAATCGCGCCCGCCATGCCCAGGCTGGGCAGGCTCACGGAAAGCGTGACCAGCATGATGGCCAGGCCCGCCAGCGAAGTGTGCAGCAACGGCAGATAGTTGTCTGTACTGATCAGCAGCGTCGTGCAGATCGAGCGGAGCGTGAATGACGCGAAATAACACGCCCATCCCAGCACGAGATGTTCGAGGCCCGCGTAGTGGGGGCCGAGCACATGGGCGGTCAGCCAGGGCAGCCCCAGCGACAGGAGGCTGACATAGCAGCCGATGCCGACCAGCATGGACAACATCGATCCCAGTGCCAGCTTGCGCGTGGCCGAGTGGTCGTGGTTGGCGTGTTGCCGGCTGAACAAGGGCAAGGCAATGCGTTGCCAGGCGACGACCCCCAGCATGATGGGCATCAGCAGGAGGCGCGATGCGTTCAACTCGGCCGTGGCGGCGACGCCGAGCCATAGGGCGGCCGCGTAGAGGTAGCTGTAGTTGACCACCCAGGAGGCGAGGGCGCCAGCCAGTCCCAGGCGGCCGCGCTTCCAGATGTCCAGGAAAAGGGTGCGGCGTGCATCGCCCAGGGGGGGGGCGGGAAGGCGGCGTTGCCCCACCTGGGCCGCGATGCACGCCAGCGTGAGCGCGGTCATGACGACGGGCAGGGTGAGGTGGCCGGTCAGGACGGTGGCCGTGATCAGGATGATCAGGGCGAGGCCATAGCGCAGATCCGCTTTCAGCACCAGGTCCGGCCGATGGTCCAGGAATAGCAGTCCTCGCCGGAATTCCCGCAAGGCGTTGGCATAGACATACGCGCCGAATGCCAGGCCGGTCGCCAGTGCATCGGCTTGCTGGTGGGAGATGCCTATCGCCAGGGCGCCCAGCCCGGCCAGTGCCGACAACGCCAGGGCCAGCCGGCCTTGCAGCGAGGACGACGCGCCGATCATGGGGAGGCGGTTGGCGAGGTTCCCGTTATTGAGCCTGGTCGTCAGTGGATTGATGATGAGCGAGTCGCTCACCGACACGACGAACAGCGCACCGACGTAGAGTTGGGCGTAGATGCCATAGGTCTCCTTGGTCGCCAGACGGATCAGGACCAGGCCAAGGGCGAGGTTCAATGCGCTGAGCCAGGCCTGGTCGATCATGGAGGTCGCCAGGCTGAGGAGAAGACGCTTGCGGGGCACTGCGGTCGGCCTCAGGAAACCGTGCGGCGTGAGAACAGGCGCCGGGGCCGGTTGGCCGGGGCATTGGGGGAGGCGTTGTAGATCGAGCCCAGCGCTTGGGCGCCCGTGTGCGCGAGTTCGCCGCGCATGGCCTGCAGGGCGTCGAGCGAGGTCAGGTCGCGCCGGACGACCGATACGTAGCCATCCGTTTGCCGCGCGATGATCTGGGCGTCGGAATACCGGTTGGCGGCCGGCGAGTCGATGACGAACAGTTCGAATCGGTCCGAGAACGCTTTCAGCAGGTGCTTGAGCGCGGGTTCGAGCAAGAGTTCGGTCGGGTTGGGAGGCAGCGGGCCGGCATCGAGCACCGTCAGCGCGGGGAAATCGGGTAGCGGGGCATCCAGGATGGCCGGAGAGCGGCCCGCCAGGATGGTCGACAGGCCTGTCTGGGCCCGTTGCCCGGACGCCAGCAGTCCGGTCTGGCCCGATTCCCGCAGGTTCCCGTTGACCAGCAGGGTCCGCTTGCCGGCTTGGGAAAAGGCGACGGCCAGGCTGGCGGCCAGATAGCTCTTGCCCTCGCCCTGCTCGGGGCTCACGACGGTGAACGCATAGGAGAGCGCGCTGGAGGGAATCTGCGCGGCGATCCCGGCGCGGATCTGCCGGATGGCCTCCGCTTCCTTGCCATACGGCGAGCGGGCGATAGCGAGGTGCGCGAAGAGTGTGGACCCGTCGGCCTGCGATCGGGCGTAGTTGAACTGGTTTGCCAGGATGTCCTGCACTTCGCGTTCGGACAAGAGCCCCAACTGGATGGCGGCTTCGCCGAAGCGGATGTTTGCGGTGGACTGCAGGCCGATGATGCGGCCGACCTGCTCTTCGTTCAGGCGGCCTGTTCGGATCAGGACCTCGCCCATGGTTTCCTGGGAGAGCGGAAGCGTCGAAACGTAGGGGGTCATACGCGTTCCTTGCCCTGATGGGTGCCGATTTGACCCAGAAGCGGATCCGGAATGGAGCGGCGCAGATCGTCCAGGCAGCGAACCTTGCGGTGGCGCAGTTCCTGCAGGAACGCGAAGCTCAAGGCGATAAACAGGCCCGCGAGCAGGCTGGCGACGAGGTTGGAAGCGAGCCGCGGACGCGACGGCGAGGTCGGGAGCGCGGCCTCCCGGAGCACGGCCAGATTGGGCGCGGTGATGTTGCTGGCCATGAGCAGGCCGTCGTACTTTTGCAGCGCCGAGCGGTAGACCTGCTCGACGCTGGCTTGCTGGCGTTGATAGGAGGCAATGCGGTCACGATATTGCAGTTGTTCGAGAACCTTGCTTCGCTGTTGTTCGATCTGGCGTTGCAGGTCGCGCTCCTGTGCCGCAAGCTGGTCCGCCTCCGCGCCTGTGCTCTGGTATGCCAGGCGTGCGGCGGTTTGGATCCGCTGCTGAAGCTCGCGGCGCTCGGCCTCCAGTCCCAGCAGGGTGGGATGCCGGCTTCCGAGCGTCGGCCGGATTTCGTTGAGGCGGCGGTCGATTTCGTTCAGGCGGCTGCGCATGTCGTTGAGCGGGGTGATCTGCGACGTGATCGGAAGCTGCTCGACAGGGGTGCCCGCCCGGACCGAGCCTTGCAAGGAAGCAAACCGGGTCTGGGCTTCGAGGCGGCGGGTCTGGACCACGCTCAGGGCGTTGGTCAACTGATCGAGCAACTGGGCATCGCGGTCAGTGTTCTCGGTGTCGCCGATCAGTCCCGTCTGCTGCCGGTATTGCGTCAGTTTTTCCTGGATCGTATCGGCTTCGGCACGCAGGGTGTCGAGCTGGGCGCTGTATTGCTCGCGCAGCGACCGCGCCGACGATGAGGCGACGCGCAGGGTGACATCGACATAGGCGCGCACGACGGCATTCGTCATCCGTTGTGCCTCGTCGGCGCTCGGGGCGTCGTAGGAAACGGAAAGAACACGGCTGTTCCGGGCTTTTTCGACCTGGGTGTTGCGTACGAGCCGCTCGACGAGCTGGTCCTTGGCGCGGGCCACTCCGTGTTTCTGTGCCTGTTCGCGGTATTGGACCGTTTCGTCCAGGCCCTGGGCGCGGATGACTTCCTCGGCCACGACATGACTGCGAATCATGTCGATCTGCGTTTGCATATAACTGTCGTCGAGCATCGCGGACAGGCCGCGGCCGCTGATCGGGTCATTTTCCTTGTAGTCGATATACAAGTCGGAAGAGGCGGTCCACACCGTTGGCAGCAGCAGGGTGACGCCCATGCCCAGCAGCAGGAAGGCCAGGGTGATGGCGAGGATCTGCCTTTGCCGCGCACGCAGCATGGCGGCGATTTGCTGGAGGGTAAGGAGCGTCGAGGTGTCAGGGGTCGGATTCACGGTGCCTGAGTATTCTTGCCTGGAGATGGAAGGGCGGGATACTAGCGGGTATTTTGCCCGACGATCAATTGATCTAGTTTTCTGGCATCGGCAACGAACACCCGGATTCCTTCGGCCAGTTTCTCGGTCGCCATCGCGTCTTCGTTGAGCTGGAAGCGGAAAGCGGCTTCGCTCGTGTCGATCGGGGCCGGCGGCGTTGCCGCGTCGGGCATGAGCCTGCGCGGGGCATCACCCCCCGTTGACTGCAGGGAGGCAAGTAGTTCCGGACTGATCGTCAGGAGGTCGCAGCCTGCCAGGGCGAGGATTTGGCCGATATTGCGGAAACTGGCGCCCATGATCTCAGTTGAAATGTCCCGGGACTTAAAATAATGGTAAACGCGTGCGACCGACTGCACCCCCGGGTCGGCGCCACCGGCATGGGCCGCTTCGTCCCAGGCCGCGCCCTGGTTTTTCTTGTGCCAGTCGTAGATGCGGCCGACGAAGGGCGAAATCAGTTGTGCCTGCGCCTCGGCGCAGGCGACGGCCTGCTCCAGCGAGAACAGCAGGGTCATGTTGCAGCGCACTCCCTCGCTTTGCAGCACGCGCGCGGCCTGGATGCCTTCCCAGGTCGACGCGATCTTGATCAGCACCCGTTCCCGGGGGATGCCCGCGGCGGCGTACAGCGCCATGATGGCACGGGCGCGCTCGATCGTGGCGCGGGTGTCGAAGGACAGGCGGGCGTCCACCTCGGTGGAGACCCGGCCCGGCACGATGTCCAGGATGGCTTGGCCGAAGGCCACCAGCAGGCGGTCCATCCGTTCGGCCGTGGAGGCGCCCGCATGGTCCCGCGCCACCCGGTCCAGCAGGGGGCGGTATTCGCTTTTCTGCACCGCTTTCAGGATCAGGGACGGGTTGGTCGTGGCGTCGGTGGGACGGAACGTCCGCATGGCCTCGAAGTCGCCCGTGTCGGCGACGACGGCGGAATGCTGGCGCAGGGCTTCGAGCTGGTTGGACACGGTTCCTCCGAATAACAGGTTCTATAAGCTATAATTGTAAGGTTTGACGTTCAAATTTCACGTCCTCCCCTTAGCGCGTACCCCGATCCCCGCTGCTGATTCGTACAACCGCGTGCTGCAAAGTCATCTTTTGCGGCCGTAGCCGTCGAAGGCCTGGTGCCGCCACACGATTCGCCGTCCCGTGCCCGTTTTTCGGTGCCCGCAGGGCGGCGGCGAGTGGTGAGCAGGCACCGCGCCAGGCCCGCGCAGGAAGCTGCGCAAGAATGGCTGACCGGGTTGTGCCGCCCGACACCTTGCGGCGCCTGTTGGCGTACCCTCGGGAGGAGGACTCCATTCGGAGATTCTCTCTTGTTGCCGTCTCTCTTTCCCGAGACTACCCCCGCAATACTGGCGCTTGCCGACGGCACGATCTTTCGTGGCACGTCCATCGGGGCGCCTGGCCATGCAGTGGGCGAGGTCGTGTTCAATACCGCCATCACAGGGTACCAGGAGATCGTTACCGATCCCAGCTACAGCCGCCAGATCGTAACGCTCACCTATCCCCACATCGGCAATACCGGCATCAACGACGAGGACCGCGAGGCCGCCAAGGTCCACGTAGCGGGCCTGGTCGTGCGCGACTACTCGCTGGTCGTGTCGAATTTCCGCTCGCAGCGTTCGCTGTCGGACTACCTCGTCCAGCAGAACGTCGTGGGCATCGCCGGCATCGACACCCGCAAGCTTACCCGGATCCTGCGCGACAAGGGCGCCCAGAACGGCTGCGTGTACGCCGGCAGCGACGAGCAGGAAGCCCTGCGCCTGGCGCGCGAGTTCCCCGGCATGTCGGGCCTGGACCTGGCCAAGGTCGTGTCCGTGGACAAGGCCGGCGAGTGGACCGAAGGCATCTGGCGCCTGGGCGCCGGCCATGCCCCCCAGGGCGATGGCCGCTTCCACGTCGTCGCCTACGATTTCGGCGTGAAGTGGAATATCCTGCGCCTGCTGGTGGACCGCGGCTGCCGCGTCACCCTGGTGCCGGCGCAGACGCCGGCGGCCGAGGTGCTGGCCCTGAATCCCGACGGCGTGTTCCTGTCCAACGGCCCTGGCGACCCCGAGCCCTGCGACTACGCCATCGAGGCGACCCGCGCCTTCTTCGAGCGCCGGGTGCCGGTGTTCGGCATCTGCCTGGGCCACCAGATCATGGGCCTGGCGTTGAACGCCAAGACGTTGAAGATGAAGCTGGGCCACCACGGCGCCAATCATCCGGTCAAGGACGTCGCCAGCGGCCGGGTCTTCATCACCAGCCAGAACCACGGTTTCGCCGTCGATCCCGAGACCCTGCCGGCCAATACGCGCGTCACGCACGTGTCGCTGTTCGACGGCTCGCTGCAGGGCTTCGAACTGACCGACCGGCCGGCGTTCTGCTTCCAGGGCCACCCCGAGGCCAGCCCGGGACCCCACGATATCGTTGTGCTGTTCGATCAGTTCGTGCAGCTGATGCAAAACAGCAAGCAACAAGGTTAAGCCGCGTCATGCCCAAGCGTACAGACATTCAAAGCATTCTCATCATCGGCGCCGGCCCGATCGTCATCGGCCAGGCGTGCGAATTCGACTACTCCGGCGCGCAGGCCTGCAAGGCGCTGAAGGCCGAGGGCTACAAGGTGATCCTGGTCAACAGCAATCCGGCCACGATCATGACGGACCCGGAAACGGCCGATGTCACGTACATCGAGCCCATCACCTGGCAGGTCGTCGAGAAAATCATCGAAAAAGAGCGCCCTGACGCGCTGTTGCCCACCATGGGCGGGCAGACCGCGCTGAACTGCGCGCTGGACCTCGACAAGCACGGCGTGCTGGCCAAGTACGGCGTGGAGTTGATCGGCGCCAACGCTCACGCGATCGAGAAGGCCGAGGACCGCCAGAAATTCAAGGACGCGATGACGGGCATCGGCCTGGAATCGGCGAAGTCGGGTGTCGCGCACTCGATGGACGAGGCCTGGGAGATGCAGCGCCGCATCGCCGAGCTGACCGGCACCAGCGGTTTCCCGGTCGTGATCCGGCCCAGCTTCACGCTGGGCGGCACGGGTGGCGGCATCGCCTACAACGCCGAGGAGTTCGAGACCATCTGCCGCCGCGGCCTGGAGGCCTCGCCCACCAGCGAGCTGCTGATCGAGGAGTCGTTGGTCGGCTGGAAGGAATTCGAGATGGAGGTCGTGCGCGACAAGGCCGACAACTGCATCATCGTCTGCTCCATCGAAAACCTGGATCCCATGGGTATCCACACCGGCGACTCCATCACGGTCGCGCCGGCGCAGACGCTGACCGACAAGGAATACCAGCTGATGCGCAACGCCTCGATCGCGGTGCTGCGCGAGATCGGCGTGGACACCGGCGGTTCGAACGTGCAGTTCGCGGTCAATCCGGCCAACGGCCGCATGATCGTGATCGAGATGAACCCGCGCGTGTCGCGGTCGTCGGCGCTGGCCTCGAAGGCCACGGGTTTCCCCATCGCCAAGGTGGCGGCCCGGCTGGCGGTCGGCTATACGCTGGACGAGCTGCGCAACGACATCACGGGCGGCGCGACGCCTGCCTCGTTCGAGCCCACCATCGACTACGTGGTCACCAAGGTGCCGCGCTTCGCGTTCGAGAAATTCCCGCAGACCGACGCCCACCTGACCACGCAAATGAAGTCCGTGGGCGAGGTGATGGCCATCGGCCGGACCTTCCAGGAGTCGTTCCAGAAGGCGCTGCGCGGCCTGGAAGTGGGCGTGGACGGCCTGAACCAGAAGACCACCGACCGCGAGCGCATCGAAGTCGAGCTGGGCGAGCCCGGTCCCGAGCGCATCTGGTTCGTGGGCGATGCCTTTGCCCAGGGCTTCTCGCTCGAGGAAGTGCAGCAGCTCACCCACATCGATCCGTGGTTCCTGGCGCAGATCAAGGAAATCGTCGACATCGAGCTGGCGCTCGAGAAGAAGACGCTGGCCGATCTCGACCGCAGCACCTTCTGGAAGTTGAAGCGCAAAGGCTTCTCCGACCGCCGCCTGGCCTATCTGCTGGACACCACCGAGACCGAGGTGCGCAAGCTGCGCCACCAGTACGACGTGCGTCCGGTCTACAAGCGCGTCGATACCTGCGCCGCCGAGTTCGCCACGCATACGGCGTACATGTACTCGACCTACGAGGAAGAGTGCGAGGCCAATCCCACCGACAAGAAGAAGATCATCGTGCTGGGCGGCGGACCGAACCGCATCGGCCAGGGCATCGAGTTCGACTATTGCTGCGTTCACGCCGCCATGGCGCTGCGCGAGGACGGGTTCGAGACCATCATGGTCAATTGCAACCCGGAAACCGTCTCGACCGACTACGACACCTCCGACCGGCTGTACTTCGAGCCGCTCACGCTGGAAGACGTGCTCGAGATCGTCGACAAGGAAAAGCCGGTCGGCATGATCGTCCAGTATGGCGGCCAGACGCCGCTGAAGCTGGCCAAGGCGCTGGAAGCCAACGGCGTGCCCATCATCGGCACCAGCCCGGAATCCATCGACATCGCCGAAGACCGCGAGCGTTTCCAGAAGCTGCTGCACAAGCTCGGCCTGCGCCAGCCGCCCAACCGCACCGCGCGCACGGAGGCCGAAGCCCTGGCGCATGCCCAGGACATCGGCTATCCGCTGGTGGTGCGCCCCAGCTACGTGCTGGGCGGGCGGGCGATGGAAATCGTGCATGAGCAGAAGGACCTCGAGCGCTACATGCGTGAAGCGGTCAAGGTCAGCAATGACTCGCCCGTGCTGCTGGACCGTTTCCTGAACGACGCCATCGAAGTGGACGTGGACTGCCTGTCCGACGGCAAGCGCGTCTTCATCGGCGGCGTGATGGAACATATCGAGCAGGCCGGCGTGCATTCGGGCGACTCGGCTTGCTGCCTGCCGCCGTACTCGTTGTCGGCCGAGCTGATCGAAGAAATCAAGCGCCAGACCGGCCTGATGGCCCGCGCGTTGAACGTGGTCGGCCTGATGAACGTGCAGTTCGCGATCCAGCAAGGCACCGTCTATGTGCTGGAAGTGAATCCCCGCGCCTCGCGGACCGCGCCGTACGTCTCGAAAGCGACCTCGCTGCCGCTGGCCAAGATCGGCGCGCGCGCCATGGCCGGCCGGTCGCTCGACGACCAGGGCCTGGGCGAGGAGGTCGTGCCCAAGTACTTCTCCGTCAAGGAAGCGGTGTTCCCGTTCGTCAAGTTTCCGGGCGTGGACACCATTCTCGGACCCGAGATGAAGTCCACCGGCGAGGTGATGGGCGTGGGCGACAGTTTCGGCGAGGCTTTCGTGAAGTCGCAACTGGCGGCCAGCGTGCGCCTGCCCGAAAGCGGCACCGCCTTCATCAGCGTCAAGAACGAAGACAAGGGCAAGGTCATCGCGGTCGCGCGCGGGCTGCACAGCCTGGGCTTCTCGCTGGTCGCCACGCGCGGCACCGCGGCCGCCATCGAGGCCGCGGGCGTCCCGGTGAAGATCGTCAACAAGGTCACCGAAGGCCGGCCCAACATCGTCGACATGGTCAAGAACGGCGAGATCGCGCTGGTGATCAACACCGTGGAAGAGCGTCGCAACGCGATCGCCGATTCGCGGGCCATCCGGACCTCGGCGCTGGCTTCGCGCGTCACCTACTACACGACGGTGGCGGGCGCCTGGGCGGCGGTCGAGGGCATGCAGTACATGCGCCAGGGCGCGGGCCTGCAGGTGTACTCGCTGCAGGAATTGCACCGCTCGTTGGCGTAGCGTTCCGGCGCGGCGATCCGCCCCTTCCCATGCCGCCCGCGGTGGCGCCGGAACGGGGCGCCGCCGCGGGGCTGTCCGGACGTGGCGGCGCGCGGGGTTACAGGCCCAGTTTCTGCGCCATCCGCACCAGGTCGGCCAGCGTGCGGGTTTCCATCTTGCGCATGGCCTGGGCCCGCCGGACCTTGACCGTCACTTCGCTGAGGTGCAGCTGCGCGGCGATCTGCTTGTTGAGTAGGCCCCGCACGACCAGCCGGACGACGCCTTGCTCGCCCGGCGTCAGCGACGCCCAGCGGCGTTCGAGCGCGCGCTGCCCGGCATGTTCGTGCCGCCGGGCGCGATCCTTCTCTATTCCGTGGTGGATGGCGTCGAGCAGGTCCTGTTCGCGGAATGGCTTGGTCAGGAATTCGATCGCGCCGTTCTTCATCGCCTGGACGCCCATGGCGATGTCGCCGTGACCGGTAATGAAGATGGTGGGCAGGTCGATGCCCCGTTCCGCCATCTGCCGATGGAAATCCATGCCGCTCTGTCCCGGCATGCGGATGTCCAGGACCAGGCAGCCCGGCGCGTCCTCCAGGCCGTGGCTCAGGAATTCGCCGGTCGAGCCGTAGTCGCGGACGCGCAGCCCGACCGATGCGAGCAGGTCGGCCAGCGCGGCGCGTACCGAATGATCATCGTCGACGACGTAGACCACGGGTTCCTGGGAAGAGGGCGCGGATGCCGCGGTGTTCATCGTGCCTCCTCCTCGGCCACCGGCAGCGTGAACCGGAAGGTGGCGCCGCCGGCCGGGTTCGTCTCGGCCCGGATCCTGCCGCCATTGGCTTCGATGATGGTCTTGCTGATGGCGAGGCCCAGGCCCATGCCGCGTTGTTTGGTGGTGTGGAACGGTTCGAACAGGCGGTCCGGGTCTTCGCCTCCGGGAAAGCCGCCGCCGTTGTCGGCCAGGGCGAAGACGAGCATGCCGCCTTCCAGGCTCGAATCCAGATGCATCTGGCGGTTGGGGAGCGGCTGGCCTTGCAGGGCTTCGATGGCGTTCAGCATGAGGTTCATCAATACCTGCTGGATCTGCACGCGATCGGCCAGCGCGGGCGGCAGTCCATCTCCCAGCCCGAAGAGCGGCGTGATCGCATGGCGCGACAGCTTGTCGCGCGACAGGGCGACGATTTCGAGGATGGCGGCGTTCAGGTCGAAGGCGTGCCGATCGGGCCGCTCGCCGCGGGTCAGGCTGCGGATCCGGTCGACGATGCTGCCGGCCCGCCGGGCGTCGTCCAGGATGCGCTGGGCGGCCTGCCGGGCCTTATCGAGGTTGGGAGGGTCCTGGTCCAGCCAGCGCAGGCAGGCGTGGCCGCTGGTGGCGATGGCCGCCAGCGGTTGGTTGACCTCATGGGCGAGCGAGGCCGACAACTCGCCCAGGCTCGTGACGCGGGAGATCAGGGTCAGGCGCGCCTGGGCCTCCTGAAGCGCGGACCGGGCGCGTTCGGTGCGGGCCACCAGGTAGGCGGTGACGACGAGCATGACGATATTGATGCAGGTATTGATGACTCCTACCCGGTATTCGCCGAAAGGGGTCAGGTGGAAACTGAGCACCGTCAGGGCGATGCAGCCGGCGGTCAGGGGCGCGATGGCGCGGATGTCGAGCAGCCGCGCCGCGGCCAGGATGACGACGAGGTAGAGGGCCGAGGCGGCGACGGCGTAATCCGTCATGGTATCGGCGATGAAAATGGCCGCCATGCTGGCCAGCAGCCCCGTCAGGCAGGCCAGGCGGCGGAAATCGAGCGGAAGACGCATGGGCGGGTTTCCTGGAACAGATGCGCGGCGTTGCCCTGGGGGTGATGATACCGGTTGCGGCGCTGCTACAGGACCGGCCGCAGGCCGGCGCTCAATTGCAGTTCGACCGTCGCGGCGGCCAGGTCGGCCCGGGCCTGGAGATAGTCCAGGTAGGCATCGTCCGCCGATTTCTGCGCGGCCAGCAATTCCAGCAGCGAAGCGGCGCCGTTCCGGTAGGACAGGCGGATGCCTTCGAGCACGCGCTGGGAATCGGCCAGCACGGAGTCGCGGTAGCGCGCCAGGTTATCCCGGGCAGCCATGAACCGCAGGTGGGCGGCCTGGATCTCCGCCGCCGCGCGCAGCCGCGTATCCTGCAGATCGAGCATGGCTTTGGTGACCAACGCTTCGGCCTGGTTCAATTCGCCGCGCTGGAGGCGCGAGAAGGGAAGGGGGATGGAAAGCGACAGCGAGACGGTATTGGAGCGCGGCGAGGCGTCCACGGGCTGGCCGTCGGCACCGAAACCGTCTCGTCCGCGCGGCAGGTAACCGTAGCTCACGCCGACGACCGGATCGACGTAGCGGTTGGCCCGCTGCAATTCCGCCGAGGCCCGGGCCGATTCGAGCGAGGCGAGCGCGATGCGGACATCGTCGCGTTCGAGCATGGCGGTCTCCACGAGCGTGGCCAGGCCGGCGGGTTGATAGGCGGAGAATCCGCATTGCAGGCCCTGGCCCCTGAACTGCGCGTCGAAGGGGCGGCCCAGGGGCAGCGCGAGGTTTATCCGCATGGCATCGGCCTGGGCGCGCGCGCGCACCACGTTGGCTTCGAATTGGTTCCGCTCGGTGCGCGATTGCAGCAGTTCCAGGCCACCCACGTCGCCCGCCCGCAGGCGGGTCTCGTTTGCCTTGACCACGTCCGACAGCGCCTGGAGCGAGGCCTCCTGGCGGACCAGGGCGTCGCGCGCGCGGCATGCTTCGGCAAAGCCGGCAGCCGCGTCGGCATAGGCCTGGTGGCGTACGCCTTCGGCCGAGGCCTCGGCCAGCCGGACGTCGCTTTCCGCCGCCTGGACGCGCTTGCCGCGCTTGCCGGCGGTTTCTATCGTCCACTCCACCCCTATGGTCTTGCCCGGCCTGGGCTTGGGGCGAACCTCGCTGCTGAACTCCTTTGGCCCCATGCCCATCGTCAGGACCGGATCGGGCCGCACGCCGGCGATCGACACGCCCGCCCGGGCGGCGGCGATGGACTCCCGTTGGGCGGCCAGCGCCAGGCTGTATGTTTCGACCGCATCCAGGTATTGGAGGAAGGTCAGCGGCGGGGCGGCGGGGGTGGCCGGCGCCTGGGCCGCCGCCGCGTTCCCCAGCAGCAGGGCCGTGATGGCGAGCGTCTTTTTCATGGTTGGGAGTCCTGCATGGCGGTGGGGGTATCGTGCGTGGCCGAGGTGCGCCGGGCGATGGCCTCGAACCCGCGTTCCGTCAGGTAATAGAGGGCGGGCAGCAGTACCAGCGTCAGCAAGGTGGCGCTTGCCAGGCCGCCCACGACCACGGTCGCCAGCGGCCGTTGCACGTCGCTGCCCAGGCCCGTGGACAGCATGGCGGGCATCAGCCCGAAGGCCGCCACCGTCGCCGTGACCAGGACGGGGCGCATCCTGCTGTGGGCGCCTTCGAGGACGGCTTGCCGCAGCGGCAAGCTTTCTTCGCGGCGCAGGCGGTTGATCTGTGCCAGCATCAGCACGCCGTTGAGCACGGCCACGCCGGACAAGGCGATGAAACCGACCGCGCTGGAAACGTTCAGCGTCATGCCGCGCAGGTGGAGCGCCGCGAGGCCGCCCAGGGCGGCCAGCGGGACGGCCAGAAGTATCAGCGCGGGATGGCGGAAATTGCCGAACTCGGCGAACAGCAGCACCAGCATCAGCGCCAGCGTGGCGGGCAGGATGAGCGCGAGGCGGGCCTGGGCCCGGCTCAGGTTCTCGAACTGGCCGCCCCATTCGATCTGGTAGCGGTGGCGGTCGTACGAGACAGCGTCTTCCACGGCGGGGCGCGCTTCGGCCAGGAAACCGGAAAGATCCCGGCCGCGGGTGTTGAGCTTGACGGTCAGGTGGCGGCGCGAACCCTCCCGCGTGATCGTGCTTTCGCCGGACACGGTGCGGATCGAGGCCAGTTGCGCGAGAGGTATCCTGGCGCCGTTGGCGGCGGTCAGCATGAGCCCGGCGATGGCGCCCTGGTCGTTGCGCACCGCCTCGGGAAAACGCACGGCGATGTCATAGCGTTTTTCGCCGACATACACCTGGCCGATGGGGGCGCCGCCTATGCCGGTGGCCAGCAGGTCGTTCACGTCGGCCACGTTGATGCCATAGCGCGCGGCAGCGGCCCGGTCCACTTCGATCTTCAGGTTGGGAAGCGGGGGTTCCTGGTCGATCGCCACGTCGACGGCCCCGGGGATCTGCTCCAGGACGGCCACGGCCGCGCGCCCGATACGGCGCAGCTCTTCGAGATCGTCGCCGTAGATCTTGACCACCAGGTCGCTGTGGGCGCCGGCCAGCTTGTCCTGCACGCCATCTATCATGGGTTGCATGAAGCCGACCTTGATCCCGGGAATCTGCTTGTAGCGGGCGTCCAGCCTGGCGATGAGCGCCTGCTTGGTCATGCCCGACGTCCAGGCGGAATACGGATGGAGCCCGACGCTGGCCTCGATGTGGGAGAAAGTCCACGGGTCCGTGCCGTCGTCATTGCGGCCGGTCTGGGTCACCACGTGGGAGACCTCGGGGAATTCGAGCGTGGCGCGGCGCAGTTCGGTGGCCATCCGGCCGGCCTTCTCCAGGGTCAGGCCCGGAGGCATCGTGACTTGCAGCCAGATGGAGCCTTCGTCCAGGTAAGGCAGGAAATCCCGGCCTATCGTGGCGCCCAGGGCGACCACGCCCGCCAGGGCGATGCCCGCGACCGCGAGCGGCCAGCGCGGCCCGTCCAGGCGGCGGGACAGGAACGCGCGGTAGCGCCGTGCCAGCCATTCCAGCGGCCGGTTGCGCACCGTGCGGCGTGGTTTGCGCAGGGCGAGAAAGGCAAGTCCGGGGATCAGGGCCATCGCCACGAGCAGCGCGCCGATGAGCGCGGCGCCCACCGCGAGCGCCATCGGCGAGAACAGCTTGTACTCGATGCGTTCCAGCGAGAAGAGCGGCAGATAGGCGACCACCAGGACGGCCATGCCGAAGAAAATGGGGCGCGCCACCTGCAGGGTGGCGGCGATGGCGTCGCCGGCGGTCAGCGGCCGTCCTTCCCGTTCTTCGCGCCGGCGCAAGATGTTCTCGACCAACACCACGGCGCCGTCGACCAGGATGCCGAAATCGATCGCGCCCAGCGACAGCAGGTTGGCCGGAATAGCCAGGTGGTGCATGAAAATGAAGGCGGCGAGCATGGAAAGCGGAATCGTCGCCGCGACGATCAGCGCGGCTCGCAGGCTGCCCAGCGCGAGCATGAGAACCAGGCCGACCAGCACCACGCCTTCGAGCAGGGTCTTGCCCACGGTCCGGGTGGTCGCGTCGATCAGGTTCGATCGGTCGAGGTAGGGAACGACCCTGACGTCGCGCGGCAGCAGGCGTTCGTTGAGTTCGCGCACGGCCGCGTGGACGCCCTGGATGACTTGCGCGGCCTGTTCTCCCTTGAGCAGGAGCGTGATGCCGGAGATGGAGTCGGGGTTGTCGTCCTTGCCCAGCAGTCCGCGGCGCTCGACGTTGCCGTGGCTCAGGCGGCCGAGATCCCTGACCAGCACGGGCGTTCCGTTTTTTTCGGCCACGACGACGCGGCCCATGTCGTCGAGCGATTGGATCTGGCCGACCCCGCGGATGACGTAGGCCTGTTCCCCGCGATTCATCAGGCTGCCGCCGGCGCTGCCGTTGTTGGCCGTGATCGCGTCCTTGACCGCCTGCAGCGTGAGTCCATACTGGACCAGCCGGGCGGGGTCCAGCTCCAGCATGAACTGGGTGGTCAGGCCGCCGAAGTTGGCTACGTCGACGATGCCGGGGACTTGCTTCAGGCGCGGGATGACCGTCCAGAATTGCAGGTCGGAGAGTTCGCGCAAGTCGCGCGTGGGCGATTCCAGGGTATAGCGGTAGATCTCGCCGATGGGGGACGTGTACGGATCCAGTTCGGGGCGCGCGCCGTGGGGCAGGCCTATGCCGTCTATGCGCTCCTGCAGGCGCTGGCGCGACCAGTAGCCTTCCACGCCGTCGCGGAAGACGACGACGATCAGGGACAGGCCGAACGTGCTCTTGGAGCGGAGCACCTGCAGGCCGGGGGTGGACAGAAGCTCGCGCTCCAGCGGAATCGTGATCTGCTGTTCGATTTCCTCCGCGGCCAGTCCGGGTACCTGGGTGACCACCTGCGAGGTGACGTCGGCGATGTCGGGATAGGCCTCGATGGGAAGCTGGCGCCAGCATTGCCAGCCGTACAGCGCCACCAGCGCGAAGATGATCCAGACCACCGCGCGGCGCTGGAAACACAGAGTGATGAATCGTTCAATCATTGAGCACCACCCCGTTTTCGACGACGACGTGTTCACCCGCGTCCAGGCCGGACAGGATTTCCGCGTTCCCCCCTTCCGTCGCTCCCACCGTGACGGTCCGCGGCTCGTATTCGAACGGGGCCCGTTCGACGAAGACCCGCGTGTAGAGTCCGCCTTGCAGCAGGGCGGACGCGGGAACGGTCACGACGCGCCGGGCCGGGCCGGCCAGGACTACCTGGGCGAACATGCCGGGCTTGAGGCGGCCGTCGGCGTTGTCGATGGCAATGCGCACTTTCACGGTACGCGTATCGGGATCCAGCATCTCGCCGACGTACTTCACGGTCCCCTCGATATCGGATTCCGGGTAGGCCTGGAGCGAAATGCGCACCTTCTGGCCCGGGAACGCGGCGGCGATGTCCCGTTCGGAGACGGCGGCGGACAGGTGGACGATGCTCAGGTCGGCGACCGTCATGACGGGATCGTTGAGGTCATTCCAGTAAACGCCTGGCGCGCCGCGCAGTTCGACCACGCGCCCGGAGATCGGCGAGCGCATGGCGTATTCGTGGTCGTTTCCCTGGCCGGTCACGCCGAGTTGCGCCAGGCGGGCGGCGGCGACGCGGGAATCGGACTCGGCCTGGGCGTAGGCCGATTGAGCCAGTTCGTATTCCCGGCGAGGCGTGATCTCGGCCTCGAACAGTCGCGCCTGCCTGTCGAGTTCGCGTCGGGCCTGGAGCAGGACGACGCGGGTTTTCGCCAGCTCTCCCCGGGCCGTGCTCAATTCCGCCGAATCGAGGGTGAACAGGACATCGCCCTGCCTGACCGCATCGCCCAATCCCCGGGGTAGCGCAAGGATGCGTCCGGACAGGGGCGCCGAGATCCGCGCCAGTTTGTCGGGAACGGCTTCGATGATGCCGGGGGCGTAGATGCGGGGAGCCGCCATCATGGCCCGCGCCTCCCGTGTCCGCAGCTGCGCGCGCAGGGGGGACCCCTCGGGGACCTGGATCCGTGCTCCGGCCCGGACCAGCATGGGGGGCGTGGCGTCGGCTGTTTCGGGGCCCGGGTGGCAGGCGCCGAGGCCGATGCTTGCGCAGGCAAGGACAAGGGAGGCGCGCAGGTGGCGAGCCGTCGGCCGGCGGTCGTGCGCGTCGCCGCGGAGGCGGCGGTTGGGGGTGAACAGCAAGAGAAGCTCCTTGGGGCGGGCCGCGGAGCGTGTTCAGGCGTTCGGGCGAGAAGCGTCCTCCGGGGCGAGGGGGCGGATGGGGTGAAATGAAACGGAGGCGGGTCTTGTCGGGGCGGGGTCCATGCTTCGTGTTCAGGGGAGCCGGGCCGGCCGGGGCTGGCGCCAGGGGAGCGGAAAACCGGATCGGATTGTGCCAGCCGGTCCAGGGCGGGGGCCAGATGCCGATGGGAGCGGATTGCCGACAGGGCGGATAGCCGGGATATACGAAGGTATATCCCGGGTCGGCGGCGATATTCCCGGGGATGCGGTATCTGCCGGTGCTGTAATTTTCTAGGTGTTAACCCTTGGTTGTGCGGGTGGGCCGCGGGGCCGAGGCTTGCGCGTTTGCGCAAGTTTGCGGACAATTCATACGGATCGCCCCGGTTCCTGATCGAGCCGGGGTTTTATTTTTCACTTCTCCATCCTTGGCCGTGCTCCCGGCGCGGCAGGCGCCAGCTCGCGCTGTCGCGGGGATGGGAAATCCAACAGACGTAAAGGAAGTACACATGGCTGCCATTCCGCTGACCGTGCGCGGGGCCGAGCGCCTGAAACAGGAACTGCACCGCCTGAAGACGGTGGAGCGCCCCGCCGTCATTACCGCGATCGCCGATGCCCGTGCCCAGGGAGACCTGTCCGAGAACGCCGAATACGACGCCGCCAAGGAAAAACAGGGCTTCATCGAAGGGCGTATCCAGGAACTCGAGGCCAAGTTGTCGAATGCGCAGATCATCGACCCGCTGGAGCTCGATGCGGATGGCCGCATCGTGTTCGGGGCGACGGTCGACCTGGAGGACCTGGAGTCCAGCGAGCGGGTCACCTACCAGGTGGTCGGCGACGACGAGGCCGACATCCGGTCCAATCTCATCTCGGTGTCCAGTCCCATCGCCCGGGCATTGATCGGCAAGTCGGTCGGCGACGTGGCCGAGGTGCAGGCGCCGTCGGGCATCCGGGAATACGAAGTATTGGACGTCCGGTATATCTAGGCCCCCTGATCTGTTACCCCCTGAGCGCTGACGCGCGCCCCCCAGGGGGCGATGCGGGTGAACCGGAAGGGAAGCCCACCCCCACGCCCTTCGGGCGCCCCCTCAAGGGGGCGATGCGGGTGGACCGGCGGAGCCGGATCCACCGCATCCCGGGATTGGGGCAGGGCTGTGGGTTTTGTTTGAATGTGTTGTTGCCCTGGAGGCTGATTGATGGCTACGGTGGTGCGGCTGTTGGCGGCGCTGTGGTGTGGGGCGCTTTGGACGATCGGGCTTCTGGTGGTGCCGCTGTTGTTTTCGCAGCTCGAGCCCATGCGCGCGGCGGCGACGGCGGGGTCGTTGTTCCGTTTGCTGGCCTATGGCGGGCTGGTGGTGGTGCTGTTGATGCTGCTGCTGGACCGGCTGGGGCGCGGGTTGCCGCTGGGTGCGGCGGGGCGCCGCACCGTGCTGGTCATGGCCGTGGGAGTGGGGTTGGGGTATTTCGGCACCCGGCCCGTGATGGATTACGGACGGGCCTTGATCGCCGCCGGCCAGGCCGTACCCGCCTGGGCGGATTTCGGGACCTGGCACGGGGTGTCGAGCGTGCTTTACTTCTTGGTGGCGGTTCTGGGTTTGCGGCTGGTGGCCGTCGTGCGTTGACCGCTTTCCGCCGGGCGGCTGCGGGCGCCGGCACGCAGCGACAGCGCGCTGCCCGCGCGCTTGGCGGCAGGCTTGCCCGATGCGGTCTTGCGGGCCGCGCCCAGCGTGGAGCCCAGGCCGGCGGGGCGGCGGGCCGGCGTGGTGCGCGCGGCGCCCCGGCGCGAGCCGGTTTCCTCGTGGATGGAGGGCCGCTGGCGCTTGTCGGTGCCCAGATAGCGTTCGCGGGCGGTCATCGGCCCGTCGTCGCGCTCGCCGCGTGCCGGACGCTCCCCTCGGGGCCGGGCAGGCGCCGCGGGCTTGCCGGCGACTGCCGATTTCTTGGGCAGATGGGCTTCATTGGCCTTGCGCGCGCCGGTACCCAGCGTGGACACGTCCGACTTGGGCTTGCGGGCGCCCAGCAGGTCGGCCGCGTCGGGATCGCGCTCGGTCGGGCGGTACAGGATGAAGACCTTGCCCAGATGATGGACGGGCGCGCACGAAAGCTCGCCGCAGATCTGGTAGAGCAGTTCGTCCCGCGTGGCGCGGTCTTCGCCGCCGGCGCGGACCTTGATCAGGCCGTGCGCCGAGAGGTTGCGGTCGATTTCCTGCAGGACGGCGTCGCTCAGGCCTTTGTCGCCGATGAGGACGACCGGTTTGAGCGGATGGGCAGCGGCCCGGAGGGCGCTGCGCAGTGTCGAATTGATGTCTAGGACTGGCATGTCGAGATTGTACGGGAGCCGGGCCGACGGCGCGATGGCGAGTCCGCAGTATGCTCCGGATAGCGCGGCGATGCCGCATTGATTTGAACCGATACCGACCCGGGTGACCGGGCAGATATGGCCAAAAACAAGTTTTCGAAGAACTGGTTGCACCAGCACATCAACGATCCCTATGTGAAGCTCGCGCAACAGAAGGGATACCGTGCCCGTGCCGCCTTCAAGCTGACGGAGATCCTGGAAACCGAGAAGCTCATGAAGCCGGGCGATGTGGTCATCGATCTCGGCTCGGCGCCCGGCAGTTGGTCCCAGGTCGCCCGCGAGCGCCTGGCCGGCCCGCAGGGTACGATACGGGGACGGATCATTGCCCTGGACCTGCTTCCCATGGAGCCGGTGGCCGGGGTGGAGTTCATCCAGGGCGATTTCCGCGAGGAAGAGGTGCTGCGCCAGCTCGAGGCCCTGCTGGGAAGCCAGCCGGTGGACCTTGTGATTTCGGACATGGCCCCCAATCTATCGGGAGTCGGTGCCGCGGATTCGGCGCGTATCCAGCACGTGTGCGATCTGGCGAGGGAGTTCTCGCAGGCGCACCTCAAGCCCGACGGGGCGCTGATCGTGAAGGCTTTCCACGGCAGCGGCTTTTCCCAGATCGTGCAGAGTTTCAAGCAGACTTTCCGCCGGGTGGTGGAACGCAAGCCCAAGGCGTCGCGGGACAAATCCTCCGAGACCTTTCTCGTCGGGGTGGGGTTGAAGAGTCCCGGCGGCTGACAATAGTAGAATCGGACTTAGTGTGTCCGATCGGGCCGGGGTTTTCCCGGCAGGTCGACCGATCGGCAATCAAGTAGGAGATCGACCTTGAACAATATGTTCTCCAAAGTCGCGGTCTGGATGGTGATCGCGTTTGTCCTGTTTACGGTCTTCAAGCAGTTCGAAGGCCGCACCCGCCCGCAGGACACCGTGTCCTACTCCCAGTTCATGGAGGAGGCCAAGGCCGGGCGCATCCAGAAAGTCGACATCCAGGGCGACGTGCTGAGCGTCACGCCCAGCGACGGTCGTCCCTACAGCATCACCTCGCCCGGCGATCTCTGGCTGGTCAGCGACCTGATGAAGTACGGCGTCCAGGTGTCGGGCAAGGCCAAGGAAGAGCCCTCGCTCTTCATGAGCATCTTCGTCTCGTGGTTCCCGATGCTGCTGCTGATCGGCGTCTGGGTTTTCTTCATGCGGCAGATGCAGGGAGGTGGGCGCGGCGGCGCGTTCAACTTCGGCAAATCGCGCGCGCGCATGCTGGACGAGAATTCCAACACGGTCACGTTCGCCGATGTCGCGGGCTGCGACGAGGCCAAGGAAGACGTCCAGGAACTGGTCGACTTCCTGCGCGATCCGTCGAAATTCCAGAAGCTCGGCGGCCGTATTCCGCGCGGCGTGCTGATGGTGGGTTCGCCGGGTACCGGCAAGACCTTGCTGGCACGCGCGATCGCCGGCGAGGCCAAGGTACCGTTCTTCAGCATCTCGGGTTCCGATTTCGTCGAAATGTTCGTCGGCGTGGGCGCGGCCCGTGTGCGCGACATGTTCGAGAACGCCAAGAAGCATGCCCCCTGCATCATCTTCATCGATGAAATCGACGCCGTCGGCCGCCAGCGCGGCGCCGGCCTGGGGGGCGGCAACGACGAGCGCGAACAGACCCTGAACCAGATGCTGGTGGAAATGGACGGTTTCGAAACCGGCCAGGGCATCATCGTGATCGCCGCCACCAACCGGCCCGACGTGCTCGACCCCGCGTTGCTGCGTCCGGGCCGCTTCGACCGCCAGGTCGTGGTGCCGCTGCCCGACATCCGCGGCCGCGAACAGATCCTGAAGGTCCACATGCGCAAGGTGCCGGTGTCGTCCGACGTCGACGCCACCATCCTGGCCCGCGGCACGCCCGGCTTCTCGGGCGCGGACCTGGCCAACCTCGTGAACGAGGCGGCGCTGTTCGCCGCCCGCCGCAGCGGCCGCACGGTCGACATGCTGGACTTCGAAAAGGCCAAGGACAAGATCATCATGGGGGCCGAGCGCCGCTCGATGGTCATGCCCGAGGAAGAGCGCCGCAACACCGCCTACCACGAGTCCGGCCACGCCATCGTCGCCAAGATGCTGCCCAAGACCGATCCGGTGCACAAGGTCACCATCATCCCGCGCGGCCGCGCGCTGGGCGTGACCATGCAGTTGCCCGAGGGCGATCGCTACAGCATGGACAAGGACCGCATGCTGAACACCATCGCGGTGCTGTTCGGCGGCCGTATCGCCGAAGAGGTCTTCATGCACCAGATGACCACCGGCGCCTCGAACGACTTCGAGCGGGCGACCCAGATCGCGCGCGACATGGTCACCCGCTACGGCATGACCGACTCGCTGGGCCCCATGGTCTATGCCGAGAACGAGGGCGAGGTGTTCCTGGGCCGCAGCATCACCAAGACGACCCAGGTGTCCGAGGCGACCATGCAGAAGGTCGACGGCGAGATCCGCCGCATCATCGACGAGCAGTACGCGGTGGCGCGCAAGATCCTGGAAGACAACCGCGACAAGGTCGAAGCCATGACCAAGGCGCTGCTCGAGTGGGAAACCATCGACGCCGACCAGATCAACGACATCGTCGACGGACGTCCCCCGCGGCCGCCCAAGGTCTCGGATTCGGCCGGCGCGCCGCCCAGCACGCCGCCCAGCACCGGCGGCGTCGCGCAGAACGCGACGGCGGTGGCGTAGGGGCCCCCCTACGCCCTTCGGGCGCGCCCCCCAGGGGGCGGCACTGGCGGACCGGCGGAGCCGGATCCGCTGTGCCCAGGGGGAACAACCGGCGGGGGAGGGCGGCGTTTTGGCCGCCCTTTGCCGTTTCATGGCGAGACTATTCATGCAGGATTCTGGGTCGACTCATTCCGACACTCCGCCTCGGTTTCAGTGCGGTCGTTTTTCGCTGGAGTTTTCCCGGCCGATGGTCATGGGGATCATCAACGTCACGCCGGATTCGTTTTCCGATGGGGGGAAGAATCTGGCGCTGGATGCGGGGATCGCGCATGCGCGGCAGTTGGTCGCGGAAGGGGCCGACATGCTGGATATCGGAGGTGAGTCGACGCGGCCGGGGGCTGCGCCGGTGTCGTTGGAGGACGAACTGGCGCGGTTGTTGCCGTTGATCGAGGCGCTGCGGGAGTGCGGTGTGCCGTTGTCGGTGGATACCTTCAAGCCGGCGGTGATGCGGGCGGTGCTGGATGCCGGCGCGGACATGATCAACGACATCTACGGTTTCCGGCAGCCGGGCGCGATCGAGGCGGTGGCGCAGGGGGCGAGCGGCTTGTGCCTGATGCACATGCAGGGCGAGCCGCGCACCATGCAGCAGGCGCCGGCCTATGGCGACGTGGTCGGCGATGTGACCGCTTTTCTGCGCGAACACGCGGAGCGCCTGGTGGCGGCGGGCGTGGCGCGCGAGCGGATCTGTCTGGACCCGGGCTTCGGCTTCGGCAAGACCACCGCCCACAACTACCGGCTCATGCGTAGTTTGCCCACTATCGGCGCGTTGGGATATCCGCTACTAATCGGCGTATCCCGCAAGACCATGATCGGGGCGGTGACCGGCAAGCCTGTTGGGGAACGGGTGGCCGGGAGTATCGCGGCGGCCTTGGCCGCGGTGGAGCGCGGCGCGGCCATTGTCCGCGTCCACGACGTCGCGGCCACGGTCGATGCCTTGAAGGTCTGGCACGCAGTGCGGGCCTGGAACGAATGATCGCCGCGCGCCTGTCGCGCGGACAAGAACAACAAACAGGGGGCCATCCAGGATGGTTGGACGACGCAAGTATTTCGGAACCGATGGTATTCGGGGCAAGGTAGGATCAAAAGTCATCAACGCGGAGTTCGCGCTGCGCCTGGGGTATGCCGCGGGGCGCGTCCTGACGGCCGAGCATCGCGAGGGAGGGCGGCCGGTCGTCCTGATCGGGAAAGACACGCGCATCTCCGGCTACATGCTGGAATCGGCGCTCGAGGCGGGGCTGTCCGCGGCAGGTATCGACGTCCTGCTAGCCGGCCCCATGCCCACGCCGGCCATCGCCTACCTGACCCGGGCGCTGCGCCTGTCGGCCGGCATCGTGATCAGTGCCTCGCACAATCCTTATTTCGACAACGGCATCAAGTTCTTCTCGGCCACCGGCATGAAGCTGGCCGACGAGGTCGAACTGCGCATCGAAGCCGCGCTGGGCGAACCCGTCGGATGCGTGCCGTCCGAAAAGCTGGGCCGCGCCAAGCGCCTGACGGATGCGGCGGGCCGCTACATCGAATTCTGCAAGAGCGGCTTCCCCAACGATCTCGACCTGTCGGACATGCGGCTGGTGATCGACGCCGCCCATGGCGCGGCCTACCACGTGGCGCCCGCCGTGTTCGAGGAACTGGGGGCTACGGTGACCTGCATAGGCTGCGCGCCGAACGGGATGAACATCAACGACGGCGTCGGCGCCACGCACCTGGACGCGCTGGCCGAGGCGGTGCAGGCGCAGAGGGCGGACCTGGGCATTGCGCTGGACGGCGATGCCGACCGCGTGTTGATGGTCGACGGCGAGGGCCGGCGCTACAACGGCGACGAACTGCTGTACGCCATCGTGGCGGACCGCCTGCTGGCCGGACCGGTGGCGGGCGTGGTCGGCACGCAGATGACCAACCTGGCGTTCGAGCACCGGATGCGCGACCTGGGGGTGCCTTTCGCGCGCGCCGCGGTTGGCGACCGCTACGTGTTGGCCATGCTGCGCAAGAAAGGCTGGCTCTATGGCGGCGAAAGCTCCGGCCACGTGTTGTGCCTGGACCGTCACACCACCGGGGACGGTACCATGGCCGCGCTCCAGGTCCTGGCGGCGGTGCGTCGCCAGGGCAAGTCGCTGGCCGAGCTGCTGGCGCCGCTCAGGCTGTATCCGCAGAAGCTGGTCAATATTCCGCTCGCGCCGGGCGTGGATTGGCACGAGCATGCGGGGCTGGCCGGGGCGCGGGAAGAGGTCGAGCGGCGCCTGGACGGGATCGGGCGGGTACTGATCCGGGCGTCGGGAACCGAACCCAAGCTGCGTCTGATGGTCGAGGCGGCTGACGAGTCCCTGGTCGACGATTGCCTGGATGTCCTTTCCGCCAGTCTGCGCTAGCCGCCCGGGGGCGGCGCTCCTGTCAATCGCCAGTCATGCCCCGCGGGCACAATCGGGATCCTTGATTATGACCATGCAAGCATCGTCCATGAACCTGATTCTCTGGCGCCACGCCGAGGCCGAAGACGGCCCGAACGACCTGCAGCGCGCGTTGACGCGGCGCGGACACAAGCAGGCCGAGGCCGTCGCCGCGTGGCTTCGGGCCCATGCCCCGGCCGACCTGCTGGTCATGGCCAGTCCCGCCGTGCGCACGCGCCAGACCGCCGATGCCCTCGGCTGCGACTACACCGTCGTGCCGGACCTGGCGCCCGAAGCCGCGCCGGCCCACGTGCTGGCCGCCACGGGCTGGCCCCTGTCGCCGCGGTCGGTGCTGGTCGTCGGGCACCAGCCCACGCTGGGACGCGTGGCCAGCACCCTGCTGGCCGGCGATGACCTGCCCTGGAGCCTGAAAAAAGGCGGCCTGTGGTGGCTCGCCCGCCGCCAGCGGGACGAAGACTTCCAGGTCGTGATCCGGGCCGTCATCAATCCCGAGTTCGTTTGAGGGGAAGCCCCCCACGCAGACCGCAGGATGCGGCGGATCTGGCTTCGCCAGTCCGCTCGCATCGCCCCCTGGGGGGGCGCGAAGCGCGCAGGGGGAGGCTCTTTTCGTAAGCAGGCGTTTCCAGATGCGGGCGCGGGCCTTGTTGTCGATTCATGGTACCGTCATTATTCTGTCAAAGACGTGAAACGCTAAGCACCGACACTCGACTTACCTGTCAAGGAGTGTGCATATGCTCGAATTCACCCGCATCGAAGCGCGTCGCAGCCTTGCGGACGAACTTCATGGCGGTGTCCAGTCCCCCGGCCTGGTGGTGGGGTTGGCGCGTTCCTGGGAAGAGGTCCGGCAAGCCCAGCGCCTGCGTTACGAGGTGTTCACCGAAGACATGGGGGCCGTGTTCCCGACCGCCATCGACGGTATCGACGAGGATCGGTTCGACGCCTGGTGCGAACACCTCATCGTGCGCGAACTGGATACTGGCCGGGTCGTTGGCACCTACCGCATCCTGGGGCCCGATCAGGCCCGCCAGGCCGGCGGCTACTATTCCGAATCCGAGTTCGATCTGTCCGGCCTGGGCGCCATTCGCAGCGAGCTGGTCGAATTCGGCCGCTCGTGCACCCACCGCGACTACCGCAGCGGCGCCGTCATCATGCTGCTGTGGTCCGGGCTGGCCGAGTTCCTGCGCCGTACCGGAAAACGCTACGTGTTCGGCTGCGCCAGCGTCAGCCTGCGCGACGACGGCGCGACCGCGGCGGGGGTGTACCGCTCGGTGGTGGCCGACATCGAACAGGCCCGCGACCTGCGCGTGCAGCCGCTGCACCGGCTGCCTGTCGAGCGCCTGGACTGCAATCTGCCGACCCGTGTGCCGCCGCTGATCAAGGGCTACCTGAAGGTGGGCGCCCGTGTATGCGGTGAGCCAGCCTGGGATGCCGATTTCAACACGGCCGATTTCCCCATGCTGCTGTCCATCGACGCGCTGGACGACCGCTATCGCCGGCACTTCGGGCTGGAGTCCCAGGTTTCGAGGCGTTCGTGAGGTCCGCGGTGTCGCGTGGCCGCCTGGCGGCCGCGTTCCCGCGCCCGTCGAGAACACGGCGCGGGCGTTTGCGGTTGACGCGACGGCTGCGCCGCACAGGAGTAAGGGTGCTGCGCCGGTTGACCCGGCGCCTGCGTTCAGAGCTCAAGCAGCTCGAACGTGAATCCTACCTTGCGCCATTCTGATTCCTCGGCGCGCAGCGTGAAGTCGGTCAGCGGGTGGGCGCCCATCCAGGCCGCGTCGGTCTTGACGATGATGGACGATCCCTTGACCGACACCTTGACCGGCGGCGCGGCGATGTCCTCGCGCCGCCGATAGAGGATGGCGGCCAGGCGCAGGCACAGGATGGCGATCCACTGTTCGTGATGGTTGACCAGGTGCTGGAGCTTGGCCAGCTTGCCCTGATGGCCCAGCGCAAGCATCGCGAGCAGCGCCTGGTCCTGGCGCGAGAAGCCCGGCATGTCGGCGTGTTCCAGGATATAGGCCGAGTGCCGGTGATAGGTGTTGTGGGCGATGGACAGGCCGATCTCGTGCAGGTCGGCGGCCCAGCCCAGTACCCGGGTCAATTCCTGGTGTTCGTCGGCGGGGATGGGCACCAGCTGCTTGAACAGTTCCAGCGCCGTCTGCCGGACGCGCGCCGCCTGGGAGCGGTCCACCTTGTAACGGCTCATGAACTGGCGCACCGTATCGTCGCGCTTGTCCAGCGAGGCGTCGCGGCCGGCCAGGTCGTACAGCACGCCCACGCGCAAGGCGCCATCGGCCGTACGCATCATGTCCAGGCCCAGCTCGTCGAAGATCGCGCTCATGATGGCCAGGCCCCCGGGCAGCACCGAGGTGCGGTCCGGCTTGATACCCGCCAGTTGCGCGCGTTCGACCGTACCGGCCTTGATCAGCCTGTCCTTGAGCTTGTCCATGCCGCGCCGCGTGATGCCGGACTCCGAGAAGCCGGATTCGGTCAGGATGGCGCCCAGCGCCTTGCTCGTGCCCGAGGAGCCGTAGGCTTCCTGCCATCCGGCCTTGCGATACTGCCTGGCGATGACTTCGATCTCGCGGCGGGCGGCCATCTCGGCCTGCTTCATGGCATGGGCGTCGACGATGCCGTCGGGAAAATAGGTGCGGCTGAAGCTGACGCAGCCCATGTACAGCGACTCCATCAACTCGGGTTCGAAGCGTCGGCCGACGATGAATTCGGTCGAACCGCCGCCGATGTCGACCACGAGCCGCTTGGCCGGAGAGGCGGGCAGCGAGTGCGAAACACCGGAGAAAATGAGGCGCGCTTCCTCGCGGCCGGCGATGACTTCGATGGGAAAACCCAGGGCCTCTTCCGCCAGTGGCAGGAACTCGTTGACGTTGCGCGCCACGCGGAACGTGTTGGTCGCCACCGCCCGTACGCGTTCGGGCTGAAAGCTGCGCAGGCGTTCGCCGAAGCGGCGCAGCACCTGCAGGGCGAAATCGGTGGTCGAGGTGTCCAGCGTCTTGTCGGCTTGCAGGCCCGCCGCCAGCCGCACGGTTTCCTTGAGCCGGTCGACCGGGTAGATCTGGACGGTCCCGCCGTCGTCGACCACGCGGCCGATCACGAGGCGGAAACTATTGGAGCCAAGATCGACGGCGGCAAGCAATTGAGTCATGGAATGGAAAGATGGGGGGCGAACTGCAAGAATAAGGCGCTTCGATGACAGAATGGTTGCACTGTCATAAGGTAGTCATCATTTTGACGCAAAAATAACCCTCTCAGCTTCGTTCCCCCCCATTTTTGCGGATATCCCATGGTTGCCAGATTGCCTGCCAAAGACCTGTTCCTGAATCGAGAGCTCGCCCTGCTCAAGTTCAATGAACGGGTACTGGCCCTGGCCGAGGACGACAAGACCCCCTTGCTCGAACGGCTGCGCTTCCTGTGCATCGTTGCCTCGAACCTCGACGAATTCTTCGAGATCCGGGTGGCCAGCCTGCACGAGCAGGTGCGGCAGAATCCCGGGGCGCGCGGCCTGGACGGCCGGACCCCGGCCGAGGTCGTGCTGCGCGTGTCCGAGGCCGCCCGCGCCCTGGTCGAGCGCCAGTATGCCCTGCTGAACCGCGAGGTGTTGCCGCAGTTGCAGGCCGAGGGCATCGTGCTGCACATGGCGCAGAGCTGGACGCCGGCGCAGCGGGCCTGGGCGCACGAGGTCTTCCGGCTCGACGTCATGCCGCTCCTGACGCCGATCGGACTCGACCCGGCGCACCCCTTCCCGCGTGTCTTCAACAAGAGCCTGAACTTCGCCGTTCAATTGTCGGGCCGCGACGCCTTCGGCCGCAACGCCGCCATCGCCATCGTCCAGGCACCCCGCGCGCTGCCGCGCCTGACCCAGATGCCGCCCGAGCTGTCGGGCCATCCGCACGGCTACGTCATGCTGACCTCGTTCATGCAGGCCTTCGTGGGCGACCTGTTCCCGGGCATGACGGTGGATGGCTGTTACCAGTGGCGCCTGACGCGCAACAGCGATCTGTTCGTCGATGACGAGGAAATCACCAACCTGCGCCAGGCCCTGCAGGGGGAACTGACCCAGCGGCATTTCGGCGACGGCGTCCGGCTGGAGCTGGCCGACTCCAGTCCGCCGGAGCTCGAGAGCTTCCTGCTCAAGGAGTTCTTGCTCACGCCGGCCGACGCCTACCGGGTGGATGGCCCGGTCAACCTGGCGCGGCTGATGCAACTGGTGAACGGCATCAACCGGCCGGACTTGAAGTTCCCGCCGTTCCGCGCGGCCATCCCGGCGCCTTTCGACCAGCGCAACCTGACGCCGGACGAGCTTTTCAAGGCCATCGCCGAGCAGGACCGGCTGCTGCATCATCCCTACCAGTCGTTCCAGCCCGTCATCGATTTCCTGACCGCGGCGGCGGCCGATCCCAGCGTGGTCGCCATCAAGCAGACCATCTATCGGACCGGGGAAGACTCCGAATTGATGCGCCTCCTGCTGGCGGCCGCGCGCTCGGGCAAGGAAGTGACCGTGGTGGTGGAACTGATGGCCCGCTTCGACGAGCAGACCAACATCAACTGGGCCGCGCGCCTGGAAGAGGTGGGCGCGCACGTGGTCTACGGCGTCGTCGGCCACAAGACCCACGCCAAGATGGCCCTGGTGCTGCGCCACGAGCGCGGCAGGATCCGCCGCTATGGCCACCTGGGCACGGGCAATTACCATCCCAGCACGGCGCGCCTGTACACCGACTTCGGCCTGTTCACCGCCGACGCGCGCATGTGCGAGGACATGGAGCAGATCTTCTCGCAATTGACCGGGCTGGGCGCGCGCCGCCACCTCAAGTGCCTGCTGCAGGCGCCGTTCTCGCTGCACGAAACCATGGTGGCGCTGGTTCGCCGCGAGGCGCGGCATGCGCGCGCGGGCAAGCCGGCGCGGATCATGGCCAAGATGAACTCGCTGCTCGAGCCGTCGGTGATCGAGGAACTGTACAAGGCCAGCCGCGCGGGTGTGCGCATCGACCTGGTGGTCCGGGGCGTGTGCACGCTTCGGGCCGGTGTTCCGGGACTGTCGGACAACATCACCGTGCGCTCCATCGTCGGGCGCTTTCTCGAACATTCGCGGGTGTTCTACTTCCTGAACGACGGCCAGGACATGGTCTACCTGGCTTCGGCCGACTGGATGGACCGGAATTTCTTCCGCCGCGTCGAGGTCGCCTTTCCCATTTTCGATCCGGCCTTGAAGAAGCGGGTGATCGACGAATCCTTCACTTTCGCCCTGCGCGACAACCAACTGGCCTGGCAGCAGCAGCCCTCGGGGGACTACGTCCGGGTGAAGTCGCGCCGCCGGCCGTTCAACCTCCATGCGCATCTGATGAAGGCGCTGGGCGGATCGGAGCCGGCCGAGTAATCGCCCGGCCGTACGTGATCCCCGGCGGTGGCAGCAATCCCATCGGTGCCCTGGGCTACGTGGGCTGCGGGCTGGAAATCATGCAACAGGCCTACGAGCTGGGCCTGAACGTCGATGCCGTGTTCCATGGCACCGGCAGCGCCGGCACCCAGGCCGGCCTGGTGGCGGCGTTCGAGGGCACGCAAAGCGGCATTCCGGTGGAAGGCATCAGCGTCCGCGCCCCGGAGGCGCCGCAGGTGGCCAACGTGCTGAAATTGGCGAACGAGGCGGCGGCGCTGCTGGGCCTGTCGACCCGCATCGAGGCGCCGGCCGTGCGGGTCGATGATCGCCACGTCGGCGCCGGCTATGGCCAGCCCACGCCCGGCATGATCGAGGCTGTCACATTGCTGGCACGCAAGGAAGGCATCCTGCTGGACCCGGTCTACTCGGGCAAGGGCATGGCCGGCCTGATTGCCCAGGTGCGCGAGGGCCGATACCGGCCCGGGCAGAGCATCGTGTTCGTCCATACGGGCGGATCGGCGGCATTGTTCGGATATCGCTCGGTATTCTGAAGGGACTCCGGGTGGCAACAGGGCGCTGGGACGGTGTCGGCGGCCCTGATTGAGATGGACATACGTCAAGGGTACGGTTGCATTTCAGTTCCGGGATAGGTCTGTGACTGTTGTCATGGTCATGTCATATTTGCTACGTAATCTGTCGCCGTAGTGAGTTTTCCCTCCCACAGAAGCAGAGGAACTGCAAAATGTTCAAACTCGTATTCAAGCAGGTCACGGTAGGCGTTGCGCTGGGCGTTGCCGCGTTGTCCGCGCATGCCGCCGACATCACCGGTGCCGGCGCCTCGTTCCCCTATCCCATCTACGCCAAGTGGGCCTCCGATTACAAGGCTGCCACCGGCAACACCGTGAACTACCAGTCCATCGGTTCGGGCGGCGGCCAGAAGCAGATCATCGCCAAGACGGTGGATTTCGGCGCCTCGGATGATCCGATGAGCGGTGAAGACCTGGCCAAGAACGGCCTGGTCCAGTTTCCGGCCGTGATCGGCGGCATCGTCCCCGTGGTCAACCTGCAAGGCATCCAGCCCGGCCAACTGAAGTTCACCGGCGCGCTGCTGGCCGACATCTACCTGGGCAAGGTCAAGAAGTGGAACGACGAGGCCATCGCCAAGCTGAACCCCGGCGTGACGCTGCCTGCCGCCGATATCATCGTCGTCCACCGTTCGGACGGTTCGGGCACGACCTTCGGCTGGACCAACTACCTGTCCAAGGTTTCCGCCGACTGGAAGTCGACCGTGGGTGAAGGCAAGGCCGTCAAGTGGCCCGCCGGCCAGGGTGGCAAGGGCAACGAAGGCGTGGCCAACTACGTCAAGCAGTTCGCCGGCGCCATCGGCTACGTCGAGTACGCCTACGCCAAGCAGAACAAGCTGTCGCACGGCCAGGTGCAGAACAAGGACGGCAAGTTCGTCCAGCCTGAAGAGGCCGCTTTCGCCGCCGCCGCCGCGAACGCCGACTGGAAGAGCGCGCCGGGCATGGGCGTGATCCTGAACAACGAGCCGGGCGAGAAGAGCTGGCCCATCACCAGCGCCACCTTCATCCTGATGCACAAGGCTCAGGACAAGCCGACGCAAGGCGCCGAAGTCCTGAAGTTCTTCGACTGGGCCTTCAAGAACGGCAAGAAGTCCGCTTCGGAACTGGACTACGTGGCGCTGCCCGAAGCGGTGACGACGCAGATCCGCTCGCTGTGGAAGTCCGACATCAAGGACGCCAGCGGCAAGGCTGTGTACTGATCCGCCGAGGTGCCATAGTGCTGTGAAACGGGGCCGGGCGGAGTCGTCCGCCCCGTTTTTCGCGTCTCCAGGCCCCTTGGGGCGACCTGTCTCCTTTTCCGGAAACTCCCATGAGCGCGGTCCTTGATAACATTCCGGGCGAGATTCGAGGAAATTCTTCCTCCGAGCCGACTATTACCGGGAATACGCCCCCGATGAAGAAAAACCGTAACGCGGCCATGGACGCGTTGTTCAAGAACCTGACCCGGTTCTTTGCCTTTGCCGTGCTGAGCCTGCTGGCCGCCATCCTGGTGTCGCTGGTCGTGGGCAGCCAGATCACGCTCGAGAAATACGGCATTTCGTTCCTGTGGTCCTCGGAGTGGGACCCCGTCAACAACGAATATGGCGCGCTGGTGCCCATCGTCGGCACGCTCGTCACCTCGGCCATCGCGCTCTTGATCGCGGTGCCGGTGTCGTTCGGCATCGCGCTTTTCCTGACCGAACTGTCGCCTACCTGGCTGCGCCGGCCGTTGGGTACCGCCATCGAAATGCTGGCGGCCATCCCCTCCATCATCTACGGTATGTGGGGCCTGTTCATTTTCGCCCCGCTGTTCAAGCAGTACGTGCAGCCCCTGCTGATCGCCACGCTGGGCAACATCCCGGGCGCCGGCATCCTGTTCCAGGGCCCGGCCTTCGGCATCGGCGTGTTCACCGCCGGCATCATCCTGGCCGTGATGATCATTCCCTTCATCACCGCCGTGATGCGCGACGTATTCGAGCTCGTTCCGGCCATGCTGAAGGAGTCGGCCTACGGGCTGGGCGCCACGACCTGGGAGGTCGTCTACCGCGTGGTGCTGCCGTTCACCAAGGTCGGCGCGGTCGGGGGCATCATGCTGGGACTGGGGCGCGCGCTGGGCGAGACCATGGCTGTCACCTTCGTCATCGGCAATGCCTACCGGCTGTCCGGCTCGCTGTTCGCGCCAGGCAACTCGATCGCCTCGTCGCTGGCCAACGAATTCGCCGAGGCCTCCGATGATGTCCACCTGTCGGCGCTGATCGAGCTGGGCCTGATCCTTTTCCTCATCACCACCATCGTGCTCGCCTGCTCGAAGCTCTTGCTGCTGCGTCTGGCGAAGAGCGAAGGCGCCCGGTCCTAAGGAGCCGCGATGTCCGTCATTACCATGCAGAACACCGTCTACCGCCGCCGCCGGGTGACCAACAAGGTCATGCTGACCCTGTCGGCGATCGCCCTGGTGTTCGGCCTCTTCTGGCTGTTCTGGATCATCCTGACCCTGCTGTCCAAGGGCGCCGCGGCGATATCGCCCGCGCTGTTCACGGAGATCACTCCACCTCCCGGCCAGAACGGGGGCCTGCTCAACGCGCTGGTGGGCAGCGTCATGATGGCCGGCATGGGCACGCTGATCGGCACGCCCATCGGCATCCTGGCCGGCACCTACCTGGCCGAGTACGGCCAGCGCGGGTGGCTGGCGCCGGCCACCCGCTTCATCAACGACGTGCTGCTGTCGGCGCCGTCCATCGTGATCGGCCTGTTCATCTATACCGTGTTCGTCGCGCGCATCCAGCATTTCTCGGGCTGGGCGGGCACGCTGGCCCTGGCGGTGATCGTGATCCCGGTCGTGGTCCGCACCACCGACGACATGCTCAAGCTGGTGCCCAACAGCCTGCGCGAAGCCTGCATCGCGCTGGGATGTCCGCACTGGAAGATGATCACCATGGTGTGCTATCGCGCCGCGCGTTCGGGCATCGTCACCGGCATCCTGCTGGCGGTGGCCCGCATCGCCGGCGAGACCGCGCCGCTGCTGTTCACCGCGCTGAACAACCAGTTCCTGTCGTTCAACATGAACGCACCCATGGCCAACCTGCCCGTCACGATCTTCCAGTTCGCGATGAGTCCCTTCGCCGACTGGCAGCGCCTGGCCTGGGCCGGCGCAACGCTGATCACGCTGCTGGTGCTGGCCATCAACATCATTGCTCGCATCATGTTCCGCAAACAGGCCGCCTGACGCCGATACCCCGGACACGCCATGGAAAATATCGCCAACATTTCGAATCCCAAGCTCGAAGTCAAGAATCTGAACTTCTACTATGGGAAATTCCACGCCCTGCGCAACGTCAACATGCAGATCCCCGAGAAGCAGGTCACGGCCTTCATCGGGCCGTCGGGCTGTGGCAAGTCGACGCTGCTGCGCACCTTCAACCGCATGTTCGAGCTCTATCCCGAGCAGCGCGCGGAAGGCCAGATCAACATGGACGGCGAGAACCTGCTGACCTCGAAGATGGACATCTCGCTGATCCGCGCCAAGGTCGGCATGGTGTTCCAGAAACCCACCCCGTTCCCGATGAGCATCTACGACAACATCGCCTTCGGCGTGCGTCTGTTCGAGAACCTGAGCAAGGGCGAGATGGACGAGCGCGTGGAATGGGCGCTGACCAAGGCCGCGCTGTGGGAAGAAGCCAAGAACAAGCTGCACCAGAGCGGCCACAGCCTGTCGGGCGGGCAGCAGCAGCGCCTGTGCATCGCGCGCGGCATCGCGATCAAGCCCGAGGTCCTGCTGCTGGACGAACCCTGCTCGGCCCTGGACCCGATCTCCACGGCCAAGATCGAGGAACTGATCGCCGAACTGAAGAATGACTACACGGTGGTCATCGTCACCCACAACATGCAGCAGGCGGCGCGCTGCTCCGACTACACCGCCTACATGTACCTGGGCGAGCTGGTCGAGTTCGGCGTGACGGACCAGATCTTCATCAAGCCGACCAAGAAGGCGACGGAAGACTACATTACCGGCCGCTTCGGCTGAGTCTTGCGGCCACGATAGGCTACATTCGGCAAAGGGAATCGGCGCCCGGTACGCGTTTGAACGTCATCTTGCGTTCAAGTGCGCACCGGCTAGTAGACCAGCGTATCCAGGCCGATCCAGCCCCGCACGTCGACGATGCCCAGGCGGGCGTGGGCGCCCGAGGGCAAGCGGTCGCGAGTGCCACGGGAGATCTGCTGGTTGTGGGTGACCGGCACGAACGGCACCGCCGCGCTGGCCTGCGGTGCGGCCCAGTGGCCGAGATTGTTTTCGTCCTGGGCCAGCCAGAGTGGCTGCACCGAGGCCTCGTCGGGCAGGCCCTGCGGACGCGCCACGCCCGCGGAATAGTTGTTCCCCAGGGCGTTCAGGAATCCGGTGATGCGCAGCACGCCGGGTTCGGTCGCGTCCGACACGATCAGCAGACCTCGTTGCAGGCGGCGCGGGTCGTCGTCGGGAAGGTCGTCGTCGGGGGTGTTGTCGCGCAGGGTGACGGGGACCAGGAAGTTCTCGGGGGAGTCGATGGCGAAGCGTATGCCATCCGGCAGCGCGGAGAAGTAGACCGGCGTGCCGGTATCGTCCAACTGGAACCAGCCCTGCATGAAGGACGTATCGACGAGCCGGTCCACGGTGCTTTCCGTCAGGGGCTTGATGGCGGTGATCCATCCGTCGGCGTTCTGGACCGCGGCGAAATCCTGGGCCACGAGCGCGCGATTCACGGCGTTCAGCGGCGCCTGGACCGAGGTCGGCGCCTGCGGGGTGCCGTCGTGCCAATCGATGACGCCCAGGGTGGGCAGCGGTAGCCGGGTGTTGTCGAGGCCGATGTCGGAGTGCTGCCGGATGAAGCCGCGCTGGGTCGAGGAGACGAAGGACAGCGAGGTGTAGGTCCGCGTGTCGGCCGCGGTCTCGGCCACGCGCTGCGGCAGGTAGAACGTCAGGCCCGAGAGATTGGAGAAGGCCGCGGTGTGTTGCTGGTGGACCACCGCCTGTTCCAGGGCCTGCGTCAGCCGCTCCCGCTGTCCGTCGGACAGCTTGAGGCTACCCCAGTCGAACATGCGCAGGTCGACCAGCTCCGTCGGTCCGGGCGACAGCAGGACGGAACCGAAAATGAAGGCTCGCGTGCGCGCCTCGGCGATGTCGATCCAGGTTTGCACCGGGTCGGCGGCCAGTTGGCCGTTCAGCGTGGCGGCGATGTCGGCCAGCGCCGCGCCCACGCCGTCTATCCGGCCGAGGTCGATCAGCGACAGCGTGGCTTCGGCGGCCGGGTCGTCCTTCAACTGCTTGGCGATGAAGGCATCGACGATGGTGCGCCCAAAGGCCGCGGTGCTGTCGGTGGGGGAGCGGGTCAGGTGCGACAGCAGCGCGGCCCAGTCCTGGCCGGCGCCGGGTTCGAGTTCCTGCGATCCGATCATGTAGTCGGCGTAGGGGGCCAGCGCCTGGGCGACTTCGACCGAGCCCATCAGGCAGGCGTCGAAGCCGACCAGCGCGAGCTTGCGCCCGGCGGCCTGCGTGGCGGGGGCGATGGCGCCGCGTATGTCGTCCAGAGACAGGGAGTTGTGGCTGAACGGATCGGATCCTATGCCGCGGTTGGGGCCGCCGCCGTGGTCCCAAAGGACCAGCATGGTCCGCTCGGCCGGATAGGTTGTCATGCCCCAGGACACGAAGTCCCGCAGGGTCTGGGCGCTGCCCATGTCCACGGGGCCCAGGTCGTCCAGCACGTCGATCTGCTGGCCGCGCACGCGCTTGCGCTGGACGGTGCGCCAGCCGTCCTTGTCGGCGGCGCCGGTGGCCAGCACGACGTTCACGCGGTCGCTGGGCGCGATGCTCTGCATCTCGGCGATGTTGCTCGTGGCCGATCCGTCCTCGCTTTCGAGATTGGTGCCCATCATGTAGACGAGCAGGGTGACGTCCGCCCGGGCGGCTGGCTGGCCGCCGGACCCGCCGCAACTGACGACCAGCAGGGCCAGCGCCGCGACGGCGAAGGCCGATCGCAGGCGGGCCGCGAAGATGCGGAAAACCGGAAAATCGGGGGCGGACATGCGACTATCCTTTTGTCGTTCGTTTCGGAAGCATTTTGTAACACCATCCGAAGCAATCGGCGAGGCCTCAGCGCCTGGGGCGTGGCGCCTGCGTCATCGATTCCCGCGCATAGGCCACGAACGAGGCCAGGTAGTCGATGCCCGCGTCGGCCTCGCGCGTGCCCAGGAAAATCTGCTTGGCGATGCCGTCCTTGCCGAGCTTCACGCTGGCCACGGGCATGCGGTCGGCGTATTCCTCGGCCAGCCAGCGCGGCAGGGCCGCGACCCCGCGGTTGCTGGCGACCATCTGCAGCATGATGTCGGTGGTCTCGATGGTCTTGTGCCGGCGCGGCGCGACGCCGGCCGGGCGCAGGAACTGGTTGTAGATGTCCAGGCGGTCGGTCTCGACCGGATAGGTGATCAGCGTCTCGTCCTCCAGTTGCTCGGGCTTCACGTAGCGCAGGGCGGCGAAGGGATGGCCTTCGGCCACGACCAGCACCTGTTCGTAGTCGAACACCGGATCGAAACGCAGGCCAGGCCGCTTGAGCGGGTCGGGCGTGACGAGGATGTCGATGTCGTAGCCGAACAGGGCGCCTATGCCGCCGAACTGGAAGCGCTGCTTGACGTCCACGTCCACATCGGGCCAGCGCGCCAGGTAGGGCGAGACAATCTTGAGCAGCCACTGGTAGCACGGATGGCATTCCATGCCGATGCGCAGCGTGCCGCGTTCGCCCGCCGCGTATTGCTTCATGCGTGCCTCGGCGTGTTCGAACTGCGGCAGCAGCCGTTCGGCCAGCGACAGCAGGTACTGGCCGGCCTGGGTCAGCCGCAGGCTGCGGCCTTCGCGGTCCCAGATAGCGGTGCCGAGCTGCTGTTCGATTTTCTTGACGGTATGGCTGAGAGCGGACTGCGTCAGATGCAGCGCGCCGGCCGCGGCGGTCAGCGATCCCAGGCGGTCGACTTCCCGGATGATGACGAGGTGTATGCGTTCGAGCATGGGGCGGCACCTGGTTGTGAATGAATAAATATAATGGATCGATGAAATAATGCCATTTTATTTCATTGATGGATGTCCCTATCATGACTGCCTTCCCGCGTCGTTTCGCGCACTCATTCATCGGATGGCAGGTCTCATGGTCACCACGCACAATCTTGGTTTTCCGCGCATCGGCGCTAAGCGCGAGCTCAAGTTCGGCCTCGAACGCTATTGGAAGGGCGATTCGTCGCGCGAGGAGCTGAAGGCGCTCGGCATGCAGCTGCGCCGGTTGAACTGGGCCAGCCAGCAGGACCTGGACCTGGCGCCGGTGGGCGATTTCGCGTTCTATGACCAGGTGCTCGACATGAGCTTCACGCTGGGCAACCTGCCCGCGCGCGTGCAGGGTTTCCATGGCGATGCGCTGGACAATTACTTCCGCGTCGCGCGCGGCCGCTCGGCCGAATCCGCGGACGCCCACGCCGCCTGCTGCGGCGGGGTTGCCGCCGGTGAAATGACCAAGTGGTTCGACACGAACTACCACTACATCGTCCCCGAGTTCACGGCCGGCACGACGTTCACGCTGGACGCCTCGCGCTACGTCGAACAACTGGCCGAAGCCCGCGCGCAGGGCGTCAAGGCCAAGCCGGTCGTCATCGGCCCCGTCACCTACCTGTGGCTGGGCAAGGCCAAGGACGATTCCGACAAGCTCGCGCTGTTGCCGCGCCTGTTGCCCGCCTATGTCGAACTGCTGGCCACGCTGGCCGCCCAGGGGGCCGAATGGGTGCAGATCGACGAGCCGGTGTTGGTCACCGAACTCGCCCCCGCCTGGCGCGAGGCCTTGCGGACCGCCTACGCCGCGTTCGCGGGCGGCCCGGTGAAGCTGTTGTTGGCCACATACTTCGGCCAGCTCCAGGAGAACCTGCCGCTGGTGTGCGAGCTGCCGGTGCAGGGGGTGCACCTGGACACCATCAACGCGCGCCAGGAAGTCGAGCCCCTGATCGCCGGCCTGCCGGCGGATCGCGTGGTGTCGCTGGGCGTGATCAATGGCCGCAACATCTGGAAGACCGACCTGAACGGCGTGCTGGACTGGCTGGTGCCGGTGGCCGCGCAATTGGGCGAGCGCCTGTGGATCGCGCCGTCCTGCTCGCTGCTGCACGTGCCGGTGGACCTGGACAGTGAACAGAAGCTGGATGGCGAGGTCAGGCCGTGGCTGGCCTTCGCGCTGCAGAAACTCGACGAGCTGAAGGTGCTGGCCGTCGCGCTGCGCGAGGGGCGCATCGCCGCGCAGGCGGCGCTGTCCGCCAATCACGCGGCGATCGAGGCCCGGCGGGCATCGCCGCGCGTGCACAACCCCGTCGTCAAGGACGCCGTCGCGCGCCTGACCGCCGACGTGGGGCGTCGCCAGCATGCGTACGCCGAGCGGGCCGCCAAACAGGCCGCGCTGCTGAAGCTGCCGGCCTTCCCGACCACCACCATCGGTTCGTTCCCGCAGACCGCCGAGATCCGCCAGGCGCGCAGCCAGTACAAGTCCGGCGCGCTGGACGAGGCCGGCTACCTGGCCGCCATGCGGGCCGAGATCGGCCGCAGCGTGCGCGAACAGGAAGCGCTGGGCCTGGACGTGCTGGTGCATGGCGAAGCCGAGCGCAACGACATGGTCGAGTATTTCGGCGAACAGCTCGAAGGCTATGTGTTCAGCCAGTTCGGCTGGGTCCAGTCCTACGGCTCCCGCTGCGTGAAGCCGCCCATCCTGTTCGGCGACATCAGCCGTCCGGACCCGATGACCGTCGCCTGGATCCAGTACGCGCAGTCGCTGACCGACAAGCCGATGAAGGGCATGCTGACCGGACCGGTCACCATCCTGAACTGGTCCTTCGTGCGCGACGACCAGCCGCGTTCGGTCTCGTGCCACCAGCTCGCGCTGGCCATCCGCGCCGAGGTGCAGGACCTGGAGCGTGCCGGCATCAACGTCATCCAGATCGACGAGGCCGCGCTGCGCGAGGGCCTGCCGCTGCGCCGCGCGCAATGGCGGGAATACCTGGACTGGGCCGTGGAGTCGTTCCGCATCACGGCCAACGGCGTGCGCGACGAGACCCAGATCCACACGCACATGTGCTATTCGGAGTTCAACGACATCATCCAGGCCATCGCCGACATGGATGCGGACGTGATCACCATCGAGACCTCGCGTTCCGACATGGAGCTGCTGGACGCGTTCGACGATTTCAAATATCCGAACGAAATCGGGCCGGGCGTGTACGACATCCATTCGCCCAACATCCCGACGGAAGCGCACATCGTGCAACTGATGCGCAAGGCGGCCGAACGCGTGCCGGCCGAGCGCCTGTGGGTCAACCCGGACTGCGGCCTGAAGACCCGCCAGTGGGCCGAAGTCATCCCCGCGCTGACCAACATGGTGGCCGCCGCCCGGACGCTGCGCGGCGAAGCGAGGTAAGAGCATGAGCCAGCCCCTGAACCCCCCGTTCCGTGCCGATCACGTCGGCAGTTTCCTGCGCCCCGCCTACCTGATCGAGGCCCGAGACCGCCATGCCAGGAGCGAGATCACCGCCGGGGCGCTCCGGCAAGTCGAGGACCGCGCCATTGCCGAGATCGTCAGGTTCCAGGAAGACGTCGGCCTGAAAAGCATCACCGACGGAGAGTTCCGCCGGACCTATTTCCACGTCGACTTCCTGCGCCGGCTCGGCGGCGTGTCGAGCGGCGAACCGGTCGCGGTGCAGCGGCCCGACGGCAAGACCGAACTCGCGCCGCCCGTCATCACGGTGGTCGACAAGGTGCGGCACGTGGCCGACATCCAGCGCGCCGACTTCGAATACCTGCAAAGCCAGCTGGCGCCCGGCAGCGTCGGCAAGGTGGCGATCCCGTCGCCGACCATGCTGCACTTTCGCGGCGGCCGCGCCGGCATCAGCGCCCGGCACTATCCCGAACTCGATCCCGATTTCTACGACGATGTCGCCCGTGCCTACGGCGATGAACTGAAGTCGCTGGCGGCGGCCGGCTGCCGCTACGTGCAGCTCGACGACACCAACCTGGCCTACCTGTGCGATGCCCGCATGCGCGCCGCCGCCACCGGCCGCGGGGACGACCCCGACGAGCTCCCGCACCGCTACGCCCGGTTCATCAACAAGGTGGCGGCGCACAAGCCCGAGGGCATGGTCCTGGCCATCCACCTGTGCCGGGGCAACTTCAAGAGCACCTTCGCCGCCAGCGGCGGCTACGAGCCGGTGGCCGAGGCCCTGTTGGCCGAGATGAATGTCGACGCCTACTTCCTGGAATACGACGACGACCGCAGCGGCGACTTCCGTCCCTTGCGCTTCCTGCCCAAGGGCAAGATCGCCGTGCTGGGGCTGGTCAGCACCAAGTTCGGGGAGCTGGAGTCCAAGGACGACCTGAAGCGCCGCATCGACGAGGCCGCGCGCCACGCGCCGTTGGAGCAGCTCGCGCTGTCGCCCCAGTGCGGCTTTGCCAGCACCGTGCACGGCAACGACATCGCCGTGGCCGCCCAGCGCGACAAGCTCAGGCTCGTGCTGGAAACGGCGCGCGAGGTCTGGGGCGACGGCTGAGCCCGAATCGGGCGGTCATGTGGCTTCCCGGTCCGTAACATATATCTTGGGTTCAGGTTAACGTAAGCAGATGAGTCCGAGAATGGGTCTCATAAGCTCGAAAGGAGACATCATCATGTCTCGACATCTGCTGCGGGCCTTACCCGCTTTGGCGTTCGTCCTGTGCGCCGGCGCATCGGCAGCCACCCAGGCGCCGACCATCGTCCTGGGTGCGTCCATCCAGCTCACCGGCCCCGTCGCCAATACCGGACGCTACTACCGCGATGCCTACCAGATCGCGGTCGATCAGATCAACGAAGCCGGCGGCGTGAAGATCGGCGGGGTGCCCCACAAGCTGGCGCTCAAGATCTACGACAACCAATCCGACGTGAACCTGAGCGTGCGCCAATATACGCAGCTCGTCACCCAGGACAAGGTCAACCTGCTGCTGGGCCCCTTCGCCAGCAACTTCGCGCTGGCCGACTCGGCGGTCTCGGAAAAGTACAAGGTGCCCATGGTGCAGGGCGGCGGCGCCTCGGACCAGATCTTCTCGCGCAAATTCCAATACATATTCGGCACCTTGGCGCCGGCCAGCAATTACTTCGGCAGCACGGTCGAGATGCTCAAGGCGCTCAAGCCCGTGCCGGCCAGCGTGGCGCTGCTGTACGCGGATGATGCGTTCGATGTCTCGGTCGCCGAGGGCACCCGGCCGTTGCTGAAGTCCGCGGGACTGCCGATCGCGATGGACGAGCGCTATAGCACCAACGCCACGGACTTCGCCTCGCTCCTGTCGCAGATCAAGAGCAAGAAAGTGGACGCGGTATTGGTGGCGGGGCACGAAACGGAGATCCTGAATTTCGTGCGCCAGGCCAAGAGCCTCGCCGTCGCGCCCAAGCTGTATTCGTTCACGGTCGGCGTCCCGTCGGAGGACTTCCGCAAGGCGCTCGGCGCCGATGCGGACTACGCTTTCGGCATGACCGCGTGGCTCCCGTCCGCGGCCTTGAAGGACCGCTGGTTCGGCGACGCCGAGCAGTTCGCCAAGGCCTACAAGGCGAAGTATGGCTATGACCCGGACTACCACGCCGCTTCGGGCGTGGCCGACGTCCAGGCCCTGGTCCAGGCCATGGAAAGCGCCAACAGCCTGAATCCGCAGAAGGTGCGCGACGCCTTGGCCAAGACCCGCTTCGACAGCCTGTACGGCCCCATCTCCTTCAACGCCCAGGGGCAGATCGACTTGCCGCAGGTCGTGATCCAGGTACAGGGTGACAAGCTGGCCGAGGTCTATGGCGCCAAGGGTTTCATCGCGCAGCCCAAATACCCGATGCCGGCCTGGGACGCGAGGTAGGCGGCTCGAAGACTGCCGGAGGACGGGTGATGAACCTGCTCGCGCAAATCCTGGTCAACGGCATACTGCTCGGTGGGCTGTATGCGGTGATGGCGCAGGGCCTGGCGCTGGTGTGGGGCGTGCTGAACATCGTCAATCTTGCTCATGGCGCGTTCATCATGCTGGGCGCCTACGCGTCCTGGTATCTGTACACGGATCTTGGCGTGGATCCGTTCCTGGGGCTGCCGATCACGGCCGCAGCCCTGTTCATACTGGGCTACGCCCTCCAGCGCGGGCTGCTGAACCTGGTGGTGCGGGCGCCCATGTTCAATACGCTGCTCATCACCTTCGGCCTGGAGGTCGTGCTGACCTACCTGGCGCAACTGGCCTTCTCGGCGGACTTCCGCACGATCAATCCTCCGTATGCGGGCGACAGCTACGCGGCCGGCCCCGTGACCTTGCCCATGGCGCGGCTGGCCGCCTTCGGCGTGGCGCTGGCGCTGACGCTGGGCATGTGGCTGTTCCTGCTGCACAGCCGGCTGGGCCGCGCCATCCGCGCCACCGCGCAGAACCTCGTGGCGGCGCGGCTTTATGGGGTGGAGCCCCGCCATCTGTACGCGGTCACGTTCGGGCTGGGCCTGGCGCTGGCCGGCGCGGCCGGGGGCCTGTATGGAACCGTCTCGCAGATCAATCCCTACATCGGGGCGACGCTGACCGCGAAGTGCTTCGCCATTTCCATCATCGGCGGATTGGACAACCCCCTGGGCGTCATGGTCGGCGGGTTGTTCCTGGGCATCGTCGAATCGCTCACCACGCTGTACATCGGACCGACGTTCGCCGATGTCGCCAGTTTCGGCATCCTGGTGCTGGTGCTGTTCCTGCGGCCCAGCGGCCTGCTTGGCAGAGCGGCATGAAGGCCTGGCGCGCGATCCTGGTGCTGGCGGCGCTGGCCGTGTTGGCCGGCGTGCCCTGGTATGGCTCGGACGTGCTGGTGCAGTTCGGCATCAATACCTTGTTGCTGGCCGTGCTGGCCCAGGGCTGGAACATCATCGGCGGGTACGCCGGCTACGCGTCTTTCGGCAACTCGGTTTTCTATGGCCTGGGCAGCTATGGCGTGGCCATCGCCATGGTGCAGTGGGAACTGCCCTTCGCGGCGGGATTGGCGCTGGGCGTCGCGCTGGCGGTCGCCTTCGCGCTGCTGCTGGGCATGCCGGTGCTGCGCCTGCGCGGCCACTACTTCGCCATCGCCACGCTCGCGCTGGCACAGGTCATGACGGCCATCGTTTCCAACATCGGACTGGCTGGCCAGAACATCGGGCTGGTCCTGCCCCCGCTCAACAACGACCCGCTGTTCTACGAATTGGCGCTGGGGCTGCTGGTGCTGGCGACGCTGACCGTCGCGTGGCTGACGCGCAGCAAGTTCGGGTTCGGCCTGATCGCGATCCGGGAGAACGAGGAGGGCGCGGCCGTCATGGGGGTGAACACCACCCTCTACAAAGTGGCGGCGTTCGCGCTGTCGGGCGTGTTCAGCGCGCTGGCCGGCGGCATCCATGCCTACTGGATCACATTCCTGGATCCGGAAAGCGCGTTCGACATCGGCCTGAACGTCAAGATGATCATCATGGCCGTGTTCGGCGGGGCGGGCACCGTGCTCGGCCCCGTCGTCGGCGCCTTTTCCCTGTCGGCCATATCCGAGCTGCTGTCCAGCGAGATCACCAGCGTCGCGGGCCTGTTCTTCGGCATGGTCATCGTCGCGGCGGTGGTGCTGATGCCCCGCGGGCTGACCGATGTGCTGCGCCGCTACAAGAAATCGGGATGGCGCTATTTCATCGAAAACATCCGGATGCACAGGCTATGACCGACATCCTGGAAATCCGCAACGTCACGCGGCGCTTCGCGGGGCTGGTGGCCGTGAACCAGGTCAGCTTCACGCTGGCCGAAGGCGAGATCCTCGGCCTGATAGGACCCAACGGCGCCGGCAAGACCACCCTGGTCAGCCTGATCAGCGGCACGCTCGCGCCCACGAGCGGCGACATCCTGTACCAGGGCAAACCGATCGGCCACCTGCCCGCCTACCGCCGGGCCCGCCAGGGCATCGGCCGGACGTTCCAGATCATGCGCCCCTTCCCGGGGTTGTCCGTCCTGGACAACGTCGCGGTAGGCGCGCTGTTCGGCCGCGATGGCGGCCAGCCCGACCTGGGCAAGGCCCGGGAGCAGGCCCGCGCCTGCCTGGATTTCGTCGGCCTGGGCCGCGCGGCCGGCCAGCGGGCCGACGAGCTGGGCGGCCCAGGCCGCAAGCGGCTCGAACTGGCGAAGGCGCTGGCCATGCAGCCCCGGGTGCTGCTGTGCGACGAGGTCATGGCGGGACTGAACCTGGTCGAGATCGACGAGGTCATCGAGGTGATCCGCAAGGTGCGCGCGACCGGCATCAGCGTGCTGGTCATCGAACACGTCATCAAGGCCATCAAGAGCCTGTCGGACCGGCTGCTCGTGCTGCACCACGGTGAAAAGATCGCCGACGGGGCGCCGGCCGAGGTGCTGGCCAACGCCGACGTGGTGCAGGCCTATCTGGGCAAGCAGCGCGCATGAGCGAGCCCGCGGCCCCCCTCCTGGTCGTCGAAGGCCTGAGCGCCGGCTATGACGAGCTGCCGGTGCTGCACGACATCAGCCTCGAAGTGCGGCGCGCCGAGATCGTCGCCCTGGTCGGCAGCAACGGCGCGGGCAAGACCACCCTGCTGAGGGCGCTCTCGCGTATCCTGCCCAGCACCGGCAACATCGTGATGAACGGCCACCCGTTGTCCCGGGCCACGCCCGACCAGGCCTTCGCGTGTGGCATGGTGCAGGTGCCCGAGGGGCGGCAGCTCTTCGACCGCATGACGGTTCAGGACAACCTGCTGATGGGGGCCTACCGGCGCACCGCCAAGGCCGACATCGCGCGCGACCTGGACAAGGTCTACGGCTTGTTTCCGCGTTTGTCGGACCGGCGCCGGCAGCTTGCCGGCAGCATGTCCGGCGGCGAGCAGCAGATGTGCGCCATGGCCCGCGCGCTGATGGCCGCGCCCGTGCTCATGATGATCGACGAAATGAGCCTGGGGCTCGCTCCCGTGGTGGTCGAGCAGTTGATGAGTGTATTGGCCGACATCCAGCGCGAGGGGGTGACGACGTTGCTGGTCGAGCAGGACATCCACCTGGCCTTGTCGACGGCGGATCGCGGCTATGTCATGGAGACGGGCCGGATCGTGCATGGCGGATCCGCGAAGTCGCTGTTGACCGACGAGAAAGTCCGGCAGGCGTATCTGGGGGTCTGAAAGATAGAGGCTTGGCAGGGACGACTGCGACGGCGACAGCCCATAGGCGCCTGTGACGGCTTCCGCGACGGTTTACCCATCGGCCGGAAAAGACGAAGGCCTTAGACGGGTTGAAGCGTCTAAGGCCTTGATTTCATTGGTCGGGGCGGCGGGATTCGAACTCGCGACCTTCTGCTCCAAAATTACATCAAGCTGGACGGCGGCGGATTTGATTGGACAGAAAATTTCTTTAATATCAACGATTTAGTTCGTTTCCGATTTCCGCTATTATTCGCTAGTGTCCGCCGGAATCCGCCGCGCGGTGTACCCATGGGGCCTCGTGGTTGCGCACGCCGCACGCCACATGCTCGACCCGGTGGGCCGGTATGGCCGGCCTGCCACCAGCACGCCCGAGTTCGATGAGTACCAGGCGGCTATGACCGCGCCCGGGAACTGCTTGTACAGCATCCGTAGGAGCCAGCATGCACCAGCGACCCAGCGCCACGGCGGCGCGCCCCGTGCGCCTGCTCACCCCGACCGTGCCGCGCCATGTTCATGAGAGCGCATGCACCGCGCGAGACACGGCCCAGCGGCTCTATGTCAAGCAGGCCGCGGCGCTGCACCAGCGGTCCGTCGACCATCTGGCGGCGCTAGACGATAACCACCGCCTGCGCCAGCTTCTTGCGGCCAATGGCATTGATCCGGAACTGCGGCCATGAGGTCCATTCACTTTTGGTTTTTGGGAAGGTCTGGCGCTTTCCATCCGTCATAGACTTTTTCAATGCGCGCAATGGCGTCGTAGCACGCTTTCCCATTGGCGGCATCAGTCCGCAACAGATCCAGACGTATTTGAAAGCGTGCATTACCTTCTGGAAGGTCAAAGCGCAAATCCGCTATCGACTGCGCAATGTCGAGGGCGTGGTCCATCGCGTTGCGCAGGTTGAACGCGCGATGTCCTATGTACGCGTAGGGGATTTCATGGAGAGGCATGGCGTCAATGGCGCTTATGCACGCCGCCAAAGCTCGCTTGCGCTCTCCAGCGTAGAGCCGGGCATTCTCGGTGAATCCCTTACTTTCCAGCTCCTTGAGCGTGTCAGCCAGAGTGATCTCAAACTGTCGAAATAACTCGACAACCGCTTCGAGCGATTGCTTTCGCCGTGCTGCCTCCTGGCGACGGGCCGCCTGAACCTGATGCAGGCCAATCCAGGCGGCGCCGGCAATCGCAACGATTGCACCAAGCGCTTGTACCCAAGCAGCCCAGTTGCCTGCGTTCGCGCCGAAATGGCTCACCAAGCGCTCGAAGATCCACGACAGAGCGATGACCGCCAGAAGTGCACCACACAAGTAAGCAATTCGGTCCAACACGTCGAAAACTTTCATCATTCTCCCCTTCGGACTGGATCGTATGCGAACTCCCGCGAGGTGTCAGCATGAGCACACGTCGATGTGTCGTTCCACTTGGTGGCGGGGCAGCGGTTCGACCCCAATGGGCAGTGGGCACAGGGCAAGCCGACCGTGCGCACTGCCAAAGGCCGGCCGGTCCTGGAAGCGCACGAGGTTTGTGTTGGAATCAATCTGAGCCTGCCGCGTGGCTTGTTCGTTCGGCCCGCGCTGCGCGCGAATCTTGTCGTGCCCGATGCGGCCGCGCCGATTCAGATCACGCCTGAGGTTGCATCAAACATTGTGGAAGTCGTGCGCGACCAGCTCGGCATCGTTCTGCATGTCCAGGCACCAGCATTGCCGGAGGATCAACTATGACTTTCAGTTTCATCGTGGGGGTGGTCGTGGGCGTGCTGTTTGGTGGCACGGTCGGCCTGGCGGTCGCCAGCCTCTGCGCAGCAGCCCGCGATATGGATGATGCCCGGCCCGAAGACGATAGGGCAGACACCGCCGCATTGGGCGCGCTGCGCGTTGGGGGGGTGACGGACGGGCGGAGCTACGCCGGCAGGCCCGCGGCCCCGCAGGAAGATGTGCCCAAGTATCGCGTGTTGCAACGAGGCGAAGTTATTCAGGCAGACGACGAATTCCTCTCTGATGACGGCGCGATGTGGCTGGGAGACTCCGCCGGTGTTTTTATCGGGATGCCGCATGCCTCAGGTGTTCTGAAAGGCGCGCGTCGGTGGATCGACGCTGCCCCCGCACCCCCGAACGGGGAGGCGAACATGCATGACCTAGCGCCGGCGATAAACCTGCGCTGCGAAAAAGCAGTCTGCGACACTTTTCTCGCTGCCGTCGGTTCGTGCTTCGCACGCGGCTCGAATGGCCTTGTCGTTGTGGGTAAGCCCAAGGTAGATCGAGAGAGCTACCACGCAAAGCCCGATCAGCAGTGCCCCCGCGATCAGTTTCGGTTTTTCCATGTCACGCCTCGCGCCCCTTCATTCGAATCGAGATGCTACAGCAACTGTCGCCGGCTCCTGGCCCTTGCGAGTAAGACGGAGGGAGCATGACCGAAGCACTGAAGCGCACTCGCCCCCTGCCGCGTGTCCGCAAGGCCTGGGGAACAAGCGCCAACGTGGACGGTGAAGTGCTCCAGTATCCCGAGGGCGAAATAGCTAGCTTCGGCGATGTCTGCTTTCGGGATGGATATCGGGCTGCCATGGACGCCGTGCGCGGTGCCATGAAGGGCCAGGGGATGGAGCTGGTGGAGTCCTACTCCGACCATCAGCGGCGAGAGGATGACGCCTGGGCCGAATACAACGCAGGCCGCGGGCCGCATCCGACGAGGCGGTAATGGCGCGCGAGTCCATCCAGATCGAGCAGGGCGAAGAATTGCAGTGCACGCGATGCCGCGAGTTTTGGCCCGCCGATGATGAATTTTTTAGCCGCACCAGCGACAACCGCGATGGGTTCAAGAGCTGGTGCAAGGCATGTTTGAACGGATACGACCGCGACTGCGCGGCGCAACGGAGATCCATGGAGGGAGCACGATGACCTACACCCTGGCCCAGCTCGAACTGTCGGCCGGTGCCTACTGCGAGATCGCAGACAAGCTGCGGGCCGCCGGCTACGAGCACGCCATCGGCGACGACGGCATGCTGGACATGACCGGCGTGGGCGTGACGTGCAGCGCGCCAACGGGCGATCCGTCGCCCGAATGCCACCCCACCGACATCTGCGCCGGCTGCCGGTGCAAGTTCGCGCGAAGGGGAAGGTGATGATGGCCCTTGCTCCAGATATCCCCGCAGGCTGCGAAATGACCCGGAACTGGGCCGTAACAGTACGGGCCGAGGGCGCCGACATCCTAACCATCTCGTCTGAGCACCTGGCTGGCGTTGCCGACATCGCGCCCTGGGCGTTCACGATCCGCGGGTGTGCGCGACACCTGGTGGCGTTCGTCGGTCCACAGACAATCGACATCGACGCCATCGCGCTCGACGTGGCCCGCGAAATCAAGAAGCTGGACCCGATCGCGATGCGCGGGGGGCATACGCAATATCTGGCCGCCATCCAGGACCTGGTGGCCGACGGCATCCGCGCCGTCCTATAAACCGAGGAAGGGAAATGAGCAACACCAGCCAGCACACCGAATCGCTCTTGAGGCTCGAACGAGTCATGGACCGTGTAGGCCTGGGGCGCACTTCCATCTATGACGAAGTGAAGGCGGGAACCTTCCCCAGGCCGGTCAAGCGGGGGAAGCGCTCCCTCTGGGTTGAGTCCGAGGTTGATGCCTGGATTGCCGGTGCGATCACCGAGTACCGAACCGGCAAGAATCCGTAGATGTCCGCTGACAGCCGCGACGCGGTGTACCCATGGAGCGGAAAAGACAAAGGCCTTAGACGGGTTGAAGCGTCTAAGGCCTTGATTTCATTGGTCGGGGCGGCGGGATTCGAACTCGCGACCCTCTGCTCCCAAAGCAGATGCGCTACCAGGCTGCGCTACGCCCCGACGGACCCGCATTGTACCTGATGCTCAACCCCTTCACGGCTCCGCCGGCCATTTCTTGAACGCGAACACCCAATAAGCCACGAGGTTCGCCACCGGGACCAGCAGCAGCAAGGCCCACCAGCCCGAATGGCCGGTGCGTTTCAGGACCTTGCCCGCCGGTACGCAAACGATGACCGCGTAAAGCAGGGCCACGACCACTTTCCAGATGATGTCCATGCATCTCCCCCGTGGGTGCCGGCCTGCCGGGCCGGAATGGCCGGCGCGCCAGGGTAATATCTTTCCATGCGGGCCGGGCCGCGTCCATCCGTCAGATGGGCGCGGCGGCAGATCGGCCAAGGAGAGCTTCATGAACGAACAAGGGACCCTGGATCGCCTGGAACCGGGGATGGTGATTCCTTACGGCGGCAATCGGTATACGCGGGTGGACGCGGAACTGGCGCGCGTTTTCGAGGCGGGCGACCGCCTGTTGGTGGCGCAGGAAAGCGGGGCGCTGCTGCGGATTCCCGGGCAGGTGGACGAGGTCGTCCGTGCCCGGGTGGGCGAAGCGCGCGCGGCTTTCGATGCGCTGGCGCAGGCGCGGCCGGGGGCGGTGGACCGGTTTTACGAGACGTTTGCCGACGCGCTGGAGCGCGACGAGGTCTGGCAGCAGGTGGTGGCGGCCAACGAGGAGGACGTGCGGCGCGCGCAGCAGCGCGGCCGTTCGACGACGCGGCTGAGGGTGTCGGACAAGATGCGCGCCGCGATGGTCGAGGGGCTGCGTGTCTGGCCCGGTCTGGCGGCGCAGGACGACCGGGTGCTGGGCAGGGTGGACCATGGCGACTGGCAGGTCGATGTGCTGCGGGTGCCGCTGGGCGTGGTGGCTTTCGTGTTCGAGGGCCGGCCGAACGTGCTGGTGGACGCCTGCGGTGTGCTGGCCAGCGGCAATACGGCGGTGCTGCGGATAGGCAGCGATGCGCTGGGTACGGCCAGCGCGCTGTTGCGTTGCGCGTTGCGGCCGTCGCTGGAGGCGGCGGGGCTGCCGCAGGGCGCGGTCAGCCTGGTGGAGGTCGAGGACCGCGCCGCGGGCTGGGCGATGTTCAGCGACAACCGGTTGGCGCTGGCGGTGGCGCGCGGCTCGGGCACGGCGGTGATGCAGTTGAGCAGCGTGGCGCGCCAGGCCGGCGTGCCGGTCAGCGCGCACGGTACGGGCGGCGCCTGGCTGGTGGCGGATACCAGCGCGGACGGCGAGCGTTTCGAGCGCGCGGTGCGCCATTCGCTGGACCGCAAGGTCTGCAATACGCTGAATGTATGTTGCATCGTGCGGGAGCGTGTGGCGGACCTGATGCCCCGTTTCCTGCGCGCCATCGACGAGGCGGGGGCGGCCTTGAGCGGGACGCCGCGCCTGCATGTCGCGCCTTCGGCCGAGTCCTTCGTGCCGGCGGAGCTGTTCCAGCGCCGCACGCTGGTCCGGCGCGCGGAAGGCGACCTGGACGAGCCCTATGCCAGCCCGTTGCCCGAAGCGCGGCTGGGGCAGGAGTGGGAGTGGGAAGAAACGCCGGAGCTGTCGCTGGTGGTGGTGGAGTCGGTGGACGAGGCGGTCGCCCTGTTCAACCGCTACAGCCCGCGCTTCGTGGCCAGCCTGATCGCCAGCGAGCCGCAGGCGCACCAGCGTTTCCGGCTGCGCATCGATGCGCCGTTCGTGGGCGATGGCTTCACGCGGTGGGTGGATGGCCAGTATGCGCTGGGCAAGCCGGAACTGGGGCTGTCGAACTGGGAGCACGGCCGCCTGCTGGGCCGCGGGGGCGTCCTGACGGGCGCCGATCTGGCCGCCGTGCGGCTGGTGGCCACGACCGCGCAGGAGCAGCACCGCTAGCTCCCGCCGTGTCCGGGACCGCCTATAGCGTAGGCAGCCGGGCGGCGGTATGCGCCGCCTCGGCGCGCAGCAGGGCCACCACTTCGCGCTGGCGCCTGCCCGAGAGGCGTTCGGTGACGGCGGCGACGCTGAGCGCGGCCACGGGGCGTCCGGCGGCATCGACGACCGCCACGCCCACCGCGCTGACCCCGGGGATGATCATGTCGCCGTTATAGCCGTATCCCAGCCTGCGCGAGGTGTCGACCATGCGCCGCATGGCCGCCGCGCGCTCGGCCGAGAAGCGGGCCAGGTAGGAGGTGCTGGCCGCCGATGCCGCCGCCGCTTCGTCGGCGGGCAGGCGGGCGAGGATGGCGGCGCCGCCGGCCGAGACGCACAAGGGACGGCGCGCGCCCACTTCCACGGTCAAGGCCTTGAGCGGATAGCCGCCCTCGCGGCGATCCACGCATACCGATTCGTGTCCGCTGCGGATGTTGAGAAAGGCCGTGTCGCCGGTGTCGGCGGCCAGCCGGTCGAGCGAAGGCCCGCCCACGGCCCGCCAGTCGTGGCGGGGAGCGGCGGCGACGCCGAACTCGAACGCCAGCCTGCCCAGCGTGTAGTGCTGGGTGTGGGGCAGGCGGGCCGCCATTTCTTCGCGCATGAGCGCGGCCAGGATACGGTGGACGGTGGCATGGTGCAGTTCGCAATAGTCGGCCAGTTCGGACAGCCTCCAGCCGGAGCGGCGGCTAGAGAGTGCCCGCAGGATGCGGAATGCACGTTCGAGCAACTGGGTGCCGGGAACGGGAACGTCGCCCGGGCCGTGCCCGCCGGTGGCAGGCGGTAGCCATCGTTTGTTCATGATGTAAACATCCAGCCTCTGCGAATGTTCATGAAAGACCGCTGGAAACCCATAATCCTCATCATCGTATTGAACCTGTCACGAGGATTTTTTCGAATCATGAACACATTGTCGCAGAGCGGGCCGGTGTCCCGCGATACCGGCATGCAGGACGAGCGGGCCGACGTGGTGGTGCTGGGGGCCGGGGCGGCGGGCGTATGCGCCGCGTTGGCCGCCGCCCGGGGGGGCGCGCGCACCGTCCTGGTCGACGCCGGGCCGATGCCGGGCGGCGAATTGCTGACCGGCATGGCGGTCGATGGCGCGTTGAACGCGCGGGGCGAGTGGATACTCGGCGGCGTCGGGCGCGCGCTGTTCGACGAGTGCGCGCGCCTGGGCGGCTACATCGGTCCGCTGAACGACTGGCGCCTGATCCACTACGTGTGCTTCGATCCCGAGGTGATGAAGCTCGCGGTGGCGCGGCTGCTGGCCCGGAGCGGCGTCGAACTGTGGCTGCAGAGCTTCATGACCGGCGTCGAACAGGAGGCGGGCGAGGTGCGGGCGGTGCGTGTCCAGAACAAGCACGGCACCGTCCGGCTGGCGGCTCCCGTGTTCATCGACGCATCGGGCGACGGCGACCTCGTCGCGCAGGCGGGCGGGACGTTCGACATTGGCGGGGAGGGCGGGGAGTTCCAGCCGCTGTCGCTGATGTTCCGCATGAGCGGCGTCGACACGCCGGCGCTGCTGCGCTTCGTGCGGGAGGCGCCGCGGCATTTCGCCCTGGGGGAGAGCGAGGCGATACGCGGCGGGAGAAGCGACGACGAGATTGCCCGGGCGTTGATCGAGCAGGCGCAGCCCACCGTGTTCATCAAGGGCGATGGTCCGCTGCTGGCGCAGGCCATCGACCAACAGCGCATGTATCCGACCGCGCTGATCATGATCCAGCCGACCTCGGCCGCGCGGCGCGAAGTCTGCCTGAACACCACGCGCATCGCCAACGTCAATGCCTTGCACACCCGTGAATTGGGGCGGGCCCTGGATACGCTGACCGGGCAGATCGAAACATGCGTGCGTTTCATGCGTGACAGCGTGCCGGGTTTCGGCGATGCGGTTTTTTCAGGCATGGCGCCGCGCATCGGCATTCGCGAGACCCGCCGCCTGCACGGCGAAGCCACCCTGTCGCGGGAGGACGTGCTGCGGGCCCGCAAGCGCGAGGACGGCATAGGCAAGGGCAGCCATCATGTCGATATCCACCAGGACGGCACCGGCCAGATCCGGATTCCGGTGGACGGCGGCGGATCGTACGACATCCCGTGGGGCTGCCTGTTGCCTGTCGGCCTGCGCAACGTGGCGCTGGCCGGCCGCTGCGTCTCGGCGGATCGCGCCGCGCACGGCTCGGTGCGTGTCATGGGGCCCTGCATGGCCATGGGCGAAGCGGCGGGTACGGCCGCGGCGCTGGTCCTGGCGCAGGAGGCGCGCGCGTTCCGGTCCTTGCCGGTATCGCGCCTGCGCGCCAGGCTGAAGGAAAACGGCGCCATTCTCGATGGCACGCATTGATCGACGCACGAACAGACCGGCGGACATGCCGGCGCGAGGGAGGAGTTCCGCATGAAGCAGACAATCGCATTCCGGTGGCGCCGGGGCCTGCTGGCCCTGGCCGCGGGCCTGGCCGCGCAGGCGGCGTGGAGCGCCGATTATCCGTCCGGCCCGATACGCATGATCGTTCCTTTCGGGGCGGGAGGGTTGACGGACATCCTGGCGCGCCTGATCGCCGAGAAGCTCGGAGAACAGCAGGGCTGGACGGTGGTCGTGGAGAACCGGCCGGGCGCGGGTGGCAACATCGGCGCCGAGGCGGTGGCGCGCAGCGCGCCCGACGGGCAGACCCTGCTGATGGGATCGATCGGGACCAATGCCACCAATCCCTTCGTCTACAAGAGCACCCGCTACGACCCGCAGAAGGATTTCGCCCCGGTCGCGATGGCCGGCGCCGGGACGCTGCTGCTGGTGGTCAATCCGCAACTGCCGGTACATGACATGAAGGAGCTGATCGCCTATGCCAAGGCCAATCCCGGCAAGCTGTCCTACGCGACCGGCGGGCAGGGCGCGTCGCAGCACCTGGCCGGGGAGTTGCTGCAGGCCATGGCCGGCATCCGCCTCCAGCACGTGCCCTACAAGGGCATCGCGCCCGCCATGCCCGACCTGTTCAGCGGGCGGGTGGACATGACCTTCGACATGGCGACGGTGCTGCCCTATGTCCAGCAGGGCAAGCTGCGGCCGATCGCGGTGGCCAACGCCAAGCGCTCGGTCTCGCTGCCCGACGTGCCGACCATCGCCGAGGCCGGGGTACCGGGCTATGCGGCCAGCGCCTGGTACGGCGTCTTCGCGCCGGCGCACACGTCCCCCGGAATCGTCCTGAAGCTGAACCAGGCCATCAACAAGATCGTGTCCTCGCCCGCGGTGCGGGATCGCCTGGTCACGCTGGGGGCCGAGCCCAATCCGATGTCGGTGGCCGAGTTCGGCGCTTTTACGAAGGCCGAGTCGGTCAAGTGGGAAAAAGTCCTGCGGCAGTTGAACCTGCAGCTCGACTAGGGCGTGGCCGCCGCAGGCTAGCCGCCAGCCACGCCCTGCGTATTGACGTACAGCGCGTAGATGGATGTGCTGGCGGCCATGAACAGGCGGTTGCGGTGCCGTCCGCCGAAGCACAGGTTGGCGCAGCGTTCCGGCAGCGCGATGTGGCCGATCGCCTCGCCGTCCGGCGCGAATACGCGCACGCCGTCCAGTTCCTCGCTGCCCATGCCCCAGCCGCACCACAGGTTGCCGTCCACGTCCACGCGCAGGCCGTCGGGGGTGCCGGGGCCGGCATCGATGGCGACGCGCCGGTTCGACAGCTTCCCGTCCGCCGCGACATCGAATGCCAGGATGCGGCGCGGCTTGGCGCGCGACTCCACCACGTACAGCACGGACTCGTCGGGCGAGAAGGCGAGGCCGTTGGGGCTGGCGATGTCGTCGGCCATCACCTCGGCCCGGCCGGTGTCCGGGTCGAGCCGATAGAGGTTGGCCGGCAATTCCTGCTCGGCCGGGAGGCCCTGGTAGTAGCCTGCGATGCCAAAAGGCGGATCCGAGAACCAGACCGTGCCGTCGGATCTGACGACGACGTCGTTGGGGGAGTTGAGCGGTTTGCCGTCGTGGCGGTCCATCAGCACGGTGACGGCGCCGTCGTGCCCGGTGCGGATCACCCGGCGGCCGCTGTGCTCGCAGGTGACGAGGCGGCCCTGCCGGTCGCGGGTCATGCCGTTGGCATGGCCGGACGGCGAGCGGAAGACGCTGACCGCGCCGGTGATCTCGTCCCAGCGCATGACCCGGTCATTGGGGATGTCGCTCCAGAGCAGGTAGCGGCCGTCGCCGAACCAGACCGGGCCTTCGTTCCAGCGGCAGCCGGTGGCCAGGCGCTCGACCGCGGCCGAGGGCAGCCGGTATTGTTCGAACCGGGCGTCGAACGCGCGGACGGCGGGGTCGGGATAGCGCTGCGATGCTTGCCACATGGTTGCTCCTGGCGGGGCGCGGGAACGCCCGGATCCCTCGATTGTCGATGATCGGGGCGCGGGCCGCCAGCCCGCCGGGGCGGTCCGCTAGGCGCGATGGCGGCGCCGGTCCAGCCACGCCGCCAGCTCGCCCACGATGCCGCGCCGGAAAGCCAGCACGCAGACGACGAAGATCAGGCCGGTCACGATGGTGACGGCATCCCCCAGGTTGCCGAACCAGCCGATGCCGGTCGTGTCCGCCAGCGCGGTGCCCCATTCGCCTATCTTGTTTTCGACCAGGACGATGATGAGCGCGCCCACCATGGGGCCGGTCAGGGTGCCCATGCCGCCCACCAGCGTCATGAGGATGACGAGGCCGGACATTTGCCAGACCACGTCGCTGAGCGTGGCCGAGATGAACACCACCGATTTCGTCGCGCCCGCCAGTCCGGTCAGCGCGGCGGACAGCACGAAGGCCAGCAGCTTGTAGCGGTTGACGTCGTAGCCCAGCGAGGTGGCGCGTGCCTCGTTATCGCGTATGGCTTTCAGGACCTGGCCGAAGGGCGATTGCACCGTGCGGTAGATCAGGAGGACGCCGAACAGGAAGATCGCCAGCACGACGTAGTACAGCGCCATGTCGTTGCCCAGGTCGATGTGGCCCAGCAGCGTGCCGCGCGGGATGGCCTGCAGTCCGTCCTCGCCGCCGGTGAAGGGGGCCTGAAGGTAGAAGAAATAGAGCATCTGCGCGATGGCCAGCGTGATCATCGCGAAATAGATGCCGCTGCGCCGGATGGCGAGCCCGCCCATGACCAGTCCGATCGCGGCGGCGACCGCCACGCCGAACAGGATGCCCAGTTCGGTGGGCAGTCCCCAGGTCTTGAGCGCGTAGCCGGTGGCATACGCCGCGCTGCCCAGGAAGGCGGCGTGCCCGAACGACAGCAGTCCGGTGTAGCCCAGCAGCAGGTTGAATGCGCAGGCGAAGAGGGCATAGCACATCAGCTTCATCGCGAAGATGGGATAGACGCCGAGGTAGGGCAGCACGCCCAGTCCCAGCGCGAGCGCCAGGCAGCCGGCGAGATGTCGGTTCATGTGGCTTTTCCAAACAGGCCAGCGGGCCGCGCGAGCAGCACGAGGGCCATCAGCACGAAGACGACGGTGTTCGACGCCTCGGGATAGAACACCTTGGTGAAGCCCTCGATCACGCCCAGGCCCAGCCCGGTCAGGATAGAGCCCATGATGGACCCCATGCCGCCGATGACCACCACCGCGAAGACGACGATGATCAGGTTCGAACCCATCAGCGGCGACACCTGCTGCACGGGCGCGGCCAGCACGCCGGCGAAGGCGGCCAGCGCGACGCCGAAAGCGTAGGTCAGCGTCACCATGAGCGGCACGTTGACGCCGAATGCTTCCACCAGGCGCGGGTTCTCGGTGCCGGCGCGCAGGTAGGCGCCCAGGCGCGTGCGCTCGATCACGTACCAGGTGGCCAGGCATACCGCCAGCGACGCCGCCACGACCCAGGCCCGGTAGTTGGGCAGGACCATGAAGCCCAGGTCGGTGGCGCCCTGCAGCAGGTCGGGCACGGGATAGGACTGCCCGGAGACCCCATAGAAGCTGCGGAACAGCCCCTCTATCAGCAGTGTCAGGCCGAAGGTCAGCAGCAGGCCGTAGACGTGGTCGAGCTTGTACAGCCAGCGCAGCATCGTGCGTTCGATCACGATGCCCAGCACCGCGACCGCCAGCGGCGCCAGCACCAGCATCCACCAATAGCCCAGCCCCAGGTACTGCAAGCCCAGCCAGGCCAGGAAGGCGCCGACCATGTACAAGGCCCCGTGCGCGAAGTTGATGACGTTGAGCAGGCCGAAGATGATGGCCAGCCCGAGCGACAGCACCGCGTAGAAGGAACCGTTGACGAGCCCGAGCAGCAACTGCCCGAGCATCGCCTGCAGCGGGACGCCAAAGATCGTCATGACTTCTTCAGCAACGGGCACTTGGATTCGGCGGGAGTGGTGTAGACCTTGTCGCCGGGCAGTTTCTGGGCCACCTTGTAGTAGTCCCAGGGGCCCTTGGATTCCTTGGGCGTCTTCACCTGGAACAGGTACATGTCGTAGATCATGCGTCCGTCCGCGCGCACGTAGCCGTCACGGGCGAACATGTCGTTGATCTTGTTCGACTTGAACCATTTCATGATGGTGTCGGGGTCGTCCGTGCCCGTGGTCTTGACCGCCTTCAGGTAGAAGGAAGCCGCCGAGTAGTCGGCCGCCTGCAGCGACGAGGGCTTGCGCTTGAGCTTCTGTTCGAACTTGGCGGCCCAGGCGCGCGACTCGTTGCTCTGGTCCCAGTACCAGCCGTCGGTCAGGTAGAGTCCTTGCGTGGCGTTCAGCCCCAGCGTGTGGATGTCGTTGATGAATACCAGCAGGCCGGCGATCTTCATGGTCTTGGTGACGCCGAACTCCGCCGCTGCCTTGGTGGCGTTGATGAAGTCGCCGCCGGCGTTCGCCATGCCCAGGATCTGCGCCTTGGAGGCCTGGGCCTGCAGCATGAAGGACGAGAAATCCGAGGCCGCGAGGGGGTGGCGGATCGACCCCACCACCGTGCCGCCGGCCGCCTTGACGACCGCGCTGGTGTCGGCTTCCAGCGAGTGGCCGAAGGCGTAGTCGGCGGTCAGGAAGAACCAGCTCTTGCCGCCCTGGGCCACCACGGCCGACCCGGTGCCCCGCGCCAGCGCGACGGTGTCATAGGCGTAGTGGACGATGTAGGGCGAGCAGTCTTCGTTGGTCAGGCGCGACGAGCCCGCGCCGATGACGATGTAGGGAATCTTTTTTTCGGTGGCCACCGTGGCCATCGCCAGCGCGGTGGAGGAGTTGGTGCCGCCTATCAGGAGATCCAGTCCCTGCTGGTCTATCCATTCGCGGGCGCGGGCCGACGCGATGTCGGGTTTGTTCTGGTGGTCGGCGTACAGGACCTCGATCTTCTTGCCGTTGATCTGGCCGCCGGCGTCGGCAACGGCCATGCGTATGGCCTCGGCCCCCGCCGGGCCGTCGATGTCGGCATAGACGCTCGATCCGTCTGTGATGAAGCCTATCTTGATGACATCGCCGGAAATCTTCGGCGCCTGCGCCAGCGTCGGCGCGGTGGATCCCAGGACCAGGCCGGCCGCGATGGCCGCTACTAGGGCTTGCTTCTTCATGCGCGTCTCCTAAGAGGTACTCCTCATACGCCAAGCAGCTCGTGCAGGGTGTCCTGCTTGGCGGCCAGATCCGACGATGCGAAGGCTTCGATCACGCGGCCGTGCTCCATCACATAGAAGCGGTCGGCCAGCGGCGCGGCGAAGCGGAAGTTCTGTTCCACCATGACGATGGTGTAGTTCCGGGCTTTCAGGGCGAGGATCATGCGCGCGAGGGCCTGTACGATGACCGGCGCCAGCCCCTCGGAGATCTCGTCCAGCAGCAGGAGGTCGGCGCCCGTGCGCAGTATCCGCGCCACCGCCAGCATTTGCTGCTCGCCACCGGACAGCCGGGTGCCGGGGGAATGCCGGCGCTCGCGCAGGTTGGGGAACATCTCGTAGATTTCCTCGACCGACATGGCCCGCTCGCCGGTGCCGCGCAGGGGCGGGGGCAGCATCAGGTTTTCTTCGCAGGACAACGAGGCGAAGATGCCGCGTTCCTCGGGGCAATAGCCCACCCCCAGGTGGGCGATGCGGTGGGTGGGCATGGAGATGGATTCCACGCCGCCTATGCGCACGGATCCCCGGCGCGCGCCGGTCAGCCCCAGGATGGCGCGCAGCGTGGTCGTGCGGCCCGCGCCGTTGCGGCCCAGCAGCGTGACGACCTCGCCGCGTGCTACGTCCAGGTCCACGCCGTGCAGGATATGCGATTCACCGTACCAGGCATGCAGGTTCCGGATTTCCAGGGCCGGAGCATGGCTCATGCATGGGCTCCCTGGAGTTCGCCTTCCACCGTGCCCATGTAGGCCTGCATCACCTCCGGGTTGCGCGACACGGCTTCGTAGGGGCCTTCGGCCAGTACCATCCCGCGCGCAAGGACCGTGATGGTGCTGGCGATGGAAGACACGACCTTCATGTTGTGCTCCACCATCAGGATGGTCCGGCCGGCGCTGACTTTCCTGATCAATTGCGTGACGCGGTCCACGTCCTCGTGGCCCATGCCTTGCGTGGGTTCGTCCAGCAGCATCAGCTCCGGCTCCATGGCGAGGGTCGTGGCGATTTCCAGGGAGCGCTTGCGTCCGTAGGGCAGTTCCACGGCCGGCGTGCCGGCGAACTCGGCCAGTCCCACTTCGTCCAGCAGTTCCATGGCACGCGGATTCAGGCGGTCCAGCAGCGAGACGCTGCGCCAGAACCGGAAGGTGCCGCCTTCGCGCCGCTGCAACCCGATGCGGACGTTTTCCAGCGCGGTCAGGTGCGGGAAGATGGCGGAGATCTGGAACGACCGGATGATGCCGCGCCGGGCGACCTGGGCCGGTGCCTCGCCGGTGATGTCGGTGCCGTTGAAAAAAATACGCCCGGAGGTGGGCGTCAGGAATTTCGTGAGCAGGTTGAAGCAGGTGGTCTTGCCGGCGCCGTTGGGACCGATGAGGGCATGGATGCTGCCGCGCGCGACGCGCAGGTTCACATCCTTGACTGCGTCGAATCCCTTGAAGGCCTTGCCGAGGTCCCGGGTTTCGAGGATGAGGTCACTCATGGTTTCCCGTATCAGGCTATGCCGCATGCGCCTGGTGCATTGTGTCGCAAATCCTTCTCTTGGGGGCCTAGGTGTTTGCCCGGAACAAATGGACGGGCGGCCGACAGCAAGGTGGTAAACTTCCGCGCTTCGGGGCGGCGGTAGCTCAATTGGATAGAGCACAGGCCTTCTAAGCCTGGGGTTACGGGTTCGATTCCTGTCCGCCGCGCCAGCCCTTCGTTTCCGTCGTCTGCAGCGGCGCGTCTTGTTTCTCTCCCCCGTTTTCTCTTCCTGTCGTTTCGACCCTCGAACCAGCGAGTAATAGCCCCAAGAGCCATCCGGGATGGAGACGGGTACGCTAGGTCCGCCCGGTGGTTGAACTTTCTCTACCGTGGCGTTGCCTCATGGGCGTATCGTCTGCAGGAGACTTCTATGTCAGAAGGCGCAGGAGAGCATTACAAGGGTTATTACATCCACACCGTGGCCCGTCCGGTCAACCATCCCAAGGGGGGCATGACATCCCTGTTCGAGGGAACCGCCACGGTATCGCTGGATCCGGGCTCGCAGTACCGGCCCATTCCCTCGGACCAGCACCTGGGCGAGGATCAGGTGTTCGGCACCGAGTTCGAAGCCCACCGCTATGCCGAGAAAGCCGCCCGGCGCTACATCGACAAGCTCGACAAAGGAAAGTAGCGCTCCGGCCGGACGCGTCACGCCCCATTTCTCTTGAAACGGCTGGCCAGGACTGGTGCCCTGGCCAGCCCGGACGCGTTGCCTGGACGTCTGCCCGGGCTACTGGCCGGACTTCTGTTGCTGGCCGGGCTTCTGCTGCTCGCCGGTCTGCGGCCGCTGCTGTTGTTGCTGTTGTTGTTGCTGCTGCTGGCCTTGTCCGCGCTGGCCTGGCTGCATGTCGGGACGCGGCGAGGTCGTTCCTTTCTGTCCAGGTTGATTGCCCGCTTGCTGCGGGCTCTGCTGCGGGTTCTGGGGGTGCTGGCCGGCCTGGGCGGGATGGCCGGAGGAAGGTTGCTTCGGTTGATTCATGAGCCTGCTCCTTGATTATGAATGCGGGGTAAGGGCTGAAAAGCCCGCCGGCGATGAGTGCGACACGCCGCTTTCATTTATCCGCAATTCCTGTTCCGCGCCCATCGAATCTCGACGGCATTATTGGAGAGGCCCGTGCATGTAATTATTGGATGGCGGGCTTGTAAATTCTTCTCGGCCGCAAATGCATGGGGACATTTTTCCCGTAGGTATTTTCCTTATGCGGGAAAACGATAGGATTGTGGGATTGATTTCATGAATTCTACGCGTTAACCCTGTCAAAATTGGTTGTGTTTGTCCACTTTGTTGCCGATGCGCCGCGCTATTTCTAGGAGTCCGGCGCGAAGGGGGGCATATCCCGCCATTTATGCCGGGGATATACGGGTAAAGAAAAATTCATATAGACGCCCGTTCTCCGCAATATGGTTGTATCCGAAGGAAACGAAAACGAGTTGACTCGCAGGGCGATGCGCCGCATAGTCATTTTCGAGGTGTCAGGCTAGGGTTCTACTCGGTTGGGTCGGCAAGTCGGCTTTCCATTTGGGCACGTCCCGTTCTTGATTCCGGTTAAGTGATTATCGCGGTACGCACATATTCAAAGAAGGAAATGCATCATGGCCACAGGCATCGTTAAATGGTTCAACGACGACAAGGGGTACGGATTCATCATGCCGGATGATGGGGGGAAGGATTTGTTCGCGCACTTCTCGGAAATCCAGGCTGACGGCCGCAAGACGCTGTACGAAAACCAGAAGGTGAGCTTCGAGGCCGTGCAGGGTCCGAAGGGCCCGCAGGCGTCCAAGATCCGCATCCTGTAGCCGATCCTCGTCCCCGCCTGGCAAAACGCCCCTGCACTGCAGGGGCGTTTTGTTTTTGGCCGTTTGCTAGTGGTTCGCCAGCGATGCGGACAGGCAATAAAAAATCCCCTGAAGCCGGCTTGGCCTGGGGATCGGTGCGGCGTCTTGGGCGGCGCCATGCCTGATGCGGGGTGGGGTGGCTGATGGGACTCGAACCCACGACAACCGGAATCACAATCCGGGACTCTACCAACTGAGCTACAGCCACCACTCGAAACGCCTCGCTTCACCAATGGCTTGGTGAAGCGAGACCGCTATTCTAGCGAATTTCTGGCGATTACGCGAATCGATCCCGCTGCTAGCGTTCCAGCCTGACCTCGAAGTAGGCCGAGTCGGTTTCGCCCAGCGCCGCGAAGCCTTCCTGGGCCGCCTTGGTGGCGGCGCGCTGCCAGCGCAGCGCCAGGGATCTGTCCTCGTCCGAAATCTCGTCCAGGGATTCTTCCGCCCAGTTCCAGGCTTTATAGGCGGCGGCGAGTCCTTCGCTGCCGCCCAGCGCTTTTTCGAGCGTGCGCGCATAGCGGCGTTCGGCCTGGAGCCGGAGTTCCTCGGGCAGGTGGGGGTAGTCTTGCAGCGTGACGGTATACATGGTTGTGGGCACACGTTACTGTATGTATGTACAGTATCCGACGAACATCATGACAAAATCAAGAGGTTCGTTCGTGCGCGCGTGCGTGGGACGAGCCGTTTCGCCCGGCGGTGTCCGGCAAAGCGCCCCGGCCGCACGTGGCCGGGGCGAAGGATCACGAGCTTCCGGGGCTCGCCCGTACCGGTCCCTCGTGGGAAATGTCCTGTGCCTGGACCTGCGCCGACGCCGCGCGGCGCCGCCGGTGGGCGTGGCTCAAGGCTCCCGCGGCCCGGGCTTCCGCGGAATCGAACTCGTGCGCGTTGCCGGACTGGTGGGCGGCGCGGCCCCCCTCGGCGGAAATGGCGCGCTGTTTCTGTGGATCCATGGCGGCAAAGCCCCGGGGGCGTTTCTGGCTCGTAAGCATAGGCATGAGGTCCTCCAAGATCAGGAATGGTTCGGCTGACGAGCCAGCCGGGTCGCAAGCGCCGTGCCAGCCCGGTCGGGCTGTGGCGGGGTGCCCGCGGCCGGGCCGGGGCCATTCCGGGCCCGGAGGGCGCGGGCAGGATTTACACGCGGTCCTGGAGATTCATGCATGCCGCCGGACGGACAGCGCCTGTGCCGGCGCGCGCCCGCGGCGGTGTCGGCTTCAGTGCTGCCCGGTCGTGTCGGACCCGGCTTCTTCGGTCTGGCACAGGGTGGCGATGACGTTCTGCCAGCCTTTCTTGAACGAGGGGTGGGCCTCGTTCAGGGTGGGTTCCACCTGCTGCGCGATGGCCTGCATCACCTGGCGCAGCTGTTCTGCGTTCGGGTGGGCCGAAATCAGCATGCTCACGACGTTCTGCAAGGCGGTGAGTTGTCCCTTCAGGAATTCGGGGTCGGTCACGTTGGCTCCTTCAACGGCTTGTTCTGGGGAATTTGCACGGCTCGGATCGAGTCCAACCGGCATGTTAACGGTTCCCCGTCCGGGGTGTTTCAACAAGGGTTTACGCCAACCTCGGGATAGGTAGATATCCCAGTATGGTGGCGCTGACATCAAGGCCCGGTTGGTCTACGATGGGCGCACGCTGGAGGGCCGTATTCATGGCAACAATGGTGATTGATCGTAAGAAGCTGGTGTGTTTTGTCGTAGCGGCCACTGACCCGGCCGGCGAACCGCGTTGGTGCGCGCTCAACGAAGATCGCGAGTGGCTGACCAACCTGGGCGCCGAACCCGCGGCCGCGGCCGAGAAGGCCGGCGTCTATTGCTGTAACCCCAGCCCCGATGTGCGGCGTGCCGCCGCCGAAGCCCTGGGGGTCGACCCAGGCGCGGAACTCGTCGTCCACCGATTATTCCAATCGTCGGACAGCGATGAGTGCGCCGAGGTCATCGCCCGCAAGGTCGCGCGACTGCACTAGCCGCATAGGCATGCCGGCTGGCCGCCTGGGTACGGGCGGCGGCCGTCCGGCCCGCGCCTCGATGCGTGCCGATTGGCCGTGCGTCTGGCCGGCCTTCGCGCACGGGGTGGATCCGTGCGTGGTGCCGATATTGCGCCGGCCGGCATTTCAGCTCGAGCGGCTTGGCGCTCCGGTCAGCACGCACTCGGCCACCGTGGGGGTGTCCCCCTCCAGCATGGCGCGCCCGCATTCCAGGTAGACCTTGAAGCCGCGCGGCAGCGTGTCCAGTGCCGCCTGTTCCGGGCATCTGCGCGCGCCGTCGCAGGCCGGGTCGGACTTGAGCCAGACCCGGACCGGATGCGCCGGATCCGCCGCTTTCAGATCGAGCCGCAGTTCACCGGTGTCCAGGGCATGGATCTTCTGCAGCCGTCCCGTGACGATGAAGGGCGCTTTCCGGTACTTTTCGAGCGCGCGTGGATCCCGGGCGGTGAAGTCGGCGTAGACCAGCTCCGCGTCGTAGCGGGGCGGTCCGTCGGCCGCCGCCGGCGTGGCGGGAGGAGGGGGATCCGGAGGGGACTTGGTGCAGGCGAGCAGGGAGACCAGCGCAAGGACGAGGAGCGGCAAGCGGCGATACATGAAGTGTCCTGAGGACGGGAAACGGGGCGTTTCCCGGAAGGCGCGCGTCCGCGTCGGAGGCGGCCTAGGGGGTAGTGTAAACGGTGGCGCGCGCCGGCGGCTTGCCGGAGGGGCTGGCCAATGGCGCGCCAGCGGACGTGCCGTTGGCGCGGGCGCGGCCGGCGGGCAGCATGGGCGCGACCTCGGGCCGGACTTCCGTCAGGCTGTTCTGCAGCATGTAGTCGTTCATTTCCTTCCAGCCGGTGAAGATGGCGGCCTTGGACATGTGCGGATTGAACGTATAGCAGTCTTCCAGCGCGCGGCCGGCCTGGCGGCAGGCGCTGCCTATGGCCCGCCCTTCGGAGTCCTTCCTGGCTTCGATCTGCGAGATGGGCTGCAGCCCCAGGTAGTCGCAGCCGGCCGCCGCCAGCAGCACGCACGCGGCCAGCAGCCGGCCCCCTGCGCGCAGCGCGAGGCGGACGGACGGGATGGCGGAAGGGCGGGGGAGGAAGGTTCGCGGACTCATGCACCGTTTATCGGATGCCGGACCGCCGAACTGTAGGGCGAACTCAATTTGCCCGCCGCGATGCCGATAAACGGGACATGACCGGCCATCTACCCTCCCATCTCCCCCCGGACGGCACGCCAGGCGACCTGACCGCCGAGGACCTGGATGCCCTGGCCCGCTCGCCCCTGTTCGCCGGCTGCACGGCCGGGCAACGCGACCTGGTCCGGGGGTTCGCCTTCGCCACCCACCTGGCGCACGGCGCGATCCTGCTGCAGCCGGGCGAGCCCAATCACCACGTCTACGTGCTGGTCGAAGGCCAGTTGGCAGCCTTCCTCGATGCCGAGCAGCAAAAGCGCGTGGCGCGTTTCGTGCCCGGCGACGGGCTGGGCGAGCACGCGCTGGTCGGGCCCGAGGGCGGGACCGTCTACGTGGCCGCGCAATGGCCCGCCCGGCTGGTCGCGCTGGAGGCCAGGCGGCTGCGTACCGTGATGGAAGCCGTGCCGCGCATCGCACTGAACGCGCTGGACATGCTGACCGCCCGGTTGAGGGCCGCCAACCTGCGCCACGACCCGCGGGAGACTACCGCCGGTATCGGTTTCATGGCCAGTCACGATGCCGTCACGGGGCTCTACAACCGCCGGTGGATGGCCACGGCCTATCCCGCCGAGCTGGCGCGCGCCGCGCACGACGGCGAACCCCTGTGCCTGGCGCTGATCGACGTCGACCGTTTCGATCGCCTGAATCAGGCGTTGGGCCGTGTTGCCGGCGATGCTATCCTGCGCCAGTTGGCCGATCTGACAAGGAATCTGCTGCCTTCGCTCGACATGCTGGCGCGGGCGGCCGGCGACCGCTTCGCCGTGCTCGTGCCGGCGTCGCTGTCCGAGACGCTCGCCATGTGCGAGCGCCTGCGCGCGAATGTCGGCGGGCGCCAGTTCGCGCTGCGGGGCAGCCTGGGCACGCAGATCACCTTGTCTATCGGCGTAGCCCCGGCGCAGGGGGATTTCGAGGCGACGCTCGCCAGGGCACAGGCGGCGCTGGCGCGCGCCAAGGAACGAGGCTGCAACACGGTCGAACCTCCGCCGGGCTGAATGGTTTTCTTCCGCAACCTCCGTGCCCCCAAGGAGCGCACCATGGATAGCCCGGGTACCGAATTCGACAGCCTCTTGCCGGCCCTGAGCCTGGACCGGCGCGGTTTCCTCACCACCACGCTGGCCGGCGGCTTCACGCTCGCCGCGGGGCCGGTCATGGCCCAGACGGTGGTCCGCACCGACACGGCCGGCCTGGTCGCGGGCGAGGTCAGGATACCCGTGCGCGACGGCGAGATTCCTGCCTACCGGGCGGTGCCGGCCGGCCGGAAGGATGCGCCGGTGGTGCTCGTGGTGCAGGAAATCTTCGGCGTGCATGAATACATCCGCGACGTCTGCCGCCGCTGGGCCAAGGCCGGCTATCTGGCGGTCGCGCCAGAGTTGTACGCGCGCCAGGGTGATCCGTCCAAGTACACCGAGATCGCCCGGCTGTCCGCGGAAGTCGTCGCCAAGGTACCCGACGACCAGGTCCTGGCCGATCTCGACGCCACCGCGCGCTGGGCCGCCGCGAACGGCGGCAGCCGCTCCCGGCTGGGGGTCACCGGCTTTTGCTGGGGGGGCCGCATCGTCTGGCTGTACGCGGCCCACAACCCCGCGGTGAAGGCTGGCGTGGCCTGGTACGGGAAGCTGGTCGGCAATCCCACGGCCCTGCAGCCGCTCAATCCCGTTGATGTCGCCGCGCAGGTGAAGGCCCCGGTGCTCGGTCTTTATGGCGGGCAGGATGGCGGCATTCCGCTGACGTCCATCAATGCCATGAAGGATGCCCTGGCCAAGGGCGGCCCGGCCGCCCGCGATTCGAGCTTCGTGCTGTTCCGCGATGCGCCTCACGGCTTCCACGCCGACTATCGGCCGAGCTATCGCGAGGCCGATGCGAAGGAAGGCTGGCGGCTGGCCCGGGATTGGTTCGCGCGGCACCTGTGAGCGCGCTACCCCCGGCATCCCGGCCGCAGGCGGGCCATCCGCCGCTGTGGCTGGTCCTGGACGCCTGTGTGTTGATGTCCAGCATCCTGCGGCCGCTGTTCCTCGATCTTGCCCAGTCCGGATGGTTCCGGCCGGTCTGGAGCGAGCGTATCGGACTTGAGTGGCGACGGAACGCGGCCCGTATCTGGGAGGTCGCGCCGGAGGTGCTGGACGAGGAATGGGCGGCCATGGGCCTTCGCTTTCCCGAGGCGAATGCCGGCGATGTCTCGGCCTACGAGGTCGGCCTGCACTATAGCGATCCCAAGGACCGCCACGTGGTCGCCGCGGGGCTGGCCAGCCGTGCCCGGAACGCATCGGCCGTGCGTCCGGAGGTATGTGTGCTGACCTGGAATCTGAAGGACTTCAACCGCTCGGAGCTGCGCCGCCTGGACGTGTCCGTCAGGGATCCGGACCGGCAGCTGGCGGCGTGGGCCGACGCGGACCGGCCAGGCCTCCTGGCCGCGCTACGGCGTCTGCCGGACTATGCCCGGGTCCTGGGGCGCGACGAATCATCGGCCGCCATCCTCAAGCGCGAACGCCTGTTCCGCACGGCACGCTTGCTGGCCGGCGACCTCGATTCGTAAAAAACCACGGAAGTTACGTATACTTCTGTTTCTGCAACTGAGTTTCACGAGCATCCCGTGACCTTACCCTACATCCTGCTCGCCACGCTGGCGAGCGGAGTCCTGTCGGTGGCCGTCGCCGGCTGGCTGGCCTTCCGGTATTTCGCCCGCTTCCTTCACCAGATGATCAGCTTTTCGGTCGGCGTGATGCTGTCGGTGGCGCTGCTTCACACGTTGCCCGAGGCGTTCGACTCCGAGGCCGACACGCGTGTGCTGTTCGCGCTGTTGCTGGCGGGCCTGCTGGGGTTCTTCATGCTGGAGAAGCTGGCGGTCCTGCGCCACAACCACCACCACGAGCACGACGGGCACGGGCATCCGCCCGGCCATGATGCCCACGAGGCGGGGCGGGGCGGGATGGCCGTGCTGGTGGGGGACGGGTTGCACAATTTCTGCGACGGCATCGTCATCGCCGCTGCCTTCCTGGCCGATCCCATGCTGGGGCTGCTGACCACGCTGACCATCGCCGCGCACGAGATTCCTCAGGAGCTGGGCGATTTCATCGTGTTGGTCAACGCCGGCTTCACCCGCAGGAAGGCGCTGTTGTTCAACGTGCTGTCGAGCATGATGGCCATCGTCGGCGGCCTGGTGGGCTACTACCTGCTGGCCGGTTCCCGGCAATGGGTGCCTTATGTGTTGACCCTGGCGGCCAGCAGCTTCATCTACATCGCGGTGGCGGACCTGATGCCGCAGATGCAGCGCCGCACCACGGTGCGCGAGAGCCTGCCGCAGTTCGTGCTGATCGTCGCGGGGGTGCTGGCGATCTTTGCCGTCAACTCCGTGTTTCACCGCCATGCCCATGGGCTGGCCGCCCGGCAGGCCGCCCCGGCGGTCACCGCGGCCGACCCCGGCGCCGCGCCGCCGCCGTCTGCGCCCTGAGTCCTTATTCCCGCGTGCCCGCGGCTTCCGGGGCGCCGCCTAAGGCCGGATCGGAAGCGGGGGCGTCGAGCACGCCCGGCGAAGCATAGGCGGCCGAGGCCACCAGGTGGCTGTTGATGCGGCGCAGATCGCGCAGTACGTCCAGGTGCAGGGCGCTGGTTTCCGTCGTGTCGATCCGGCCGCTGCGCAGGCGTTCGAAATGGGTTTGCGTGGCCTGGCCCTCCATGGTCCGGAAGGTTTCCTTTTCGGCCGCGAGCAGCCGTGCCGCGCGCGCATCGGCCGTCACGAACAGCGAGGCGGCTAGGCGCAGGTTGGCCTCCAGCCGGCCATGCATGTCATCGAGTTCGCGCCGCCCTTCGGGCGAGAAGGCGAGACCACGCTTGGTCAGCTTGCTGATGTCGTTCAGCAGGTTCTTGTCGACGACGTCGCCGGCGTGTTCCAGGTTGGTGATGAAGGTCAGGATCTCGCTGGAACGGCGCCTGTCCTCCTGGGTCAGTTCGTCGGCGTCCAGGCCTGCGACGTAGGTCTTGATCGCACCGTTCAGGCGATCGAGCACGTCGTCCAGGCGGCGTGCCTCGGCGATGCGCTTGCGGTCGCCGCTGGCGAGCGCCTGGCGCGAGTGATGCAGCATGGCTTGCAGGGTGTCCGCCATGCGCAGCGATTCGCGCGCCGCGTTGCCGAGCGCGACCACGGGCAGGTCGCGCGCGGCGCTGTCCAGGTACAGGGGCTGTCCCGGATCGGCGGCGGGGTTGGCCGGCAGCCAGCGGCGCAGCAGCGCGGCGTAGGGGGTCAGCAGCGGCAGGAAGAGCACCGCCAGCACCAGGTTGAAGGCCGTGTGGAAGTTGGCCACTGCGCGGGCGTTGTCTCCCGCCAACTGGGTCATCCAGGGATGGATGTGGTGCAGCAAGGCCAGTCCGATCAGGACGCCCACCACGCGGTTGAGCAGGTTGCCAACGGGCAGCCGGCGGGCCTGGGGGTCGTCCTTGGCGGAGCCTTCCAGCAGCGGGTTGATCGCCGTCCCCAGGTTCGCGCCCAGGACCAGCGCGAAGGCGACGCTGACGGGCAGCAGCCCCTGGGCGGAGAACGACATGACCAGGACGATGATCGCCACGCTGGAGTGCGCGGCCCAGGCCAGTACCGCGGCCAGCAGGATCGCCAGTCCGGGCTGGCCGGACAGCGCCTCCAGCGCCGAACGCAAGGCAGGCAGGTCGCGGTAGGGTTCGAGTTGCGCGAGCAGCAGGTGCAGGGATAGCAGCAGGAGGCCCAGGCCGATGAAGACCCGCCCCAGATCGCGCACGTGCGTGGCATTGCCGCGGCGGAACATGACCACGCCGACCAGCACCAGGATGGGCGCGATGCGGGCGATGTCGAACGACAGCACCTGGACGATGAGCGTGGTGCCGACGTTGGCGCCCAGCATGGCGGCCAGCGCGGGCACCAGGCCCACCAGGCCGTTGGCGGCGAAGCCCGCCACGATCAGGCCGGTGGCCGTGCTGCTTTGCAGGATGGCCGTCACGCCCAGGCCGGCGAAGAAGGCGTACACGCGGTTGCCCAGCGCCACGCCCAGCACGGTGCGCAGGCGCGGACCGAAGGCACGCTGGATGCCGGTCTGCACCATGTGCACGCCCCACAGCAACAGGGCCACGAAGCCGGCGACATCCAAGAGCGTGAGATAGGCGTTCATGGCGGTCAGCGGCCGTCCGCGGGCCGGTGCACGTCGTGGGTGACGAATGGATGGTCGGCGCCGGGTACTTCGAGCCAGGAGGGATGTTCAAGTGTCCGGCGTATGTCGGCCAGGCCTCCGCGCCAGCGCTCTTCCATCCCCAGCCGGCCGAACTGGAAGTCCTTGAAGGGAGCCTCGCATTTTTCGCCGCGGTAGATCAGGTGGAGCACGTTGATGCGCCGGTCGCTGGCAAGTTCGCGCGCCCGCTTCATCCAGGGTTCGCGGCCGTGCCCGGCCGGCATGTGCTTGAGCAGTTCCCGCAGCAGGCCGCGGTATTCCTGCACCTCGCGCATGTAGTCCGTCACCAGGCGAGTGCGGCTGGAATACTGGATATCCTTCTGGCGGATGGGCACTTCGCTCAGGTTGCCGGGCAACTGGCCGTGCGCGCTCCAGAGGTCGACCTGGAAGACCAGTGAATAGCGGCGCGGACTCGATTGCAGGATCTGGTAGAGCGGCGTGTTCGAGACGACGCCGCCGTCCCAGTAGTATTCGCCGTCGATCTCGACCGGCGCGAAGCCGGGGGGCAGGGCGGCCGAGGCCATGATGTGGTCGGCCGTCAGCGTCCGGGTCGTGTTGTCGAAATAGGCGAAGTTGCCGGTGCGGACGTTGACGGCGCCCACCGAGATGCGGGTCCCGCCGTTGTTGAGCCGGTCGAAGTCGACGAATTCCTCCAGCGTGCGCTTGAGCGGGGTGCTGTCGTAGACGCTGGCGGTGTTCGGGTCGTGCTGCGTGGGCCAGGACGGCACCAGCCTGGGCACGAAAAAACCGTTCTGGCCTTCCAGCACGGCGCGCCAGGCTTCCCAGGCGCTGAGCGCGGCGCCGGCCGGACCGGGAAGATGGGCCAGCGCATCGCGCAGCGCGTCGATCGGCGTGGGCGGCAAAAGCGGCGGGCGGCAGATGTGGTCCCAGAACCGCTGCAATTGTTCGACCCGGCGGTCGGGCGGATTGCCGGCGATGACGGCGGCGTTGATCGCGCCGATGGAAATGCCGGCGATCCAGTCCGGATGCAGCCCGGCCTCGGCCAGGCCTTCATAGACGCCGCCTTGGTAGGAGCCCAGTGCGCCGCCGCCCTGCAGGACGAGCGCGACGGTGTCGTAGCCGAGTTCGCCGCGCCGCGGCTGGGGGCTCACCATGCTGGGCGTGCGTCGGCGCGTAGGGGGGGCCACCATCTATTGCATGTACCAGCCGTGGCTGACGACGAACGACTGTCCGGTGAAGGCCGCGGTGGGGAAGGTCGCCAGGAACAGCACGGTCTGCGCGACGTCCTGCAGGGTGGTGAACTCGCCGTCCACGGTGTTGCCCAGCATGACTTTCTTGATCACTTCCTCTTCCGTGATGCCGAGTTCACGCGCCTGTTCGGGAATCTGCTTCTCGACCAGCGGCGTGCGCACGAAGCCGGGGCAGACCACGTGCGAGCGCACGTTGTGCCTGGCGCCTTCCTTGGCCAGGACGCGGGCGAGGCCGAGCAGCCCGTGCTTGGCGGTGACATAGGCCGATTTCAGCGGCGAGGCCTCGTGCGAATGCACCGAGCCGGTATAGATGACGATACCGCCGCGGTCGTCGCGGTACATGTGCTTGAGGGCGGCCTTGGTGGTCAGGAAGGCGCCGTCGACGTGGATGGCCATGACCTTCTTCCAGTCGGCGTAGGCGAACTGGTCGATGGGGTTGACGACCTGGATGCCGGCGTTGGACACCAGGATGTCGACGCTGCCGAAGGTATCGACCACTTGCTGGGTGCCGCGCTCGACCGCGGCCTCGTCGGTCACGTCGAAATCCACCGCCATGGCCTGGCAGCCCTTGAGCTTGAGCTCGTCGACGACTGCCTGAGCGGCCTTCAGGTTGATGTCCGCGATGGCGACGGCGGCGCCCGCCGCGGCCAGCGTGTCGGCGATTTCCTTGCCGATGCCGCTGGCGGCGCCGGTGACGAGAGCGACTTTTCCTTGGAGCTGCATATTGATCCCTTGATATGCGCGTGGGTGGGAAGCGGTCAGGCCATCAGGGCCGTGGCCAGCAATTGGTAGCTGCGGACCCGGTCCTCGTGGCGGTGTATCTGGGAGTTGATCATGACCTCGTCGGCCTGCGTGGCCCGCGCCAGCGCGCCGATCGAGCCGGCCAGCGCCTCGGGCGCGCCGATGTGGATGCGGGTGCGGTTGTACTGGCGCAGGGCTTCTTCGTCGGGCTGGTAGACGTAGGCCATGGCCTCCTCGACGCTGGGCAGCGGGGTGCGGGTACGGCCGCTGCGCGTGCGCATCATGCTGAGGTCGGCGGTGGAGGCCAGGCGCTCGGCTTCGTCGGCGGTGGGGGCGCAGACGGCCGAGACGGCCAGGATGGCGCGCGGTTCGTGGCCGAACGGCGAGGCGCGGAACTCTTGGCGATAGAGCCGCATCGCCGCATGGGCGTTCTCGGGCACGATGTGATGGGCGTAGGCGAAGCCGAAGCCGTTGGCGGCGGCCACGCGCGCGCCGAACAGGCTGGAGCCGAGTATCCAGATGGGCGGGCAGGGCACGCCCACGGGCGTGGCGCGCACCCGCGCATGGGGATGGTCGGACGGCATGACGTCTTTCAGGTAGCCGACCAGGTCGGCCAGTTGCTGCGGGAACTCGTCGGCATCGGCATGGCCGCGGCGCAGCGCGCTGGCGGTCACGGGGTCGGTGCCCGGCGCGCGTCCCAGGCCCAGGTCGATCCGGCCTGGAAACATGGCCTCGAGCACGCGGAAGGTCTCGGCCACCTTCAGCGGGCTGTGGTTGGGCAGCATGATGCCGCCCGACCCCACGCGCAGCCGGGTGGTGGCGCCGGCGATCCGGCAGATCAGCAATTCGGGCGCCGAGCACGCCAGCATGCCCGTGTTGTGGTGTTCGGCCAGCCAGTAGCGGTGGTAGCCCGCGGCCTCGGCCTGGCGCGCGAGGTCCACGCTGTTCGACAGCGCGTCGGTGGGCGTGTAGCCGGCGGGAATGGGGCTCAGATCAAGGACGGACAGCTTCAGGGACATGGGAGGAGAGGACGGCCGTTAACGCATCAAGTGTGAACCCGCCGGCGCTTTGCTGCAACCCAGCATGGCTGGCGGGGACGGTTCTTCGTGGCCCGGCACGCGGCGGCCGGGGGCTCAGGTCCGCCGCGCCAGCGCCAGGGTGCGCCAGGTCGAGACCAGGCCCGCGGCCGCGATCAGCACCATGCCGGCCCAGCCCACCATGTCGGGGTGATCGTCCCAGAACAGGTAGCCGAGCAGGACCGAGAACGGGATGGTGCTGTACTGGAGGACCGACGACAGGGCGGCCGATCCGCGGCTGAACGCCCGCGTCATCGCGAACTGCCCCAGCAGCCCGCTGATGCCGACGCCCAGCAGCGTGAACCAGCCATAGAGCGAGGGGGGCTGCCAGCCGGTGACCGAGGTGGCGACGCCGCCCGTCAGGCAGGATGACAGCGCGAAGAACAGCACGATGCGCCATTCGGGTTCGCCGGACTGTCCCAGCGAGCGCACCTGCATCACGGCGATCGCGGTCAGGCTGCCGGCGGTCAGGCCCAGGAGCGCCGCCAGCCACTGCGAGTGGTCCAGGGTGGGGCGCAGGATCGCGATCACGCCGATGAAGCCGATGACGACCGCCAGCGTGCGCAGCCGGTCGGTCAGGTCGTGCTGGCGCCATATCATCCAGCCGGCGATGAAGAGCGGCGAGGTGTAGTTGAGGGTGATCGCGGTCGCCAGCGGCAGCCGGCCCATGGCGAAGAACGACAGCCAGATCGATCCCACGCCGGCGACGTTGCGCATGATGTGCAGCCGCCAGGTCGGCGGGATCACGATGCGCCGGGTGGTCCAGGCCCAGGCCAGGATGCCCGCCGCCGTGGGCAGCCCGCGGAACAGGATGATCTGTCCCAGGCTGGCCTCTTCCGAGGCGAATTTCACGAACATGGCCATGATCGCGAACATCAGCGAAGCGAAGAGCATCCAGAGGGCTTGCATGGAGGGCGGAGGGCGATGAGGTGGCCCCGATTGTAGCCTTTGGGGTTAACCCCAGTATTCGCCTTGAAATCACCGTCCCGGCTACCATATAGCCCCAACCGGGAAACGGGTATCGTTCCTCTGGCCGTTCTGCGGCGGCCGGAGGGAACTTCCCGATGCCTGCTGCCGTCACATTCGGCGCCGCACGGGGCGGTTCCCGGCGGCCGTGGGGAAACCCCCGCCCCCGGACAAAACATCAAAGATTTTCGGAGCTTCTTGCCCTCATGAAACGCATCGTGCTCTTTCTGGCGACCAACGTCGCGGTCATGCTGGTCCTGACGGCGACGCTGAGCGTGCTTGGCGTCAACCGTTTCCTGACCGCCAACGGTCTGGACCTCCAGGCGCTGGCCATCTTTTCGCTCGTGGTCGGCTTCACCGGCTCCATCATCTCGCTCCTCATGAGCAAGCCGATGGCCAAGTGGAGCACCGGCGCCCGGGTCATCGATCCCAACGCGCCCAACGGCGCCGAGGAACAGTGGCTGGTCGACACCGTCCACCAATTGGCCGACCGCGCCGGCATCGGCCGCCCCGAAGTCGCCATCTACGAGGGCGAACCCAACGCCTTCGCCACCGGCGCCTTCAAGAACGACGCGCTGGTCGCGGTATCCACCGGCCTGCTGCGGGGCATGACCGAAGAAGAAGTCAGCGCCGTGCTCGGGCACGAAGTGGCGCACATCGCCAATGGCGACATGGTCACGCTGACCCTGATCCAGGGCGTGGTCAATACCTTCGTGGTATTCCTGGCGCGCGTCGTCGGCTACGTGGTCGACCGGATGGTGCTCAAGAACGAGCGCGGCGGCGGCATCGGCTATTTCGCCACGGTCATCGTCTGTGAACTCGTCTTCGGCATCCTGGCGTCCATCATCGTCGCCTGGTTCTCGCGCCTGCGCGAATACCGCGCCGACGCCGGTTCGGCCTATCTGCTGGGTTCGCGCGAACCCATGATCCGCGCCCTGTCCCGCCTGGGCGGCATGGAGCCCGGCGACCTGCCCAAGAGCTTCGAGGCCTCCGGCATCGCCGGCGGCGGCAAGGGCTTCGGCGCGTTGTTCGCCTCGCATCCGCCCATCGAGAACCGCATCCGCGCCTTGATGAACGCAAAGGGCTGAGGCCCCCTACGCGCTGGCGCGCGCCCCCTGGGGGGCGCGCGTCAGCGCGTAGGGGCGGACTTCACCCGGAGGTCGTTGCGGACGCTTTGGACGCCGTCCACGCCGCGGGTGATTTCCACGGCCCGGGTGGCCTGGGCCTGGGAGTCGACGAAGCCGGACAACTGGACGGTGCGGCGGAAGGTTTCGACATTGATGTCGAGTGCGCTGACGTCCTTGGCGGCGACCAGGGCCGCCTTGACCTTGGCGGTGATGGCGGCGTCGCTGGCGTATTCCCCCGCGGATTCCTGGGTGCGGGTTGCCGCGCAGCCTCCCATGACCGTGGCGGTACCGATGATGCCGGCGACGAGCAGGGTGCGAACGTTCATGATTTTTCTCCTTGAGCGTATATCATTTTCGGAACAGGCCGCTCAGCAGTGACAGGACCGCGAGCACGATGAAAATGAAGAACAATATCTTCGCGATCGATGCCGCGCCGGCGGCAATGCCGCCGAATCCCAAGACCGCCGCGATGATGGCGATGACGAAAAATACGACTGCATAATGCAGCATGCTTTTTCTCCCGTCTTTTTTACCGATGGCGAAAATCCGGCCTCATATGCATCCGGGCCTGATTCGTTTTAAAAGCTACGCGCCGGCTCCATGGCTGGCAAGGCGGCAGTGTGTGTATTTGTAATGGTGCGCATGCCGCCGGATCGCGATGTATTTTTTGCAGAGATGCCGATAAAGCCTCCAACTCCGCCGTGCGGGGCGGAGGTTTTCCGGCAGTTGAAAAAAGAAAAGCGCCCGGGAAGGGCGCTTTGACGGGCAGGCGGACAAAAGTTACGTCTTTACATATTTTCCGGCTCGTTCATGACCTTTCGATACCACTCGTGGAAATGCTGCATGCCGTCTTCCATGGGAGACTGGTAGGGGCCGACCTCGTTGGTGCCGCGTTCCATTAATGCCTTGCGGCCGGCGTCCATGCGTTCGGCGATTTCGTCGTCTTCGACAGCGGTTTCCATATAAGCGGCCTGCTGGGCTTCGACAAAATCCCGTTCGAAATGGACGATTTCCTCGGGATAATAGAATTCGACGATATTGACCGTTTCCTGCGGACTCTTGGGATAGAGCGTCGACAAAACCAGGGTGTGCGGATACAGCTCGATCATGTGGGTCGGAAAATGCGTGACCCAGATCGCCCCGAATTCCGGCGCGCTGCCATTGCGGTACGCCAGCAGGGCATCGTGCCAGCGCTGGTAGACGCCCGAGCCGGGGTGCGCCAGCGCGTTGTGCACGCCGACCCGCTGCAGGCTGTAGTAGTCGCCGAACTCCCAGCTCAGGTCGTCGCAGGTGACGAAGCGGCCCAGGCCGGGGTGGAACGGACCCACGTGGTAGTCCTCGAGATAAACCTCGATGAACGTCTTCCAGTTGTAGTTGCACTGGTGCACCTGCACCCGGTCCAGGACATAGTCGCTGAAGTCGAACTCGGGCCTGCCGTCCAGGGAGGCAAGCTCGGAGGCGATCCGGCGTCCGCCCGAGCGGGGCGCCTCGAACAGCGAGCCGTTCCATTCCTGCAGCGCGAATCGCTGCAGGTCCAGGCCGGGTGTTTCGCTGAACAGCGGCGCGCCGATAAGCTTGCCGCGGGCATCGTAGGTCCAGCGGTGCAGCGGGCAGACGATGTTGCCCGGGCGGCCGAGGTTGCCGCCGCAATGCGCGGCCTGCCGCTCACCGCCGGCCTGGTACTGGCCCAGCATGAGTGCCTGCCGGTGTCGGCATACGTTGGACAGCAGTTCGACACCGGACTGGTTGCGCACCAGCACACGGCCGTCGTTTTCCTGGATCAGGGTACGGTAATCCCCGACTTCGGGGACGCCTTTCTGGTGCCCCACGTAGATGGGGGCCTGGCCAAAGACGTTTTGCATTTCACGCGCGAAGCGCGCTTCATCGAAATAGGCACTGACTGGGAGCTGCGCTCGGCTCGCCGCCACGTGTGCCACGCGACCGATATCGGTCATGACTTCCCTCCGCGAGAGTTGTGAAGCCAGTCTCCCCGCTGCGAAACCGCCCCTTACGCGACCTGGAGCGGTGGTTGAACTTCGCAGAGGGTACTGGCGCGAAGAAAATGATCTGCCCGATCAAGCCGGGTATTGTACCCCGGACGGCGGGAGAAGTCCCCGCGCAGGCCCGGTCCGCCCCCGCCTGGGGCGGGGGCGGAATCCCGTCATCCCGTACAATTCCGGGTTCGATGCCGTGACGAGATCCAGGAGGCTTGATTGGCCGACAAATTCGTGAATGTTTCCGATGCGCAGGGCGATGCCCCCGCGCAGGCCCTGCCTCAGGACTTCGAGGCCGCGCTGGGCGAGCTCGAGGCGCTGGTGGCGATGATGGAGGACGGCTCCATGCCGCTCGAATCCTCGCTGGCCGCCTACCGGCGCGGCGTCGACCTCGTGCGGGTCTGCCAGGACAGGCTGGCGCGCGCCGAGCAGCAGGTCCGGGTTCTCGAGGGAGAGTTGCTGCGCCCCTTCGAAGAGGCCGGGGATTGATTTGATGGCTGGCAGTCGCGAAGATTTTTCCGCCTGGATGGCGGCGTGCGGGGTGCGCGCCGAACAGGTGTTGGCGCGCTTGTTGCCCGTCCAGGACATTGATCCGCGCACGCTGCATGGCGCCATGCGGTACGCGGTGCTGGGCGGCGGCAAGCGCGTGCGCCCCATGTTGACCTATGCCGCGGGCGAGGCCTGCGCGGCATCCGGCGCCGGGAGCGAGGCGGCGCTGGACGCCGCCGCCGCCGCGGTCGAATTGATCCATGCCTACTCCCTGGTGCATGACGACATGCCGTGCATGGACGACGACGTCCTGCGCCGCGGCCAGCCGACCGTGCACGTGGAGTTTGGCGAAGCCACCGCGCTGCTGGTGGGCGATGCCTTGCAGGCCCTGGCGTTCGAGGCCCTGGCGCGCATGCCGATCGCCCCCGGGCTGACCGTGCAGGCGGTGCAGGTGCTGGCCACCGCGGCCGGCAGCCTGGGCATGGCCGGAGGCCAGGCCATCGATCTGGCCAGCGTCGGCAAGCCGCTCGATCGGGACGAACTCGAAGCCATGCACCGGCTCAAGACAGGCGCGCTGCTGCGCGCCAGCACCGCCCTGGGCGGCATCGTGGTGGGCGCGAGTTCGGTCCAGCGCGCGGCGCTCGACGGCTACGCCCAGGCCGTGGGGCTGGCGTTCCAGGTGGTCGATGACATCCTCGATGTCACGGCGGATTCGGCGCGCCTGGGCAAGACGGCCGGCAAGGATGCGGCCGCCGACAAGCCGACCTATGTATCCATACTGGGCCTGGACGAGGCCCGGACCCTGGCGGAGCGCCTGCGCCAGGCCGCGCACGAGGCCATCGTTCCGCTGGGCGCGGGCGGTGCGCGCCTGGCCGCGCTGGCCGATTTCATCGTGCTGCGCGACCGCTGAACGGAGACTCCGAAACATGCCCACCGATATGCTCGACCGCATCGATTCTCCGGCCGACCTGAAAAAACTGGACCGCTGCCAATTGTCGGCGCTGGCCGATGAACTGCGCGCCTTCGTGCTGGAGTCGGTGTCCCGCACCGGCGGCCACCTGTCCTCGAACCTGGGCACGGTCGAACTGACCCTGGCCCTCCACTACGTCTTCAATACGCCCGACGATCGCATCGTCTGGGACGTGGGGCACCAGACCTATCCGCACAAGATCCTGACGGGACGGCGCGCCGGCATGGCGACCCTGCGGCAGCGGGACGGCATCTCGGGCTTTCCCCGGCGCAGCGAATCCGAATACGACGCTTTCGGCACCGCGCATTCGTCCACTTCCATCTCGGCCGCGCTGGGCATGGCCGCGGCCGCGCGCATCGAAGGTGTCGAGCGCAAGCATATCGCCGTGATCGGCGACGGCGCGATGTCGGCCGGCATGGCCTTCGAGGCCTTGAACAACGGCGGCGTCATGCCCGATGTCGACCTGCTGGTGATCCTGAACGACAACGACATGTCGATCTCGCCGCCGGTCGGCGCGCTGAATCGCTATCTCGCCCGCCTGATGTCGGGCAAGTTCTACGCCGCCGCGCGCAACGTGGGCAAGGCCGTGCTGTCGCACGTGCCGCCCGTGTTCGAACTGGCCCGCCGGATCGAAGAGCACGCCAAGGGCATGGTCACGCCCGCCACGATGTTCGAGGAGCTGGGCTTCAACTATGTCGGTCCCATCGACGGGCATGATCTCGACTCGCTGATCCCCACGCTGCAGAACATGCGCAATCTGTCCGGTCCGCGTTTCCTGCATGTCGTCACCCGCAAGGGGCAGGGATACAAGCTGGCCGAGGCCGACCCCGTCCTGTACCACGGCCCGGGCAAGTTCGACCCCGCGGTGGGCATCAGCAAGCCGTCCACGCCGCCCAGGAAAACGTTCACCCAGGTGTTCGGCGACTGGCTGTGCGACATGGCGGCCGAGGACGCGCGCCTGATCGGCATCACGCCGGCCATGCGCGAAGGCAGCGGCCTGGTGGAGTTCGAGCGGCGCTTTCCGGATCGCTATTTCGACGTAGGCATCGCCGAGCAGCATGCGGTGACCTTCGCCGGCGGCCTGGCCTGCGAGGGGCTCAAGCCGGTGGTCGCCATCTACTCGACTTTCCTGCAGCGGGGCTACGACCAGTTGATCCACGACGTCGCGCTCCAGGACCTGGATGTGACCTTCGCGCTCGACCGCGCCGGGCTCGTGGGCGCGGATGGCGCCACGCATGCCGGCAACTACGACATCGCCTTCGTGCGCTGCATCCCCAACATGGTGGTGGCCACGCCCTCGGACGAGGCCGAGTGCAGGCTGCTGCTGTCGACCTGTTATCAGCATCCCGGCCCCGCCGCCGTCCGCTATCCGCGTGGCGCGGGCACGGGGGCGGCGCCGGCGGCAGGCCTCGGTACCGTGGCCCTGGGCAAAGGGATCGTGCGGCGCGAGAGCGGCCGCACGGCCGGCGTCGCGATACTCGCGTTCGGCACACTGGCCGTTCCTGCCTTGCAGGCCGGGCAGGCGCTGGACGCCACGGTGGTGGACATGCGCTTCGTCAAGCCCATCGACCGCGAACTCATACTTGAACTGGCGGCCCGGCACGGGGCGCTGGTGACGGTGGAAGAAGGCAGCATCATGGGCGGGGCCGGCAGCGCCGTCTGCGAGGTACTGAACGACGCCGGCGTGACGGTGCCCGTGATGCAGCTCGGTCTGCCCGACCGCTTCATCGACCATGGCGACCAGGCCGCGCTGCTGGCGGGACTGGGGCTCGACGCGGCGGGTATCGAGCATTCGGTGCGCGGGCGTTTTCCCGAGCGGGTGAGTTGATGCCTGATACGGAAAGCGCGCGCTTTCCGTATCAGGCGCGCCACGCATGACCGAGGGTTAGCCCCGTAGGTGTCGCTTCCCGACAGGCGCAGAATTACTTTTGCTGAAGCGCTTTGCGAAGCGTTGCAATAGCGTCCAGTAAAGGTGATGTATAAGCGGTAGATATAACGCGCTGTCGTGGGGAGTATGCGTCAATGCCCGCACCTCTGAGATCCCCTAATCCGTCGGCGTCCTTGACGACGCTGCGCGAAATACTCGGCTACAACGTACGAGCGTTCCGAGTCGCGCAGAAGATGTCGCAGGAGCAGCTCGGATTCGCCGCCCATCTCGACCGGACCTTCGTCAGTCAGGTCGAGCGAGCGCGTGTCAACATCTCGGTCGACAACATCGAGAAGCTGGCCAAGGCGCTCGAACTCGAACCCGCGATGCTGTTCAAACGCCCCGTACTCTGACCGCCGGCGGGGCGTCCGTGGCGCTTTGCCGGCCATTCCGCCTCTTGTCCCGGCCAGCCATTTGGTAACCATTGTTGACCTCTTGAGCGGTCCAGGAGGCGGTACCCGATGCGGGCAGGCGCCTCGCCAGCCATGCCTTGCCGCCACGCTTGATTCCGGCTCGGGGAAATCACCGGCCATCGCCGAGGTATCGGGCCAGAATGGCGCCGGCCCGCCTGATGAGTATTTCCGCGATCTTGCGCGCCCAGCCTTCGCCGGGATCTTTCACCGACAGTCCATAGTTCAGCGTCGGTCCGTCGACGATCCGGCAGAACGTCAGATCTGCATTGCCGGCATGATTGTTGGCGGTGAACGGATCGCAAAGGGCCAATCCCAAGCCGGCGCCTGCCATCTGTAGCGCGGACTGGACGGAGCCTGTCTCCAGGGAAATGCTTGGCACGGTATTGTGCATTGCGCACATTTCCTGGAGTTTGTCGCGTGTCGTGAGGCCTGCCCGGACATTCACGAACGCGTGTCCGATCAAGTCTTCCACTTTCACCCGGCGGACATCCTTGAGAGGGTGGTTGCGCGGCATGCCGATCAGGTATTCCGCATCGAACAGCGGGGTTTGCACCGACCACGAGGCATCATGAGGCAGCGTTGCGAAGACGCAGTCGCAGGCCGCCCGGTTGGCCCACTGGGTGAGGCGATTCCTCTGGCGGATGTCCAGGTCGATGCGCAAGGAAGGAAACGCGTGCCGCATGTCCGCCATGACCTGCGGCATCAATCCGTGAGCCAGGTGGGATTGCACCAGCATGCGGATGGGGGCGCGCCGGCCGGCGGAAATGGTGCGGGCGCTTTCCCAGAGTCCCTCGACCTCCGCCAGGGCGCGATCGGCCTGTTCCAGGAACAGCAGTCCCGCGTCGGTGGGGACCAGCAGGCGGCCCGAACGGACCAGCAGCACCAGGCCCAACCGCCGTTGCAACGCGGCCAGCGCGCGGCTGGCCTGGGGCTGGCCCATGCCCAAGGCTTGCGCGGCGGCGGTTACCGTTCCCTCGCGGGCCGTCAGGCGAAAGAGATTCAGCGCGGTCAGGTCGGGATAGAGACTGCTCATGGCGCAACGCCTTGGGAAACGATCAATTCATGCTTTTTAAGCATGCTAACAGCGCAACATCGCATTGGATACATGAAACGTGCATGGATAGACTGGATCGCATCTTGTCTTCCAGGGTGCCGAACATGGGCCGTCCCATTTGCCGCCGAACCTTCTTCAAGCTTGGCGCCGTCGCGGCCGCGGCATTCGCCGCCGGGCCGGGACGCGCCCAGGGCGCGCCGGTTCGTATCGTGGTGCCATTCGCCCCGGGCGGAGGCAATGACATATTCGCCAGGCTTCTGGCGCCCGGCATTTCCCAGGCACTGAAAAGCCCGGCAATCGTGGACAACCGGGCCGGCGCGAGCGGAAACATCGGTGCCAGCTATGTCGCCCATGCCGCGCCAGACGGAAAGACGGTGCTCTATGCATCGTCATCGATCGTGATCAATCCTGCCGTGATGGGAAATATTCCGTTCGACGTGCGGCGCGATCTGGTGCCCGTCAGCCTGGCGGTTTCGCAGCCTTTGACCATGGTGGTCCGCCGCGATCTGGGCATCTCCAGTCTTTCCGAACTGCTGGCACGCATGCGCAGCCAGAAGATCAATCTCGCGTACGGAAATGCGAGCCTGGGATCGATATCGAACCTTACGCCCGAGATCCTGTTCCGGCGAGCCAATGTGAGCGCACTCAGCGTCCCCTACAAAGGCGCGGGGCAACTGATGACAGCGCTGCTCGGCGGCGAGGTGCAGGCTGCCTTCATGATCTATCCGGTAGCCAAGCCGTATCTGGAGAAAGGAGATCTGGTGGCGCTTGCCACGACCGGCCAGGGGCGCCTCAAGCAATTGCCGCGGATTCCCACGCTGGTGGAGGAGGGCTTCGCCGATCTGGTCGCGGACCAGTGGCACGGCGTTTTCATGCCGGCCGGGACGCCGGAAGCGCTCGCCGTCGAGTTCCAGGTGGCGCTCTCGTCCGCGCTTGAAGAGGCGGCGGTGCGCAGGCGGATGGATGACGAGGGGGCGGCGGTGATCGGCAGCGCGCCGAAAGCGTTCGCGGAGTATCTCGACAAGGAGCTGGCTCGCTGGCGCCAGATCGCCAGGGAAACCGGCATCAGGATCTCGGCCTGAGGTATTGCGAGAATGGGAAAGCAGCGGAAAAACCTGATCATTTTTCTTTCGGACAACCATGCCGGCGGACTGATGGGGTGTGCGGGACATCCCATCGTCAAGACGCCCAACCTGGACGGGCTCGCGTCGAGGGGGACATTGTTCCGGAAGGCCTATACCACCAGCCCCATTTGTTGCCCCGCCAGGGCGTCGCTGGCAACGGGCCGGTATCCCCATGAGACGGGATACTGGGACAATGTCCTGGCCTACGATGGCAAAACGCCATCGTGGATGCATCGCGCGCGCGATGCCGGCGTGACAGTCGCCTCGATCGGCAAACTGCATTATCGCGGCGGCGACGACTACGGCTTCACTCAGGAAATCCTGCCGATGCATTTGTACGGCGGCAAAGGCGCCATACGGAATCTGCTGCGTGGATACGACGATGAGCCCGGGAAGAAAGACTCGGCCTGGTACGACATGTATGCGCTGAGTTCGGGCGTGGGCGACACCAAGTACCAGGACTACGATCGGAAAATCACCGCGGCCGCCAAGGCATGGCTTGAAGAAATGGCAGGCAGCCGGAAGCCGTGGATTCTTCTGGTGTCATGGGTGAGCCCGCATCCTCCATTCACCGTGCCGCAGCGGTTGCTCGATCGCTACCCCTATCAGCACATGCCGCTTCCCGTCGGATGGCGGGGAGAGGGGTGGGCGGGGCATCCGGCCTATCGGCACATCCGGCGGCTCGAACAGATCCCGGATCTGATCGAGCCGGACGTGCTGCGGAAAATCTCGTCCGCTTACTTCGGCCTGATCACCCATCTCGACGAACAGATCGGCGAAGTCATGGATGCCGTTGGAAAGTATGCGCCCGCCGAAACGACCAATCTGCTCTACACCAGCGACCACGGCGAACTGTTCGGCTCCCACGGGTTGCTGGGCAAGCGGGTCTTCTACGAGCAGTCGGTGGCCGTGCCGATGATTCTGGCCGGCGCCGATGTGCCCGCGGGTCGCCGATCCGACCAGTTGGCTTGCCATGTCGACCTTTTCCCGACCGTACTCGAAGCGCTGGACATTCCGTTGTCCGCCGAAGATGCGGACTTGCCGGGCCGATCACTCTTCGCGCTCGCCAACCGAATGGCGGCCGGACCCGATGGCCGGCTCGTCTTCGCGGAGTTCCATGCGCACGGATCCGCGGCGGGGGCGTCCATGATCAGAGGCGAGCGATACAAGCTGATCTATCACGTCGGCATGCCCGTCCAGCTTTTCGATCTCGCGGTGGATCCGGACGAGACACGGGACGTGGCGCCTGATCCGGGCTATTCCGAGGTGTTGCGGTGCTTGTTGGATGCATTGAGGGAGCAGGGTAGGCCCGAGGCTATCGACGCGCGTGCAAAGGCCGACCAGCGACGACGGGTGGACGAATTGGGCGGCAGGGAGCAGGTGAGCAAGGGCGAGGCCATCTTGTTTTCTCCTCCGCCGGGTGAAGCGCTCGAGCCGCGGGCGAAGCCGCTGTAGTTTTCGATGCCCCTGTGTGATAGCCAACGTGAACACCGTCGCCATTCTGGGAGGAATGGGGCCTTTCGCCGGCGCCGACCTCCTTTCCAAATTCCTGTCCGCCTGCATCGACGAGATCATCGCGCGAGGCGGCAACGTGAACGACCAAGCCTTTCCCGCACACTACCTGTCGCAGTGGCCGCACCCGGATCGCACGAAAGCCCTGCTCGCGGGGAAGCCGGAGCAAGACCTCGTGTTGTCCAGCCTTTCGCAAAGCGTCAGCGCGTTGCAGACGCTCGATGTGCGCGCGATTGCCATCGCGTGCAATACCGCCCACGCCTGGCACCAGGAGCTCGCCGGGCGCCACGCCGGCGTCGAGTTGCTGCATATTGCCGAGGTGACCGCCCGGGCGGCGTGCCGGCTGGACGGGCGGCCCGTCGGTCTGCTGGCGACGGAGGGCACCTATCGCTCCCGCCTGTACAGCCCGTTTTTCGAATGCCAGGGCCTTGTCTGCATCGAGCCCGATGACGCTGAGTCGACGCTGCTGATGCAAGGTATTTATCGGGGGGTCAAGGCGGGGAACATGGCGCTGGGCCGGCGGTGCCTGTCGGAAGTCGTCGTCAGGATGCGAGACCGCACAGGCGTGGACAAGTTCGCCATGGCCTGTACGGAGATTCCGCTCGCGTTGTCCGGATTCCCGTTCGAGCGGGGGGTGGTGTTGATCGATCCGGCCGTAGAGCTTGGCACCGCGCTTGCGAAACGCGCCTATGCGTCTCGTGGCGCGTGCTGAAAATCCGCGGCGCGGATGATGTTCCATTTCCGGTCCTGAAAACACTCGTCCCGGAGGCGCCGCACGCCTACTTGCCCGCGCGGCTGCTTTGCGAACCCCGCAGGACACCGGTCCAGCGGGATATCTCACCCTCGACGAACTCTCGATGGCCAGCCGGCGTCTGCAAGTTTTCGCTAACGACCAGCGCGCCCAGTCGCTCCTGCTCGCTGACGAAATCACGGCTGGCCAGGATTTCCCTGAGCGTGCCATTGAGTTTCCCGCGGATTTCTGGCGGCGTGTTCCTGGGGGCGTAGAGTCCATGCCATATGGTCACGTTGAATCCCTTGAGACCGGATTCGTCCAGCGTCGGCAGCGCGTCGAGCTCCGGGGTCGGCACGCGCTTCAGCGAGGTGACCGCGAAGCCTTTGATTTTTCCTCCCTTGATTTGGTCCTGCGCGCCGATTGTCATGGTGCACAAGAGGTCGAGCTGGTTCCCCATCAGGTCTATCATCGCCGGGCCCGTCCCCTTGTAGGGGATGGTGGTCAGCTTTATGCCGAGTTTTTCCTGGAGCTGCAGGCCGCACAGGTCGGACGCGGAACCGGGGCCGCCATTGGCCAGGTTGACCTTGTCATGATTGCCCTTGAGCCATGACGTGAGTTCGTCGATGTTCTTCGGGGCGAGCGTGGGGCGGCCCACCAGCGTCATTGGCACTTCGTTGATCAGCCCCAGGTAATCGAAGGCCTCCAGGGTCTTGCGTTCCCACCCGGGGTAGAGGGCCGGCCAGGTTGCCATGCCCACGTGGACAAGCATCAAGGTGTAGCCATCAGGGCGGGCATTGGCCACCTTTCCCGCGCCGATGGTGCCGCCGGCTCCACCGATGTTCTCGACCACAACCGTCTGCCCCAGGCGCTGGCGCATGGCTTCGGACAGATCCCTGGCCAGTTTGTCCGTGGGGCCGCCCGCGGAGAACGGCACCAACAATGTGATGGGCCTGCTGGGAAAGGAGTCTGCCGCCGCGGCGGGCGAGACCGCATGGCCGCCAACCATGCCCATCGATAGCAAAGCGAAAAGTAAACTAGCAACTTGAGCCATCATCATTCCGTCCAATTGCTCATTCCAGGCGAATCCCGACCTTCTTCACGACGGCCGTCCATTGTTCGTTCTCGGCTGCGAGAAACCGGTCGAATTCCTTTCTGGAGATGTCCTGCACGTTCAACCCCTGGGCCGACAACTGCTCCCGGGACGTAGGATCGGCGAGAGCCTTGGAGACGGCGCCATGGATGATGTCCAGCACCTCAGGCGGCGTCGCCCTGGGGGCGACGATGCCGAACCAGTTTTCGACGTTGAAGCCCGCCACCCCTCCTTCCGCCAGTGTCGGCACATCCTCCATGACCGGAGAGCGAGCCGAGCCGCTGACACCGATGGCGCGCAGCTTGCCGCTCTTCACATAGGGAACCCCCGTCGTCATGTTCGCGAACATGGCGGGTACGTGTCCGCCGAGGAGGTCGACGATCGCGGGGGCTTCGCCGCGATAGGGAACGTGGTCGAGCTTGACCTCCAGCTTGCTTGCGAGGAGTTCCATGGCGAGGTGTGGAGGCGTGGCTATCCCTCCGGACGCATAGCTCCTGGTTGCGCCGGGTTTCTTCAACGCCTCCTTGAAATCATCCAGCGACTTCACCGGGGAGTCGGCGCGCACCAGAAGTACCAGCGGTGCGCTGCCTATCAGCGACACCGCGGCCAGGTCCTTGGCCGGATCGACCTGGGGATCTTTCATGGCCGGGGGAACCATCGCCAGGTTGCTGACGGATCCCATCATGAGCGTGTAGCCGTCCGGCCGGGATTTGGCCAGATCCCGCATGGCGATCATGCCGCTGGCGCCGGTACGGTTTTCCACGATGACTGACCAGCCTATCGTCTGCAGTCTCTGCGCGACGATCCGGGCCGCGTTGTCGACGCTGCCGCCCGCCGCGAATCCCACCAGCAAGGTGATGGGCTTTTCCGGATAGTTCCGGGTCGAAGATGCCGCGACGGCGGCTTCCGATAGCGCGCACGCCAGCAGCACCTGGCCTATCAGGAATCTTTTTTTCATTGGGTGCCTCCTCCTGTACAGCGATCTTTTCTTTTAAATGCAATCAAGACGATAAAAACTCGATGCGGTAAGGCTGAATAAACACTCTTTCTCGACGTCCGTTGCCCCGCTTGCCACCCGCTTGAACGCGTTCCACAGAACGCCATAGCTGCAGCTTGATTTCTCAACGGGAAAATTGCTTTCGAACATGCAACGCGAGGCGCCGAAGGCCTCTATGCACGTGTTGAAGTACGGCGACCAGAGCGCCGCCAGTTCATCGGAGCCCGGAGGCCGGGAACGCCGATAAAGTTCGAACCCGCCGAGCCGCATGCCCAGGCCGCCAAGCTTGACGAATACGTTCTCTCTTCTTGCGATATCCCGAATGCTTGCGTCCCACTCTTTCATCGCCCTGGCGCGTTGATTGGCGTAGGGGCCGATGCCGATCGGTCCGCCGCAATGGTTCAGCACGATCCGGCTTTCCGGGAAATGGTCGGCCAGGCTTGCCACTTCAGGGATCTGGGGGTGATAGACCCACGCATCGAAACCCAGTCCCGCCTCCGAGAGCATCCTGAAGCCTCTCCGGAACTCCGGACTTGCAAGCAGGCCCGGCGGCGGAATGGGGCCCGACACCCGCACATCGGGGCTATCGTGGCAAGCCGCGACCTGGCGCACCCCTTTCAGCCTGCCGCCGCCGGCGGTTCGGTGAGCCTGGAGCGCCTCGGCGAGCAACGCTTCCGGCAAACGCAAGTCGATGTTTGCCACGATGCCCGCGCAGAACCTGATCGGCCCGTAGTCGCCGCTGGCGGCCAGGGCTGCCATCCCGTTCGCGAACTCGGTTTCCCCCACGGTGCGCAGGTGTTCCGGGCCACCTTGCCGCCAGGATGCCCGGCTTTCCACGAAAACCGTGGAGATGACGTTGTGCCCCGAGCCCACGTCGCCAAGCAGATCATCAGGCATGTATCGCGGCGAACGTGACCGATCCCAGAGATGATGATGCGCATCGACGATGCGCCGGGCCGGGTCGATGACGTCTTCCCCGTGGCGTGCAAGCCATTCGGCATCGATCGAAGGATGCGCCGCCACGCCGGGATCGGCCGCGCGCATGATCAGGCGACCCGCCAGTTATCGACGATGTCCTCGTTGAGTTCGACGCCGATGCCCGGCCGTTCCGGCACGACCATGAAACCGTCTTCGAATATCTCGACCGGCTGCTTGAGCAGGTCGTGGCGCAGCGGATTCGGTTGATTCTTCGACCAATCGCTTTGCATGTATTCGAACATCAGGAAGTGCGGCAGGGCGACCGAGAACTGCAGCGTGGCGGCAAGGCACACGGCCGAGCAGCTTCCGGTGTGCGGTGCGTAGGGAATGTGGTTGGCCTGGAGCAGGGCGGCGATGCGCCGTGCTTCGGTGATGCCTCCGGTCCGGGATATGTTCGGCTGGAATATGTCCACGGCCTTTTTCGCGATGAACTCGCGCGCGCCGTACATCATGAAATCCGCTTCGCCAAGCGCGATGTTGATGTCGAGCGCCGCGGCGAGCGCCGCGTTGCCGTCGATGTTGTCAGGGCTGAGCGGCTCTTCGAACCAGTAGATGTCCAGGTCCTGCATGGCACGGCCGACGCGCAACGCGGTGCCGATGTCTTCGCCGTATGCGCAGTTCGCGTCGACCATCAGCTTCATCTCGTCGCCGACGTCTTCCCGGATCGCACGCACGAAATCGATATCCAGCTCCGGCCGCTCGAGGTTGCGGCCGATCTTGATCTTGATGGCTTTAAAGCCACGGGTCTTGTAGTCGCGCGCCTGAGCCAGGACCAGATCCATGTCCCGGAAACGGATGGACGACGCATATGCCCTGAGTTTCTCGTGGTGCCGGCCGCCGACCAGCTTGTACAGCGGAACGTCCAGCGTCTTGGCCGCCGCGTCCCAGATGGCGATGTCGAGCCCGCTCATGGCCTCGGTGTAGAAGCCCCGGGAATGGCCCCGGTTCATCATGGTTCCGTACATCAGCTCCCAGAGCGCCTCTCGATCCAATACATCCCGGCCGATCAGCATGGGGGCGATATCCCGGATGATGTCCCGGGTCGCGGTAGGCGCCAGCCGGACCATGCATTCGCCCACACCCTCGATGCCGAATTCGGTCTGGATGCGGACCAAGGTCGTTCGATAGCCGCTGAAGATCGTGTCCGCCAGGACCGAAGCATGGGGAATGCTTATCGGCGCGTCGATTTTCTCTTTCAATGGAACATAGAGGCTGATGGCCTCGATATTCGTTATGCGATTCTGCTTCACGCTTTGTCTCCTCCACTAAAACATGTTCTATAGAACGCTGAGCACCAGTTCCATGGCCGGCGTGACTTCCCGGTCACCTTCCACCGATTGCAGCGTGGAGACGATGCGCCCTCCGGCGCGCAGGATGTGGTTCTTCACGTGGTCTTCCACGGTGCTGGGATTGCATTCCCGGAAAAGCTGGACAATTTCCTTGTGTTCGGCCCAGGACGTCTTGAGGTGGTCTTCGAACGAAAGAGAAATGTGGCGATAACGGACGATGACCGGGCTCAGGTTGGTGAGCAGGTGCTTGATGCGTTTGTTGCCGGATCTCTCCAGGATCAGATCGTGGAACTGGCCGTTGAGCATCGCGGCCGCGTGCAATGCGTTCGTATCGACGATCCTGGCCCCGGCGTCGCAGATGTTTTCGAGCTCTGCCGCGAAGCCCTCGTCGACGTGCAGGGCGGCCAGCCGCGCGGCCATCCCTTCCAGGCTGGCGCGGGTGCAGTAAACATCTGCGAGATCGGCGGCCGTGGGCGAGTAAACCCGGACCCCGCCTTTTTCCGCCACCAATAGGCCGGTATCGACCAGACGCCTCACGGCATCCCGGACGGGGGTGCGGCTGACTTCAAGCTGTTCCGCCAACTGGACTTCGCCAATCGTCTCTCCTGCCCTCAGTTCGCCGCTGACGATCCGCTCTTTCAGGATGTCGTACACCCGGTCGTAGAGCGGCCGTTCGCCTTTGAGTGGCACGGATACCTTGTTTTTTTCTGGATTCATTTGTGTGTTCTTTGATGTATACATCAATGTGTTCAATCTTAGAGCCGATTTTTCGCCGTGTCAAAGCATCATTCGTAAGCGGGGAGGGCCTATGGGGGGGACAAGGTTCTCGAACCCCGGCGGCAGGTCGCCCGCATTCCTCCATGCCCGCCTCACCCGGCCGCTTGCGCCGGCGTGCCAGGCCCGACGGATCGATCGGTGACTGCGATCGGATGCTCCGGTTTGATCCGCTCTCGCAATAGCCGGCGGAACCGTGCCGCGCTGCGAAAGCGGTGTTTTCGGGTTTATCTGAATCCCGGTGGGGTTTTCAGGAAAATGGGCCTGCATTATCTCCAATCGTGCAATTGCCGGTATCGCTGAATTACCGCAACCCGCATCAAACAAGGCTCCGGGGATTTGTTCATATCGACTACCTAAAATGGGCGATAGCCCTGAAGCGGTTCGAGGATAGAATGTCCACGGGTTTTTCCCATGGTGTCGCTGCCTTTCGATTTGGCCGCATCTTTGGCAATCGTTTCCTTGAAAATATAATTTCCGTGGTTTTTATATAAAAGAGAATGCACCCGATGGCCGCGGCCACGTAGCGCTGCTTTTTTTGCCCGCAGGCTTTCGGGAGATGATCGTTTGATGAAAAGAAGAAATAAATTCATGCCAAGAATGGAAAGAAAAAAATCCCTGATCAGCTCGATGTTTCTCGCCCTGGCCCTGTTGGCAGGGTGTGGCAGCGGATCCAATACCGATGCCAGGCTCGAAATATCGTTGACGACGGAACCCAAGCCCGCCAACGATATCCATCAGGCGGTGCAACTGGAGTTGCAAGGCATCAGCAAGTTCCAGGTGGAATTGCTGGATGACCAGGGTAAAGCCCTGAATTTCCAGACGATCGACGTGCCCGCGGGCAGCAAGAGGGTCACGGCGACCTTTCCGGTGGCGAAGGAAGGTTCGTACCAGGTTCGAAGTTCAGCGTTCACGTCGAATGACGCCATGCTTGGAACCACCAGCCAGACTGTCCAGGTGCGGCCGGGAGTCAACCAGCTTGGCGTTGATACGTTGGGCTTGAGCAATCTCTACTACGCCAGCAACACGGATCTGCCGCAAACAAAAAGTGCCGCCGGCCTGGAGAAGTTCTTATCCTTCGACCAGCCTGGCATCGCGTTGCAAGCCTATTGTTTTTTTGGCTACCTGGAGGATGACAGCCAGAATCAGATGGCGTATTTCAGCCTGATCCAGCGGCTTGAACAGCAGATCGATCCTTCCGGCAGCGCCGAGGTCAGGTTGCCGTTCATCATGTCCGGAACAGGGATCAGCACTCCGGGCCTGGGCGGATTCCGCACGGGTGGAACATTGGGGGCCGCCCTGGTGGGCAACGCGATTGCGCTGACCCAGCCTTGGGATCTCAGCGTTACGTCTGAAAATGCCGTGGGAGCGGTCACCCCCAAGAATGAAACCAGGGCAAAGCTGGTTTCGGGCCGCTTTGGGCAAAAAGGGGCCCGCTACAAGATCCAGTCCCATGGCGCGGATAATCTTGGCAAGTTGATGACGACCGAAATTCTGGTGGAAGACACCATGGGCTTTGTCAGCGAGGGTTTCGGAGTCAATGCATTCTTGCCCAATTGGCTGTTGCCCGAGCAGGAAAAAGCCATTCGCAAGAATTTCGGGGGCTCGGTCGAGAAGTATCTGGCGGCTACCCAGAACCCGATGACCGGCCAGGGCTCCTATTACTATTCCGCGCCTTTTCTCAAGGTGATCACGTTCAAAGTGACCTATGACGAAAACGGCACCGTGGTTTCCCAGGGTACGGGTGGCCTGTTGTGGATGGATGTCGTATACCAGACCTTCGACGATGCGGCGACCGAGATCGTGAAGGATTCCACGTGGGCCTTTTTCATCATGCAGTTTCCAGAGCAGCAGAAGGCCATCATGACCACCCTGGTTGGAACCAAGGTCAGCGATTACCGTGTCAGTTCGCTATTCAGCATGGATGCGCCAAAGAATCCAAATGGCGTGCTGGAGCCGGAGCACCGCTGGAACCTGCAGGACATAGTCATGAAACCGATCGCCGGCAGTGAATGGAAAAGCCCGGATTCGGGGGAGATCTACTATACGAAATACAAGATCGTCCTGTCCGGCGAGCGTTCAGCCGATTTGACCGTCACCATGGCCTGGAATGACCAGGAAGTGAACGCCGGCTCCCGGTTTGTCTACGAAGGACTGGGGAATGTCACCGGTACGCTGGATGGTGAAGTGGTGAATGGCTCCGCCTGGCTCGAGATGCAGCCAATTGGCAAGCTCAACTAGGCTGCATGTCCTGCGTTCCAGGAAGGCCGGATAATACCTTCGGCTTTCCTGGCCGGTTTTCATGGGTGCTGTTACGAAGACGGCGGGCTGGGCGGGCGTTCAGTCCCTGAAATTCTCGAAGCCCAGGGGCAGGTCGGTCACGTCCTTCTTCAGCAGCGCGATGGCGCTTTGCAGGTCATCGCGCTTGGCGCCCTGCACGCGCACGGCGTCGCCCTGGATGCTGGACTGGACCTTCATCTTGCTGTTCTTGATCAGGGCCACGATCTTCTTGGCCGCGTCCTGCGGCACGCCGTTGCGCACGGTCAGTACCTGCTTGACCTTGTCGCCGCCCATTTTCTCGACCTTGCCATGATCGAGGAAGCGCACGTCCACGCTGCGCTTGGTCATCTTGTTCAGCAGCACGTCCCGCACCTGGTTCAGCTGGAAATCGCTGTCGGCATAGGCCGTGAGTTCCTTGTCGGTCTGTTCGACACGGGCGTCCGAGCCCTTGAAGTCGAAGCGGGTGGTGATTTCCTTGTTGGTCTGTTCGACGGCATTGCGCAGTTCGACCAGGTTGGGTTTGCAGACGACATCGAATGTAGGCATGGGTGAACTCCTTGCATGTGGCTTGCGGCCTATCTTGGAATAGAGGAATTGTAGTCAAGTAAGATGGCGGGGCCGCGGGAAATCCGTTCCGCGGCGCTTGTTCCCTGCCTGGTGCCCAGATTGGCTGTCGCTTCCGATTCCGGCGCTTGCGCGGGCCTCGTGCCCGGCGCCTGCGATCTTTCGTCTCTCAATACCCTGGGGCTGGCCAGTTCGGCGCCGGCCTGCGTCACGCTGCGCAGCCAGGACGATCTGCCGGCCCTGGCCGGCCTGGCGCGTTCTCACGGCGGTGGCGTCCTGGTGCTGGGAGGAGGGAGCAACCTGGTCCTGCCGCCCCGGGTGCGCGGCCTGGTGGCGCGGATGGCGCTGCGCGGCATCAGGCTGGCCGGCGAGGACGACCAGGCCCGCGTGGTCGAAGCCGCGGCGGGCGAGACCTGGCATGACCTGGTTACCTATTGTGTCGGGCGAAACTGGGGCGGGCTGGAAAACCTCGCGCTGATTCCCGGGACCGTCGGCGCCGCGCCGGTGCAGAACATAGGTGCCTATGGCGTGGAGCTGAGCGATCGCTTCGCCGGCCTGGTGGCCTATGACATGCTGCGCGACGCCTGGGTAGAGATGGACGCCGGCCAATGCGCGTTCGCTTACCGGGACAGTGTCTTCAAGCGCGAACCGGGACGTTGGGTCATTTCCGCCGTCCGGCTGAGGCTGCCCCGGCGGTGGACGCCCGTGCTGGACTATCCCGATCTGCGGCGGCACGAGGGCCTGGCCCGCTCGCCCACGGTGCGCGATGTCTACGAGGCGGTCTGCGCGATCCGCAGGGCCAAGCTGCCGGATCCCGCCGTACTGGGCAATGCCGGCAGTTTTTTCAAGAATCCCGTGGTGCCCGCCGTGCAGTACGACCGGTTGCGCGCGGATTTTCCCGGCCTGGTGGCGTATCCCCAGGAGGACGGCACGTACAAGCTGGCAGCGGGATGGCTGATCGACCAATGCGGCTGGAAGGGCCGCCGCATGGGGCCGGTGGGTGTGCACGAACGCCAGGCGCTGGTGCTTGTCAATCATGGCGGCGCCCGGTCTGGCGACGTGCTGGCGCTGGCGGAGGCGGTGCGGCGCGACGTGCGCGAACGCTACGGCCTGGAATTGGAGATCGAGCCGGTCGTGGTGCCCGGCATCGAGCCCGAGGTCCGTTCCTAGGCGGCTTCTTGCAGCGCGGCGTGCTGCCGGACGAAGCGCAGCAGCAGTTCGCGCGCCTCGGGCGCGGGCCGCAGGCGGGCGCTCAGCGCCGGGACGTCGAAGCCTTCCTCGCCCAGCCTGGGGCCGAAGTGCGTGAGATAGGTGCCCATGATCAGGGGGCAGAATTCCGGATGATATTGGCTGGAAATCACGCGATCGCCGTATTGCACGATCTGGTGCGCATCGTGTTCGGAGCGCGCCAGCACGGTGGCGCCGGCTGGCAGCTCCATCACGCTCTGCTGGTGGATCAGGTGCGCGGGAAAGCGCGAGGGCAGCCCCGCCAGCAGGGGGGATTCGCTGGCGGCGGGTAGCAGTTCGACCGTTTGCGTGCCCACTTCGCGGCCGCGCGGATGGAAGTCGACCCGGCCGCCCAGCGCGTGGGCCAGCAACTGGTGCCCGTAGCAGATGCCCAGGATGGGCAGGCCCAGGTCCACCGCCTGCCGTATCCAGCCGGCCGTGCGTTCGCTCCAGCCGGCCCGGTCGGTGACCATCGCGGGCGAGCCGGTGATGATGGCGGCGCGATAGCTGGAAGGGGGCCGCAGCTCGGCCCCCTGGTGCACGGCAACGACCTCGATATCCCCGGCGCGCAGCCCGGCCGCTTCGCGGATCATGCAACTGAAGGTGCCATGCCGGTGGGATACCGGTTCGGGCGGGAGCCCGGTCTGGATGATGGCCAGGGGTGGAAGGACGTTCTCGTTCATGGCGCTCGAAAAACAAATCGGCGGCCCGAAGGCCGCCGATGGCGGGTCAACGCCAGCCCGTTTCCGGGCTGGTGGCAGGCACGGGTTCGGCCGGCTGGGTCATCCGCGTTTGCGACGGGCGTTTTCCGCGATGCGCATGCGCAGGGCGTTCAGCTTGATGAAGCCGCCGGCGTCGGCCTGGTCGTAGGCGCCGCCGTCGTCGTCGAAGGTCGCGATGGTCTGGTCGAACAACGTGTTCTTCGAATCACGGGCGATGGTGTAGACGTTGCCCTTGTACAACTTCAGGCGCACCCATCCGTTCACGGCCTGCTGGGTGTGGTCGATCAGCACTTGCAGCGCCTTGCGCTCGGGGCTCCACCAGTAGCCGTTGTAGATCAGGCTGGCGTAGCGCGGCATCAGGTCGTCCTTGAGGTGGGCGACTTCGCGGTCCAGCGTGATGGATTCGATCGCGCGGTGGGCGCGCAGCATGATCGTGCCCCCCGGGGTTTCGTAGCAGCCGCGGGACTTCATGCCGACGTAGCGGTTTTCCACCAGGTCCAGGCGTCCGATGCCATGCTTGCCGCCCAGCTTGTTCAGCTCGGTCAGCACTTCGGCGGGCGTCATGCGCTTGCCGTCCAGGGCGACGATGTCGCCGTGCTCGAACTCGACGTCCAGGTACTCGGGGGCGTCGGGCGCGGCTTCCGGGGCCACGGTCCAGCGCCACATCGATTCCTCGGCCTCGGCCTTCGGATCTTCCAGGTGGCGGCCTTCGTAGCTGATGTGCAGCAGGTTGGCGTCCATGGAGTAGGGCGCGCCGCCTTGCTTGTGCTTCATCTCGATGGGGATGCCGGCCTGTTCGGCGTAGGCCAGCAGTTTCTCGCGCGAAAGCAGGTCCCATTCGCGCCACGGGGCGACGACCTTGATGCCCGGTTCGAGCGCGTAATAGCCCAGTTCGAAGCGGACCTGGTCATTGCCCTTGCCGGTGGCGCCGTGGGAGACGGCGTCGGCCTTGACCGCGCGCGCGATCTCGATCTGGCGCTTGGCGATCAGCGGCCGGGCAATGGACGTGCCCAGCAGGTACTCGCCTTCGTAGATGGTGTTCGCGCGGAACATCGGGAAGACGAAATCGCGGACGAATTCCTCGCGCAGGTCGTCGATGTAGATGTGTTCCGGCTTGATGCCGAACTTCAGGGCCTTGGCGCGCGCCGGCTCGAGCTCTTCACCCTGGCCGATGTCGGCGGTGAAGGTGACGATTTCGCACTGATACGTATCCTGAAGCCATTTCAGGATGACGGATGTGTCAAGGCCGCCCGAATAGGCTAGTACGACCTTCTTTACTTCGCTCATTGATGTTCCCAGGGCATGGACGGCCCGCGCGTGGCGGTGCGGCTTTCAGGCCGGTCTAGGTCACCGGGGATATGGGGGCGCACCCGGGGGCGCTCCGTGCCATACGCGCGGGATCGTGCAATCGCCCCCCGGCCTCACAAGGGCGATCTGCCATTGTACCACCCCTATGCCTTCGGGCGTAGGGAAGCCCACCCCCCGCACGCGTCAGCGGGCAGGGGGTGGGCTTGTCACAACCTGCCCAGGAGGAGGAACTCCATCAGGGCTTTCTGCACGTGCATGCGGTTCTCGGCTTCGTCCCAGACCACGCTCTGGGGGCCGTCGATGACCTCGGCGGTGACTTCCTCGCCGCGGTGGGCGGGCAGGCAGTGCATGAAGACCGCGCCGGGGTCGGCCACGGCCATCATGTCGCTGTCGACGCACCAGTCGGCGAAGGCGGTGCGGCGCTCTTCGTTTTCGGCTTCGAAGCCCATGCTGGTCCAGACGTCGGTCGTGACCAGGTGGGCGCCTTTGCAGGCTTCCATGGGGTCGGCGAACTGCTTGAGCCGTTCGGCGTCGACGACGCCGGCGCGTTCGGGTTCGAGTTCGTAGCCGGGCGGGGTCGAGACGTGGAGGTTGAAGTCCAGCAGCTCGGCGGCCTGCAGCCAGGTGTTGCACATGTTGTTGGAATCGCCCACCCAGGCCACGGTCTTGCCCTGGATCGAGCCGCAGTGTTCGATGTAGGTAAAGATGTCGGCCAGGATCTGGCAGGGGTGGAACTCGTTGGTCAGGCCGTTGATGATGGGCACGCGCGAATAGGCGGCGAAGCGCTCGATCTTGGTCTGTTCGAAGGTGCGGATCATGACCAGGTCGACCATCCGCGAGATGACCTGGGCCGAGTCCTCGACCGGCTCGGAGCGTCCGAGCTGGGAGTCGCCGGTGGTCAGGTGGATGACCGAGCCGCCCATCTGGTACATGCCGGCTTCGAACGACACGCGGGTGCGGGTGCTGGCTTTTTCGAACACCATCGCGAGCGTGCGGTCGCTCAGGGTGAAGTGCGGCTCGTAGTTCTTGAACTTGCGCTTGATCAGCGCGGCGCGGCTGAACAGGTATTCGATTTCCTCGCGCGCGAGGTCGTTGAACTGGAGGAAGTGGCGCAGCGCGGGGGAGGTCTTCGGATTTTGCTGGGGAGTTGCGGTCATGCGACGCCTCTGACAGAGAGTTGCCGAATCGGCGGGCGGTGCCGTGGCGCCGCGGGCCATCGACTCATCGGCTCGTTTCGCGGAAAGGATCAATGATACCCGAGGCATTGTTACAGGCGGCGGGGGCGCCAAGATGGTGCGCGATCGCGGCGGCGACGAGGGGAGCGTGGGTCCGCGCCAGATCGTGGTCCCCGCCGGGAACGATCTGTAGCCGGGCATGGGGAAGCAGCGATGCCAGGCGCTTCCCGACGGCCAGGGGGCTGATGGGGTCCTGGTCGCCCCAGAGCAGGAGCGTGGGGGCCGTGATCGAGGGGAGGCGCGCCGACAGATCTTCCTGCGGACCGGCGATCCAAGGGGCCGCCCCGGGGTAGGCCAGGAAATAATCGGTGCGCCAATCGGCTCCGCCGAGGTCCGCGACCGGGACGCCGCCCGAGGTGGCGGCGAGAACCAGGCGGTTGACCAGCGAGGGGGCCGCGAGCGCCAGCCGGATCGCGATCAGGCCGCCCATGGATTGCGCGACGATGTCGACCGGTTCGGTGATGTGCCGCAATGCCAGGCGGACGAGGTCGTCGATCCCGTTCACGTCGGGGTGGGGTGGCTCGTTTCCCAGTCCCGGCCACGCCAGCAGGATCCCTTCCGGTCCGAGGCGGCCGGAGACGGGTTTCCAGAACGAGGCGCTGCCCCCGGCTCCGGGCAGGAAGAGGATTTTGGCGGCGCGGGTCGTCATGAGAGTGGGGCGGAAATCGTGCCGCGCGCGTGCGCGCCGTTCAGTGTGCGGGTGGAGGACGGGCGGGTCGATAAGCTACAATGCCGAGCTTCTCTGGCGGGGGTGACCCTGCCCGTCGCGAGCCTTGCCGGGCCCTATCTGGTCTGCCGGGCCCGCGTCGAGTCCCGCCGCCGCGCGGGGCGGTCCGGCTGGTGCGTGCAACACGGGTGTGCGACGGACCGGGCTCAAGATCCATCGGGTTCACGAGACCCATTCACGGCGGACATGCTTCCGCAGACAACGGCGATGGCTGAAAGCGTCAGGCAGTTCATTATTCAGGGTATCACTTCCAGCGGCAGCAAGTTCCGCCCCAGCGACTGGGCCGAGCGCCTGGCTGGTGTCATGTCGCCTTTTCGGCCGAAGGGGAGCGTGGCGAGTCCCTTCACCTATTCCCCTTACGTCGTGCCCACCTTCATCGATGGCGTCAAGTGCGTGGTGGTGGACGAGCGGTTGCGGGCGCTCGAGCCCCTGGCCTGGCAGTTCGTGAGTGATTTCGCGCGCGACAACGATTTGCGCACGGTCGAGGCCTGCCTGATTCCCGATACGCCGCCCAGGCCTCGGCAGCCCTGAGCGGGCGGAGTCCGGTTGGCGGGGCGGGGCCATCTTTGCCATGCATGGACGAACAAAAGCCAGCTTGGCAGGTGGGTATCCTGCCAGGCTGGCGTCTTGCTCGCGCGCAGCGCCGGGCCGCGCTGCGGAATCAGATCAGGCCAGGGCCTTGACGGCGGCGGCCAGGCGGCTCTTGTGGCGAGCGGCCTTGTTCTTGTGAATGATCTTCTTGTCCGCGACGCGGTCGATGACGCTGGTGGCCTTCTGCAGCACTTCCGTGGCGGCGGTCTTGTCGCCAGCTTCCACGGCCTGGCGCACGCGCTTGATCGACGTGCGCAGCATCGAACGCAGGCTGGAGTTGTGCTTGTTGCGGACCACTGCTTGGCGGGCGCGCTTGCGTGCTTGGGCGGTATTAGCCATGAAAATTCCGTATCTGGTAGGGCGAAGTCACGACTTGCTATACGCGGCGGCAGGAGCTTCGCAAAGCCAAAGACTATAGCCCCAAATGACCGTAAAATCAAATACTTCGTGGTCGAGTCCCCGCAAAACCACGAGCAAGGCAACCATACTCGCGCGGTGCGCCGCGTACAAGGCCATCCATGAATTTGCTGCGCGCCGCGGCCACCATCAGTAGTTATACCCTGTTGTCCCGCATCACCGGCCTCGTGCGCGACGTGCTGATTGCCCGGGCATTCGGCGCCGGCAGCCTGACCGACGCGTTCTGGGTGGCTTTCCGCATCCCCAATCTGCTGCGGCGGCTGTTCGCCGAAGGCGCGTTTTCGCAGGCTTTCGTGCCCATCCTGGGAGAGGCCCGGAATCGCCATGCGCCCGAGGATACCCGCCGCCTGCTGGACCACGTGGCCTCGCTGCTGACCTTCGCGCTGATGGCGGTGACGGCGGCGGGCGTGATCGCGGCGCCCTGGGTGGTCAGCGCGATGGGCAGCGGGCTGCGGGGCGCGGAGCGCGTGGCCGACTTCCAGGCGGCGGTCTGGATGACCCGTGTGATGTTCCCCTACATATTGTGCATGTCGCTGGTGGCCTTCGCGTCCGGCGTGCTCAATACCTGGCGGCATTTCGGCGTGCCGGCGTTCACGCCCGTGCTGCTGAACCTGTCGATGATCGCCGCCAGCCTCTGGCTCGCCCCGCACCTGGACGTGCCCCTGTACGCCCTGGCGGTGGGCGTGATGGCCGGCGGCGTGGCGCAGCTGGCGATGCAGTTCGTCGCCCTGGCGCGGCTGGGCCTGTGTCCCCGCATCGGGCTGGGGCTGCGCGCGGCCTGGGCGGATCCCTATGTGCGGCGCATCCTGCGGCAGATGCTGCCGGCCATCGTGGGCGTCTCGGTGGCCCAGGTGTCGCTGCTGATCAACACCAATATCGCGACCTGGCTGGCCCCGGGCAGTGTCACCTGGCTGTCCTTCGCCGATCGCCTGATGGAGTTTCCGACCGCGCTGCTGGGCATTGCGCTCAGTACCGTGCTGCTGCCGAACCTGTCGCAGGCCCATGCCGCCGGCCAGGCCGAGGAATACAGCGCGCTGCTGGACTGGGGGCTGCGCCTGACGCTGTTGCTGGGCTTGCCTGCGTGCCTGGGGATGGCCTTGATGTCCAAGGCCCTGGTCAGCACGCTGTTCCATTACGGCGCCTTTACCGCCGCCGACGTCGACCAGACCCGGATGGCGGTGGTCGCCTACGCGGTGGGCCTGATCGGGCTCCTGTCCGTGAAAATCCTGGCGCCCGGGTTCTACGCCAGGCAAGATATCCGCACCCCGGTCAAGATCGCGCTGGTGGTGCTGGTGACCACGCAGTGCCTGAACCTGGTGTTCGTGCCGTGGCTGCATCATGCCGGGCTCGCGCTATCCATTGGCCTGGGCGCCTGCATCAACGCGCTGGCCCTGCTGGCCGGCCTGCGCCGTCGCGGCGTCTACCGGCCGCTGGCAGGATGGGGCGGCTTCCTGGCGCGGATGGCGGTGGCGCTGGTGGCCATGGGCATCGCGCTGTGGCTGGTGGAGCAGCGGGTCGACTGGCTGGGCCTGCAGTCCCACGCCTGGCTGCGCGTGGCGTTGCTGCTGGGATCCGTGGCCGGCGCCGCCGTGGTCTACTTCGGCGTACTGTTCGTGTTGGGCTTTCGGCCGCGTGATTTCCGGCGCCGGGCGGCGCCCGCCGGGACATAGGGACCACGGACAACCGGGAGTACCGATGCGATGCCTGACGCGCCCATCAACCGCACCAGCGAATTCCTGCCGCGCACCGCGTTCTGGATACGCGATCAGGCCACCTCGGTCGGGCAGCCGCCGCTGCACAAGCACGAGTATTTCCAGATCTATGTGAACCTGGCCGGCCGCACCGAGCACGTGCTGGGCGCGACGGTCCGGCCCATCCTGCCGGGCACGCTCAGTTTCATCATGCCGCTGCGCGTGCATTGCATCCGGCACGTCGAACCCGCGGAGTTCTTCGTCATCAATTTCCGCCGCGATTTCCTGCGGCCGGAGTCGCGCATGGACCTGCTGGAGCTGGAGGACGTGTCCATCGAGGAGATGCCCGAGCTCGCGCCGTTCCTGTACCAGGAGCACCTGGACTTCGAGCTCGGCGCGGACGAGTTGGCCGAGGTGCGTCGGTTGTGCCTGCGCATGCAGGCCGAGCACGGCCGGGGCGGCTTCTACGCCACCGAGTTCATCCGCGCGGACCTGTTCCGCCTGATCGGCCTGGCATGCCGCCGCCACCAGGACGATCTGCAGGCCCTGGCCCGGACCACGATGCTGCAAGGCAGCCGCCGGGCGTCGCTGGCCCGCGTGAGCCGCTTCATGAGGGAGCACCTGGCCGAGCCCATCACGCTGGCGGACGCGGCGGCTGCCGCCTATCTGTCGACCCATTACCTGGCGCACCTGCTCAAGCGGGAGACCGGCAGGACCTTTACCGAAATCCTGGCCGACCAGCGCATGGATCTCGCGTGCCGGATGCTGGTGGGGTCGCCGCGCCCGATCGCCGAGATCGCCGCCAGCGTGGGTTTTCCCGACGAGGCCTACTTCGCCCGCCGCTTCCGGCAACTGCGCGGCGTGACCCCCAGTGCCTATCGCAGCCAGGCCGCCGGCCGGGAGAGCCCGGCCGAGCGGGGCGAGGCCTGGCACGGCCCGTGATTTGTCCAAATTGTCGCCAATCCCGTCCATGGCCGGCGGTGGCCGCGGTTCCTATACTTTTCTTCATGCGCGGGGCGTGCGGGGGCATGCTGTCCGCGTCACCGGAAAAGGGAGGGCGCCATGTATCGACCGTTACGCCGGCTGGGGTTGGCAGCGTGCCTGTGGGCATGCGCGATGGGAGCCGCCGCCGCGGCCGATGCGGATTATCCGGCCCGTCCGGTCCGCATGGTGGTGCCCTATGTCGTGGGCGGCAGCACCGACCTGCTGGGCCGCCAGTTCGCGCAGCGGCTGAGCACCGTGCTGGGCCAGCAGGTCTTCGTCGAGAACCAGGGCGGAGCCGGCAGCACGATAGGCACGGCCACGGTGGCCCGGGCGCAGCCGGATGGCTACACCATCGGCCTGCTGGACACCGCTTTCGCCATCAATCCCAGCCTGTACGCCAAACTGCCGTATGACAGCCTGACGGACTTCGATTTCCTGTCGGTGATCGCCACGGCGACCGGCGTGCTGGTGGTCAATGCCAAGCGGGTCAAGGCCCGGACGCTGCAGGAACTGGTGGCCGAGGCCAAGGCCCGGCCGGACCAGCTCAGTTTCGCGTCCGCGGGCTCGGGCACGGTCGTTCATCTGCATGGCGAGACCTTCAAGACGGCCGCGGGCATCAAGCTGCTGCACGTGCCCTACAAAGGGGCGGGGCCGGCGATCGCCGACCTGCTGGGCGGGCAGGTGGACATGATGTTCAACCTGCCGGTGCTGGTCGCGCCGCAGGTCAAGAGTGGCGTGCTGGCTCCGATCGCGGTGACCGGCGACAGGCGTTCGCCGATGTTTCCCGATACGCCGTCTTTCGCCGAGGCCGGTTATCCGGGCGTCAATGCCGTGTCGCTGTGGGTGGTGGCCGCGCCCAAGGGGCTGCCCGCCGCCGTCCATGACAAGCTGGTGGCCGCCATTGGCCAGGCCATGGCCGGGCCGGAGATGCAGGCCCGGCTGGCCGAGAATTCGTTCGAACGCACGGTGGTGCCGTATCCGCAGAGCGTGGATTTCGTGCGCGAACAGATGGCCAAGTTCGCCGCGGCGGTGAAGGCTTCCGGCGCGACGGTCAACTGATGCGCATCGTCGATATCCTGGAAAGAACGGTCGCGCTGGAGTCGCGCCTGTCCAATGCCCGTTCCGATTTCAGCCAGATGACCGCCACGGTGGTGGCGGTGGTTTCCGATGTCATCCGGGATGGACGCCCCCTGACAGGGTTCGCGTTCAATTCCTTCGGCCGCTATGCCTGCGGCGAACAGATCCGCGACCGGATCGCGCCGCGTATCCTGGGCGCCGATCCGGACAGCCTGCTGGATGGCACGGGGCGTAATTTCGATCCCGCGGCGATCCTGGCTTGCGGACAGCGGCGGGAGCGGCGGGGCGGCTACGCGGAACGCGCCATTCCCATGGGCACGGTGGATGTGGCCGTGTGGGACCTGGTGGCCAAGGTGGAGGGCAAGCCGCTGCACGCCGTGCTGGCCGAGCGTCATGGCGGCGGCCGGGCGCGCACGCACGCACCGGTGTATGTCGGCGGCGGCTGGTATTTTCCGGGACAAACGTCGCGCGACCTGAAAGACGAGATGATCCGCTACCGCGACGCCGGCTACCGGATGGTGAAAATGAAGATCGGCGGCCTGTCGGTGGCCGAGGACTGCCGGCGCATCGAAGCGGTGCTGAGCGAGATGGGCGAGGGCCGGGCCCTGGCCGTGGACGCGAGCTGCGCGTTCGGCCGCGATGCCGCGCTGGACTACGCGCGCGCCATCGCGCCCTATGGCCTGCGCTGGTTTGAAGAGCCCTGCGACTTCATGGAGTACGGTATCTATGCGGACCTGGCCCGCGCCTACGAGGGGCCCCTGGCCACCGGCGAGAACATGGCTTGCGGCAAGGAGCTGGACCACTTCCTGTCCTACGCGGGCTTTCGTCCGGATCGCGACATCATCCAGCTCGATCCCCCGCTGTCCTTCGGCATCACCGAATACCTGAACGTGCTGGCGGTGGCCGGCAGGCACGGCTTTGCCCGTTCCGCGATGTATCCCCATGGCGGCAATCTGATGTGCCTGCATCTGGTCGGGGGCCTGGGGCTGGGAGGCTGCGAATCCTATCCGGATACGTTCGGGATCTTCAGCGGCTTCGGCGAGGAAGTCGCCATCGCCGACGGGCAGGCCGTCCTGCCGCAGTCGCCGGGCATAGGTTTCGAGCGCCAGCCCGGTTTGTACGCCGTGATGAAGGACATGGCGGGATACTGACACCAACGAAGGAGTGAAAATGAAGATCGGACGCATGGCCACGGTGGCCGGAGCGCATGTATGCGCGATCGACGGCGATCGTGTCGTCGACCTGGCGCTGGCGGCCTGTTCGGCCGGGCGGGAATGGATGGCGCCGCTGTTCCGCGACCTGCGGCTGTTCCTGGCGGCGGGCGACATGGCGTGCGAGGAGGCCGCCAGCCTGGCCGCGTCCGGGCCCGCCGTTCCGTTGGCATCGGTGCACCTGCTGGCCCCCATCGAACCGGGATCCAAGATCCTGGCGCACGTGGTCAATTATTTCGACCATGGCGCCGAGGGCAAGCTGACACCGCCCGAACAGCCGTTCTTCTTCACCAAGCTGCCCGGGACGGTGGTCGCCCCCGGCGACCCCATCTGCGGCCACGATTTTTCGAGCAAGGTGGATTACGAAGCGGAGCTGGCGGTCGTCATCGGCAGGGAAGGGCGCGATATCGCCGAAGAGGATGCCTACGCGCACGTGGCGGGATACACCGTTTGCAATGACGTGAGCTACCGCGAGCTGCAGGCCAACGAGGCGGCGCCGACCCTGACCGGCCGCTACGGCCAGAACTGGATACAGGGCAAGAGCCTGGACCGTTCCTGCCCGCTGGGGCCGGCCATCGCGCTGGCGCGGGACATTCCGCGGCCGTACCCGCTGCGCATCATGTGCCGGGTCAACGGCGAAGTCCGGCAGGATGCCTCCACCGAGCAGATGATCTTCAAGATCCCGGCGCTGGTCGCGTATATTTCGCGCGCGATGACGCTGCGGCCGGGCGACGTGATCGCCACCGGCACGCCCGCGGGCTGCGGCGTGGCCGACGGCCGCTATCTGCGGCCGGGCGATGTCGTGGAGTGCGAGATCGAGAAGGTGGGGAGCCTGCGCAACACGGTGATGGCGGCAAGCCGGGCCTGAGCGGCCCGGTTCCCGCCAGGGCGGGCGCCCCCCCCTCGCCAGGGCGGGCGCCCCCGCAAGGGGGGGCGCCGGCCGCTAGAGCAGCGGCACCAGCAGCAGTGCGACGAGGTTGACGATCTTGATGAGCGGGTTCACCGCGGGACCGGCCGTGTCCTTGTAGGGGTCGCCCACCGTGTCGCCGGTGACGGCGGCCTTGTGGGCCTCGGAGCCCTTGCCGCCGTGGTGGCCTTCCTCGATGTATTTCTTGGCGTTGTCCCAGGCGCCGCCACCGGTGCACATGGAGATGGCGACGAACAGCCCGGTGACGATGGCGCCCATCAGCATGCCGCCCACCGCCATGCGCGCCGCTTCGCCGCCCATCAGCAGGCCGATGATCACGGCCAGCACGATGGGCACCACCACCGGCAGCGCCGAGGGCACCATCATTTCCTTGATCGCGGCCTTGGTCAGCATGTCCACGGCCTTGCCGTACTCGGGCTTGGCGGTGCCTTCCATGATGCCGGGGATCTCGGCGAACTGGCGCCGGACCTCGACCACCACAGATCCCGCGGCGCGGCCCACGGCCTCCATCGCCATGGCCGCGAACAGGAAGGGGATCAGGCCGCCCACGAACAGGCCGATGATGACGGCCGGTTCGGCCAGCGAGAAATCGACGTTCTTGCCGAGGTGGTCGAGCGCGTGGGTGAAGTCGGCGAACAGCACCAGCGCCGCCAGGCCGGCCGATCCGATGGCGTAGCCCTTGGTGACGGCCTTGGTGGTGTTGCCGACCGCGTCCAGCGGATCGGTGATGTTGCGCACCGATTCCGGCATCTGCGCCATTTCGGCGATGCCGCCGGCGTTGTCGGTGATGGGGCCGTAGGCGTCCAGCGCGACGATGATGCCGGCCATGGACAGCATGGCGGTGGCCGCGACGGCGATGCCGTACAGGCCCGCCAGCGTGTAGGCGGCATAGATGGCCAGGCAGACCATGATCACGGGCGCGGCGGTGGACTTCATCGAGACCGCCAGGCCGGCGATGATGTTGGTGCCGTGACCGGTGGTCGAGGCCTGCGCCACGTAGCGCACCGGCTTGTATTCGGTGCCTGTGTAGTACTCGGTGATCCAGACGATCAGGCCGGTCAGCACCAGGCCCACCACGGTGCAGCCGTAGAGCCGGCCCAGGCTGTTGCCGTCGTCCAGCGGGGTGCCGGCGAAGACCCAGGCCGTCAGCGGATAGAACGCCACCAGCGCCAGGACGCCGGCCACCGCGAGGCCGCGGTAAAGCGCGGTCATGATGCGCTTGCCGGGACTGGCCTTGACCGCCATGCAGCCCAGGATGGACGCGATGATGGAGAAGCCGCCCAGGACCAGCGGGTAGATGACCGCCTGCAGCGGCGCCACCTCGATCACCAGCGAGCCTAGCAGCATGGTGGCGACGATGGTGACGGCATAGGTCTCGAACAGGTCCGCCGCCATGCCGGCGCAGTCGCCCACGTTGTCGCCCACGTTGTCGGCGATCACGGCGGGATTGCGCGGGTCGTCTTCGGGGATGCCGGCCTCGACCTTGCCCACCAGGTCGGCGCCCACGTCGGCGCCCTTGGTGAAGATGCCGCCGCCCAGGCGCGCGAAGATGGAAATCAGCGAGGAGCCGAAGGCCAGGCCGATCAGCGGCTGCAACTGCTCGTGCAGCCCGGCGCCGGCCGCGCCCGACAGGTTGGTGTCCAGCAATACCCAAAGCAGCACGGTGATGCCGGTCAGCCCCAGGCCCACCACCAGCATGCCGGTGATGGCGCCGCCGCGGAAGGCGACGGTCAGGGCTTCATTCAAGCCCCGTGTGGCCGCCTGGGCGGTGCGCACGTTGGCGCGCACCGAGACGTTCATGCCTATGAAGCCCGCGGCGCCGGAAAGCACGGCGCCCACTGCGAAGCCCAGCGCGCACGGCCAGCCCAGGCCGGGCACGAGGCCGATGACGACGAACAGCACCACGCCGACGATGGCGATGGTCGTGTACTGACGGGCGAGATAGGCTTGAGCGCCCTGCTGCACGGCCGTCGCGATTTCCACCATGCGGGTGTTCCCGCTTTCCTGCTTGAGTATCCAGAAGGTGGAAATCGCGCCGAACGCGACGGCCAGAAGGCCGCATACGAGCGCGAAGGACAGACCGGTTGCCATGCAACTCCTCCTTTTGTTCAACTACGAAAGTTTCAAAAACTACCGAGCAAACAAAAAACAGTGCAAGACATCTCCGCTCCAGGGCACCGCGGATCCGGCTTTGCCGGTCCCGCCAGTGCCGTCCCTTGAGGGGAGCGGCCATCGGCCGCCTGGGGAGGCTTCCCTTCCGGTCCGCCAGTGCCGCCCCTGGGGGGCGAGCGTCGGCGCGCAGGGGGACTCTATTTCAGTGCATCGAACAGGCGGGTCTTGATCTCTTCGACCGAGCCCACGCCCGAGATCTTGCGGTAGCGAGGCGCCTTCGCATCGCCGTCGGCCCACCGCGAGTAATAATCGACCAGCGGCCGGGTCTGCTGGCGATAGACTTCGAGACGCTTGCGCACGGTCTCTTCCTTGTCGTCGTCGCGCTGGACCAGCGGTTCGCCGGTAACGTCGTCGACGCCGGCGTTCTTGGGCGGATTGAAGCGCAGGTGATAGGTGCGGCCGCTGGCCAGGTGCACGCGGCGGCCGCTCATGCGTTCGATGATCTCTTCCTCGGGTACGTCCACTTCGATCACGAAGTCCAGCGGCACGCCGGCCGAGCGCAGCGCCTCGGCCTGGGGGATGGTGCGGGGAAATCCGTCGAACAGGTAGCCGTTGGCGCAGTCCGCTTCCTTCAGCCGGTCCTGGACGAGGCCGATGATGATGTCGTCGGAGACCAGTCCGCCAGCGTCCATGACTTTCTTGGCTTCGATGCCCAGGGGCGTGCCGGCCTTCACGGCGGCACGCAGCATGTCGCCGGTGGAAATCTGGGGAATGCCGTAGCGGTCCTTGAGGAACGCGGCCTGGGTGCCTTTGCCAGCGCCGGGCGCTCCGAGCAAGATTAGACGCATTGATGCTTCCTGATTGAGTTGGTGTTCTTGGCCTGCGGCACTGCCGGCGCACGCACCGCTGGCCCGGCCTGTCGGGGGCCGGGTCGCGAGCTTGCCGCCGGGATGGTGATGAAGGCCGATGCGCTGCGGCATGCGGTCGATGTCGGTATGCCGACCCCCCTGTGGCCGCATGTTTCAGGCACGAATGCCCCCAAACTTACCTCAAGCGCGCGGCGCCGGTCAAATCAGCCTTGGGCGGCTACCAGCCGGCGCACGAATTCCAGATCGGCGGCCGTGTCGACACCGGGCGCGGGGGCCTGCGGCGTGACGTGAACCTGGATGGCGTAGCCGTGCTCGAGCGCGCGCAACTGTTCGAGCGATTCCCATCGCTCCAGGCGACCCTGGGGCAGCGTGGGGAAGCGGCGCAGGAAGCCGACGCGATAGGCATAGAGGCCGATGTGGCGCAGGGCGGGCAGGCCGGGTGCGAAGATGCGTTCGCCGCCGGCCAGCGCATCGCGGGCCCAGGGGATGGGCGCGCGCGAAAAATACAGGGCATGGCCGTCGGCGCCGCAGACGACCTTGACGAAATTGGGATTGAACAGTTCGTCGGCGGTATCGATGGGGTGTGCCGCCGTGGCGATGGCGGCCGCGCTGTGGCGGTCCAGCGTCTGGGCCACATGGGCGACCAGCGCGGGATCGATCAGGGGTTCGTCGCCCTGGATGTTCACCACGATCTGCGTGTCGTCGAGTTCGAGCGCGTCGCAGGCTTCGGCCAGGCGGTCGGTGCCGGTCGGATGGTCGGCACGGGTCATCAGGCTGTCGAAGCCGTGGGCGCGGACGGCATCGCGGATGGCGGCGTCGTCCGTGGCCACGAGGATGCGGGAGGCGCCGCTGGCCTGGGCCTGCCGGGCGACGCGGACGATCATGGGGATGCCGCCGATGTCCGCCAGCATCTTGCCGGGCAGGCGCGTGGAGGCGGCGCGGGCCGGGATGATGGCGGTGAAATCGGCCGGGTCAGGCATGAGGCGTCCCGGCGGCAGGGGTTCCGGCCTCGTCCTGCCACGGCCGGGCCTCGGACTCGAGCATGACCGGAATGCCGTCGCGGATGGGGAAGCTCAGGCGGTCGGCGCGGCAGCCCAGGAGGCGCGCGGCGCGGTCGTGGCGCAGCGGGCCCTTGCAGAGCGGGCAGACCAGGATGTCAAGCAGACGTATGTCCATGGAGTCGGGTTTCCAGCCAATCGAAGAACGCGGGGTCGGACAAATGCGCCGAAACCGTGACGGCCCACACGCGCGGGTCGTCCACAGTCGGGCATTTTACGGCGTCCTTGTCGGTGACGAGTATGAGATCGGCCTCGATCGCCGCGAACGGCGAGTGAGCGTAGTCGTAATGGTCGGGCAGGCCCAGCGTGGTGTCCAGCCGTACGCCGGCGCGGCGCAGCGTGGCGAAAAAGCGGTCGGGGTTGCCGATGCCGGCCACCGCGGCGATGTGGGGCATCGAGGCCAGTTCCGCCAGGGGCAGCCGTTTGCCGTCGGCCAGGCGCCAGGCATGCTCGACGGCGAGATCCATATCGACGGTACGCACGTCATTGGGCGTGGCAGGCACCGGGCCAGGCACGCCGCCGCTGCGGTTCGTGACGATCGCGTCGACGCCGCGCAGGCGCGAGGCCGGCTCGCGCAGCGGGCCGGCGGGCAGCAACCGGCCGTTGCCGATGCCGCGTTCGTCCTGCACCACGATTTCCACGTCGCGGGCCAGCGCCAGATGCTGCAAGCCATCGTCGGACAGGATGACGTCGATATGAGGGTGCGCCGCCAGCAGCGCGCGGGCTGCGTCGGCGCGGCGTGGATGGACCGCCACCGGAACGTCCGCCTGGCGCGCGATCAACGCCGGTTCGTCGCCGAAGGCCGCGGGGTCCAGGTGGCCGCACCCCACGCGGGGGGCGGGGCCGGCCTGCACGCCGTAGCCGCGGCTGATCACGCCGGGGTGGCGGCCGCGTGCCCGCAGGGCGCGCGCCGCGGCCACGATGAACGGTGTCTTGCCCGTACCGCCGACATAGATGTTGCCGACCACGATGACCGGCACTCCCACCTGTTCGGCCCGCAGCCAGCCCGCCCCGTAGGCCAGGCGCTTGGCGGCAACCACGCCGGCGGCCAGCAGCGACAGGGGGGAAAGCAGCCACGATAGCCATCCGCCCGTTTGCCACTGGCGCTGCAGCGTGGTGCGCAGGGCGGCCCCGGGCTTCATCTGCCCGGTCCCGCGGGCGTGGCCTGCGTGGTGAATCCGATGCGGGAGATACCTGCCCGTCCCGCCGCTTCCATGGCCCGCACCACGGCCTGGTGGGTGGCCGCGGCATCCGCGTCGATCACCAACGAGAGATCTTCCCGTCCGGCCGCCGCCCTGCGCAGCGCCTCGGACAATTGGTCGGCGTCGGCGATGGGCAGCGCCTTGCCGTTGAGCGCGTAGCGGCCGTCCGCGGCGACGGTGACGGTCAGGCCCGTGGCCGGTTCGGCGGATTGGGCGCTGGCGTCGGGCAGGCGCACGGACAACTGGCTGAAGCGCGAGAAGGACGTGCTGGCGGCCAGGAAGATCAGGATGACCAGCAGGACGTCGATCAACGGGATCAGGTTGATGTCGGGTTCGTCGGTCCCGAGGTGGCGGCGGAAGTTCATCGGCGGGCGCTGGGGGGCGTCATTCGGCCTGCAGGGTGTCGGCCAGGCGGGCGGCCGCCCGTTCGAGGTCGTGCAGGCTGTCGTTGATACGGGCGCGGAAGTAGCGGTAGAAGATCATGGCAGGGATGGCGATGAAAATGCCCAGCCCGGTGTTGTACAGTGCGATCGATATGCCGTGCGCCAGTTGCGCGGGGTCGCTGCCGGCCGGCGCGTACGAACCGAAGATCTCGATCATGCCGACCACGGTGCCGAACAGGCCCATCAGGGGCGCCACCGCCGCGATGGTGCCGATGGCTCCGACGTAGCGGTTCAGGTTGTGCGCGACCGTCTCGCCCGATTGCTCGAGCGCATCCTTGAGCGCGGGGCGTGAGCGGTGGCTGTTGCGCAGTCCCGCGGCCAGGATGCGGCCCAGCGGCGAATCGGCTTCGAGCTTGCCCACGATCTCCGGGGTGATGCGCCGTTTCTGCACCAGGGCGAGTACGTCTTCCAGCAGCCGGGGCGGGGCGATCCGGCTTTTGCGCAGGGCGAGCAGGCGTTCGACGATGAGCGTCAGCGCGACGAACGAAGTGGCGATCAGCGGCCAGATGGGCCAGCCGGCCTCGCGGACGATGGCGAGCAAGAAACCTCTCCTTTTCGATGAAGGCGAGAATGTACGGGCGCGGGCGGGCGAGGGCAAGTCGCCGGACCGAAAGTATCCACAGAATCTGTGGATAATTATGTGTGTAACTCGGCGCGGGGCCATGAAATACGCGGTTCTTGCTAGGGTGCCCGCTTTTGATTCAGTGCTTGGTGAAGTTAAAAATCCAATCAAATCAATGGCTTATAAGAAAATAATGCCGTCTGTGACAGAGAAATTACTTGACAACCATAGTTTTCAAGCCTGTGGAAAGCTTCTTGCCTGGAAAGCCTCATGAACGCTGGTTTTGCGTCCGCACATGACGATTTTTCGCGGGGGATTCTTACTATCTCCCAGCTAAACCGCGCCGTGGCGGGTTTGTTGGAGCGCAGCATTCCCCTGGTGTGGGTGCGGGGCGAGGTATCGAATTTCACCGCGGCGGCCTCCGGCCATTGGTATTTCACGCTCAAGGATGGCGGCGCCGCCGCGCGCGGCGTCATGTTCCGGGGGCGCGCCATGCTGGTGGGCTTCACGCCGCGGGAAGGCGACCGCATCGAGGTCCGGGCCCGGGTGTCGCTGTACGAGCCGCGTGGCGACTACCAGTTGCAGGTCGAGGCCATGCGCCGGGCTGGCCAGGGCGATCTGTTCGAAGCCTTCCTGCGGCTGAAGGAAAAATTGTCGGCCGAAGGGCTGTTCGATCCCGCCCGCAAGCGCGCGCCCGTGGCCGTGCCGCGTGCGCTGGGCATCGTCACGTCGCTGCAGGCGGCGGCGCTGCGCGACGTGCTGACGGCGTTGGCGCGGCGGGTGCCGCATGCCAGGGTGGTGATCTATCCGGCCCCCGTCCAGGGAGACGAGGCCGGCCCGAGGCTGGCCCAGGCCATCGCGCTGGCCAACCAGCGCGCGGAGGTGGATACCCTGCTGCTGGTGCGGGGCGGCGGCAGCATCGAGGATTTGTGGGCGTTCAACCATGAAGGGCTGGCGCGGGCCATCGTCGCCAGCGCGATTCCCGTCATCAGCGGCGTTGGCCACGAGACCGACTTCACCATTGCCGATTTCGCCGCCGATCTGCGGGCACCCACGCCCACGGCCGCCGCCGAGATGGCCGGCCTGCCCCGCGAGCAGTGGCTGGCGCGCCTGCGCCAGGCGGCCCAGGAACTGCGGCGGGCCCAGCGGCGCCGTGTCGAACAGGCCGGGCAGCGGCTCGACCGCGCGGCGTCGCAACTGATTTCTCCGCGCGAACGGCTGGCGCGGCAGCAGGAACGGCTGGCCGTGCTGGTGCGCGGGCTGGGCGCGGCCTGGACCGGGGCGCAGCGCGACCGCGAGGCCGCGGCCGGATTGCTGCGGCAGCGCTTGATCGCCCAGTTGCCGGATCCCGCGGGGCTTTCGGCCCGGGTGGACGACCTGGCGCGGCGCGTGCGGCAGTGCCAGGCCTATCGGCTCGACCGCCTGCAGCAGCGGCTGGCCTCGCATGCCGCGCACCTGCGGGCGCTGGGGCCCGAGCAGACCCTGGCGCGCGGCTATGCCATCGTGCGTGACGATCAGGGCGGCATCGTGCGCCAGGCACGGAGCTTGCAAACGGGCGCCCGGCTCGACCTGAGCTTCGCGGAAGGTTCGGCCCGGGCGTCGGTGACGGCGATCGAGGCTGACCGCGGACTGGTGTGATGGCCAGTATCCAGGCGGTTGCCGGGGCATGACATGACTGTGTCGCCCCGGCGCGGTAACCTTGCGTCACGCGGGGACTTCCGGGCCAAGCGGCGCGCTTGCCGATAAAATGCCTCCGCAAACCTCCCAACCAGAAAGAAGCAGGAGCTCAGATGGAACACACTCTTCCGCAATTGCCGTACGCCCAGGACGCCTTGGCCCCGACCATTTCCAAGGAAACGCTGGAATACCACCACGGCAAGCACCACCAGACCTACGTCACCAATCTGAACAACCTCATCAAGGGCACGGAGTTCGAGAACGCCTCGCTCGAAGATATCGTCAAGAAGTCGTCCGGTGGCATCTACAACAACGCCGCCCAGCACTGGAACCACTCCTTCTACTGGAACTGCCTGACCCCCAAGAGCACGCCGCCCGCCGGCAAGCTGGCCGATGCCATCAATGCCAAGTGGGGCAGCTTCGACGCGTTCAAGGACACCTTCAACAAGCAGGCCGCCGCCAACTTCGGTTCGGGCTGGACCTGGCTGGTCAAGAAGGCCGACGGCTCGGTCGACATCGTCAACACCGGCGCCGCGGGCAACCCGCTGACCACGGGCGACACCCCGCTGCTGACCTGTGACGTGTGGGAGCACGCCTACTACATCGACTACCGCAATGCCCGCCCGAAGTACCTCGAGAGCTTCTGGGGCATCGTGAACTGGGAATTCGTGGCCAAGAACCTGGGCTGATTCCCGCCGCGGCCCCACGGGGCCGCCGCATGACGCGCGCTGTCGCAAGCTTGGGCTTGCACGCACAGCGCGCGTTTTTCATTGCTTTTCTTCCATGAAAGCTCGACGCTCAGTGCCCTGGCGCGACCAGGCCTCCATCACCGTGCGACGCAAGGGACGGCAGGTCCTGCGGGTATCGCGCAAGACCTTTCGCTACGCGCTCGTCCTGTGCGGGGCGGCGGTCGTGGCCTTGCTGTCGCTGGCGTTCGCCTGGCTGGCCGAGATCGCGCTCGAGTGGAATCGTCACTGGACCTCGGCCACGCCGTGGGCCGCGCTGGTGGTCATACCGCTGGCGATGGCGGGCCTGCGCTGGCTGACCTTGCGGCTCGCGCCGATGGCGCGCGGCAGCGGCATTCCCCAGGTCATCGCGGCCACCGCCATCCCGGTGCCCGTTGCCTCCGCGGGGCTGGTGTCCCTGAGGCAGGCGCTCTGGAAGATTCCGTTGACCGCGGCGGCGCTGCTGGCCGGCGCCTCGGTGGGGCGCGAAGGACCCTCGGTGCAGGTGGGCGCGGCGGCCATGCTGGCCTGGGGCCGGTTCTGGCAGGAGCGCATAGGCGTCAAGCTGGAGTTCCGGGCGAACGAACTGATAGCCGCGGGCGCCGCCGGGGGCCTGGCCGCGGCATTCAACACGCCGCTGGCCGGCGTGGTATTCGCCATCGAGGAACTGGGGCGGGATGCCGCGGTGCGTTGGAACCGCCTGGCGCTGTCCGGCGTGCTGGCGTCGGGTTTCATCGCGTTGGCCATCGCCGGCAACAATCCTTATTTCCATGCCGCTGCGGCGGCCGGGTTCGCCCAGGGGGCGTGGGGCTGGACCCTGGCCAGCGGCGTGTTGAACGGCGCCGTGGGCGGGCTGTTCGCCGCCACGCTGGTGCGGGGCGCGACAGGGCTGGTCCCCGGGCGGTGGCGTCCCTGGCTGCAGCGGCATCCAGTGCGGGTGGCCTTCCTGTGTGGGCTGGTCGTGGCGGTGCTGGGCTGCCTGACGGGCGGCGCCACCTATGGCACGGGCTATGAACAGACCGCCGCGCTGCTGAACGGGCATCCCGCCGAGAGCGCCTGGTTCGGGATCGCCAAGTGGGTGGCGACCGTGGCGTCGTACGTGTGCGGCATTCCGGGCGGCATCTTCACGCCGTCCCTGGCCATCGGCGCAGGCATGGGCGAGCACATCGTGCAGCTGGCCGGGCCTGCCGCCGATCCGCGCACGCTGGCGCTGGTGTCGATGGCGGCTTTTCTGGCGGCGGCTACCCAGGCGCCGATCACAGCCAGCGTGATCGTGATGGAGATGACGCGCAGCCAGGACCTGATGTTCCATCTGCTGATGGCCACGCTCGTCGCGTCGCTGGTGTCCCGGCAGTTTTGTCCGCGACCGTTCTACCACGCGATGGCGCTGCGCTTCCACAAGGAAGTCATGCACTCTCACCATCGGTCACCCTCCGGGCCGGCGGGTGCCGCGCCGCCAAGTGGTGCCCAAATGTAATTTTGTGAAGTGCATGCTTCACAATAGGCGGGCTCTCGCCCTCTAATAGCGGCTGCGGAAAGCACGTACGAAGGCGTGTCCGGGGGATTTCATGGCAGACAAGAAAAAGGCGGCCACCTGGGTCGCGGGCGTGGTATTGCTGGCAGCGGTCGCAGGCGGCGCATGGTGGGCGGGCAAGCAGTCTGGCGGCAGTGGAGGCGAGCCGCCAGCTTCCGAACTGGTCGGCAGCGCCGATCCCTTCACGCTGCTCGAATGCAGGACGCGACTGTTCGACGAGTCGCTGGCGCTGGCCGTGACGTTCTCGCAGCCGCTCGATCGCCGCCAGTCGCTGGGCAAGCTGCTGCAGGTAGTCGACCTGGGCGCGGCTTCCGGCGATGACGAGGCCGCCAAGACCCAAGGCAAGCCGCGGCCTGGCCAGGCCCTGCCCGAGGGCAAGCCGGTGGCGGGCGACTGGTCGCTGGGCGACAACCCGCGCGTTGCCTACTTCCCCTACATCCAACCCAACCGCCGCTATGCGATCGGCGTGGCAGAGTCCGTCAAGGGCGCGGGCGGGCAGGCGCTGCCCGAGGCTTTCGGCTGCGAAGTGGCCAGCGAAGCCATGCCGCCGTCCTTCTACTTCGCCAGCCGTGGCGTGGTCCTGCCCGCGGGCCAGAACGGCGGCCTGCCGGTGGTGACCGTCAACGCGCCGGAGGTCGACGTGCAGTTCCTGCGTATCGATCCGACGCAATTTCCCAGGTTCTTCGAGCAGGTCCTGGGCGTGCGCAGGCCCGTCGCCAAGACCGACCCGGACGCCGAGGAGGACAGCGACGAGGATGGCGACTGGCGCTACAGCGGCAACCGCAGCCTGAAGGGCACGGTGGGAAGCTGGGACCTGGACCGCCTGAAGGACGTGGCGCGCAGCGTCTATGCCGGCCGCTTCCTGACCGACGACAAGGCCAACCGCCGCCACGTCACCTTCCTGCCGGTCGAGGGCATCAAGGAACTGAAGGATCCCGGCATCTACGTGGCCGTCATGAGCCAGCCCGGGCGTTTCCGGGACGAGTACCAGGTCACCTATTTCTACGTCAGCGACATCGGCCTGCATTCGCGGCGCTACGCCGGCCAGCTCGATGCGTTCGCGACCTCGCTCAAGAGCGGCAAGGCGATGGACGACGTCGAGTTCGAACTGCTGGACGCGAATGCGAAGTCGCTGGGCCGTGCCAAGGCCGACGGGCAGGGGCGCGCCGTGTTCTCGGGCAGTTTCGAGGCCGCGCGCATCCTGCTGGCGCGCCGGGGCGCGGAACTGTCGGTGGTGGCGCTGGCCGAGCCCGCGCTGGACCTTTCCGAGTTCGACGTGGGCGGCTATCCGTCCCGCGACAACAAGCTGTTCGTCTATGCCGGCCGCGATCTGTATCGGCCGGGCGAGCGCTTCGACGTTTCCGTGCTGGTGCGCGACGCCGACGGTCGGGCGGTGCAGGCGGCGCCGGTCACGGCCACGCTGAAGCGGCCGGACGGCCGCACCGTGCGCACCGCCTTGTGGCGGCCCGACGCGCAGGTGCCGGGCTATGTCCGCCAGGCCATCGAACTGCCGGCCGACGCCCAGACGGGAACGTGGCTGCTGGAGGCGCGCCTGGACCCGGCGGCTCGCGCGGCCGATGCCTCGTGGAAGTTCCAGGTGGAAGAGTTCCTGCCCGAGCGCATGAAGCTGGACCTGGCCTCGCCCGAGGGAGTCCTGGCGGCCGGGCGGCCCCTGAATGTGAAGGTGCGGGGCGATTATCTGTATGGCGCGCCCGCGGCCGGCAACCGGCTGCTGGGCACGGTGTCCATCGATCGCGACCGCTATGCGCTGCCGCAGCAATGGCCGGGCTTCCTGTTCGGCGATTTCGCCGATGATGATCGCAAGCAGCGGCGCGACCTGGACGAGACCACCCTGGACGACAAGGGCGCGGCGGCGGTTGCCGTGCCGGTGGACGTGTCCGGCACCGCCTCGCCCATGAAGGTGAAGGCGAGCTTCAGCCTGCTGGAGTCCGGCGGCCGTCCCGTGGTGCGCTCGATCGAACGCAGTGTCTGGCCGGCGCCGGCCCTGATCGGCGCGCGCCCGCTGTTCGACCGCGATGTCGCGCGCGAAGGGACGATGGCCGAGTTCGAGGCGGTGCGCGTGGATCCGCAGGGCAAGGTGGTGCCGCTCAAGCAGGCGCAACTGCGTGTGTACCGCGAGGAGCGGGTGTACTACTGGCGCTTCGACGATCAGCGCGGCTGGAACAGCGGGTTCACCGAAACCGAGGAACTGGTCGAGTCGCGCGTGCTGGCGCTGCCCGAGCGCGTGAAGTTCGGCGTGCCGGTCAAGTGGGGGCGCTACCGGCTGGAACTGAGCGACCCGGAAAACGGCGACACGCTGCGCTACCGTTTCTATGCCGGCTGGGGAGCCCAGGACGCCGAGGAGATGGGCAATCGGCCGGACCGGGTACAGCTCAAGCTGGATCACGCGCCGGTGCGCGAGGGCGATACGGTCAAGCTTTCGATCACGCCACCCCACGACGGCGAGGCGCTGATCGCGGTCGAGGGCGGCACGATGCTGTGGAGCCGGCGCACCAGCGTGAAGGCGGCGGGGTCCACGGTCGAGATCCCCGTCGGCAAGGACTGGAGCCGCCACGACCTGTACGTGTCGGTCACGGTGTTCCGGCCGGGCAGCCAGGGCGACCGCGTCACGCCGGCGCGCGCGCTGGGACTGGTCTATCTGCCGTTGTCCCGCGACGACCGCAAGCTGGCGGTGGAACTGGCCGCGCCGCCCAAGGTGCTGCCGGAGAAGCGGACGACCGTGAAGGTCAAGGTGGGCAACGCGGGGCAGGGCCAGCAGGCGTACGTGACGCTGTCCGCGGTCGACGTGGGCATCCTGAACATCACGCGCTACGCGACGCCCGATCCCTTCGATTTCTTCTTCGGCAAGCATCGCTATGCGCCGGAGTTGCTGGACCTGTACGGCAAGCTGATCGAGAAGATGGAGGGCACGCAGGGCAGGCTGAAATGGGGCGGGGACGCCGCGATGCGCGACACCCGCAGCATGCCGGTCAAGGTGCGGCTGGTGGATCTGTTCAGCGGCCCGGTGCGGCTGGACGAGCAGGGCGAGGCGCAGATCCCGCTCGACCTGCCCGATTTCAACGGCACGCTGCGCCTGATGGCCTCGGCCTTCACGCCCGACCGCTTCGGCAATGCGCAGGCGGAGATGGTGGTGGCGGCGCCGGTGGTGGCCGAGCTGTCGACGCCGCGCTTCATCAGTCCCGGCGACGAAGCCGCGATCGCGCTGGACGTGACCAACCTGAGCGGCGCTCCGCAGACGCTGACGGTGAACCTGGAGGGCCTGGACCCCGTGCGGATACGCGGGGGGTCGCAAAGCGTGAGCCTGGCCAACCAGCAGCGCGCCACCCTGCGCTTCGTGGCCGAGGCGACGGGCGCCTACGGGCTGGGCCGGCTGCGGCTGACGGTCGACGGCGCGGGAGCGAACCCGATCCGCATCGTGCGTGAGTCGCTGTTGCAGGTCCAGCCGCCGGTCGCGGCGACGCGCGACGTGCGCCGTGTCAGGCTGGGGCAGGGCGAGAGCCTGAAACTGGAGTCCGGCTGGATCTCGAAGCTGTATCCGGACTCGGCCAGTGCCAGCGTGGCGATTTCCAACAAGCCGCCGTTCAACGTGAAGCGCCTGGTGCAGGGACTGCTGGACTATCCCTATGGATGCCTGGAGCAGACCGCCAGCGCGGCCTATCCGCACGTGTTCATCGGCGAGGACGAGGCCCGCGCCTGGGGGCTGACGCCGCGCACGCGGGCCGAGCGAGAACGCATGGTCGAAGGCGCGGTCGGCCGCATCGCCGGCATGCAGAAGGCTGGCGGCGGCTTCGCGCTGTGGGGTGACGGCGCCCAGGAGGTCTGGCTGTCGGCCTATGTGACGGGCTTCCTGCAGGACGCGCGCACGGCGGGTTTCAATGTGCCCGACCTGGTGTCGCGCCGCGCCTCTGACTGGCTGCTCGCCCAGTTGCAGCAATCGTCGGCCAATTTCCCCAGCCTGCCGCAGGACCTGCTGGCCCGGCTTGCCGCCGGCCCGGGCCAGCGGCTGCGCGACAGCGACTACAACCTGCTGCGCGACAGCCATCGCCGCTTCGCCGAACTGGCCAACGCGGCCTATGTCCTGGCCCGGGAGCAGAAGGCGCCGCTTTCCACGCTGCGGGTGCTCTACGACAACTACCAGGACCGGTCGAGGTCGCCGCTGCCGCTGGTGCACCTGGGCATCGCCCTGAAGCTCATGGGCGACGAGACGCGCGCGCGGTCGGCCTTCGACGAGGCGATGACGCGCGGCTACGGCATCGACGCCAATCGCTACGGCGGCTATGGCGAGTGGCTGGGCGACTACGGTTCGGCGCTGCGCGACTACGCGATGTCGTATGCGCTGATGATGCAGCACCAGATCGACCATCCGCGGCGCGAGGCCCTGCTGGGCGACGTGGCGGGCCGCCTGGGCAGCCGCAGCTATCTGTCCACCCAGGAGCAACTGGCGCTGTTCCTGGCCGCGCGGGCGGCGGGCGGCGTCGCGGGCGCGCAATGGACGGCGATGCTGCGCACGGCCCAGGGCGAGCAGCAACTCAGCTCGCGCGACACCGAGGCGCGCAGCTTCACTGCCGCGCAACTGGCCGGCGGGGTCGAGGTCGTCAACACACAGGCCGACCCGCTGTTCGTCGAGGTGGACGTGCAGGGCTATCCGCGCCAGGCCGAGGCGCCGCGCGCCTCGGGCGTCACGATTTCGCGCAACTGGTACGAGCCGGACGGGCGGCCCTGGAACGGCCGTCCGCTGCAGACCGGCGAAATGCTGATCGTCAAGCTGGATGTCGCTTCCGATCGCCGCATCGAGGATGCGCTGGTGGTGGACCGGGTGCCCGCGGGACTGGAGGTCGAGAACATGAACCTGAGCCAGGGGCCGGACATGGCGGACTGGAAGGTCGGCGGCGTGCAGGTGTCCGAGGCGCTGAACGACACGCGCATCAAGCATCGCGAGTATCGCGACGACCGCTATGTCGCGGCCGTGGGCATCCAGGGGCCGGTGACCGTGTTCTACCGCGTGCGGGTGGTCACGCCGGGCCGCTTCGTCGTGCCCGCGCCGGTGGTCGAGGACATGTACCGTCCCGAGATCCGCGCGGTGGGCGCGTCTTCCGGCCCGCTGGTGGTCAACGACCCGCGCGGAGGCGCGCGCTGAGGCGGCGCTGGGTCGCCGCGGCGGCGGCGGGAGCGGTCGCGCTGGGGGCGCTGTGGGCGGCGGACCGGATGCATCCGCTGCCGGCCCAGGCCCTTCGGCCGGCCGATGGCGGCCTCGTGGTCACGTCGGCCGACGGCAGCCCCTTGCGCGCCTATCCGAGCGAGGATGGCATCTGGCGCTATCCCGTCTCGCCCGAGGACGTGTCCCCGCTCTATCTCCAGGCGCTGCTGACCTACGAGGACCGCTGGTTCTACTGGCATTGGGGCATCAACCCCTACGCCATGGCGCGCGCCGCCTGGCAGTGGGCGAGCTCGGGCCGTATCGTCTCGGGCGGTTCGACCCTGACCATGCAGGTGGCGCGCATGATCGATCCGGCGCTGCGCGGCGCGCCGCGCGGCATGGGCGCCAAGCTGCGCCAGATGGCGCGGGCGGCGCAACTGGAATGGCATCTGTCCAAGCGCGACATCCTGACCCTGTACCTGAACCACGCGCCCATGGGCGGCATCGTGGAAGGGGTGGAGATGGCCAGCCGTTCCTACCTGGGCAAGCCGTCGCGCCAACTGAGCCATGCCGAGGCCGCGCTGTTGACAGCGTTGCCGCAGGCCCCGTCCCGGCTGCGTCCCGACCGTGCGCCCGAGGCGGCCCGGGCCGCGCGCGACAAGGTGCTCGCCCGCCTGGCCGAGCGCGGACGATGGAGCCCCGAGGTGGCCGCGGACGCACGCATCGAACGCGTGATCGCGCAGCCGCTGCGCGGCCACTGGCTGGCGCCGCTGGCAGCCGAACGGCTGCGGCAGCGGCCGCAGCAAGGGTCCATGGCCGCCCGGCGCGTGGTCCGTTCGACCCTGGATGCCGATTGGCAGTCCATCGTCGAAAACATGCTGCTGGACCGCGTGGACACGCTGCCGCCCAAAGTCTCCATGGCCGTACTCGTGATGGACAACGACAGCCTGGAGGCACGGGTCTACGCGGGGTCGGCCGATTTCTCGGACGCCCGCCGGGCGGCCCATGTGGACATGGTCCGTGGCGTGCGCTCGCCGGGCTCCACGCTCAAGCCCTTCCTGTACGCCATGGCGCTGGACGAGGGCATGATCCATTCCGAGAGCCTGCTGGTCGACGCGCCGCAGACATTCGGCGGCTACCGGCCGGGCAATTTCCAGGCGTCCTTCTCCGGCGCGGTCAGCGTGTCCGAGGCGTTGCAGCGTTCGCTCAACGTGCCCGCGGTCGACCTGCTCGACCGCATCGGTCCCGCGCGCTTCGCCTCGGCGCTGCGCGCGGGCGGACTGCGCCTGCGCATCCCGGCGGGCGCGGCGCCGAACCTGAGCCTGATCCTGGGCGGGGCCGGCACCACGCTGGAGGAACTGGTGGGCGCCTATCGTGCGCTGGCCCGTGGCGGCATGGCTGGCCGCGTCCGGCTGACCGCCGATGAGCCACGCATCGAGTCCCGCATCATGAGCGAGGGCGCGGCCTTCATCGTGCGCGACATCCTCGAAAGCGGCGGCCGGCCCGACCGGCCGTTCTACGCCGGCGGCCGCGGGCTGGCCTGGAAGACCGGCACGAGCTTCGGCTTTCGCGACGCCTGGGCCGTGGGCGTGACCGATACCTGGACGCTGGGGGTCTGGGTGGGCCGGCCCGACGGCACGCCCAATCCCGGCTTCTTCGGCGCCAACGTCGCCGCACCGTTGTTGCAGGACCTGGTGGCGGCGCTGCCGTCGGCGGTGCCCGTGCCCCGCGTGCCGCCCGCATCGGTGCGCGCCCAGTCCGTTTGCTGGCCGTTGGGCCTGCGGGCCGACAGCACGCCCGACGGCATGTGCCTGCAACGCCGCCAGGCCTGGTCGCTGGACGATGCCGTGCCGCCCACGCTGCCCGATCGCGGGACGCCGGGCGGCCTGGTGGAGACGGTCTGGGTCGATCCCCGTTCGGGGATGCGCACGGATCCGGGATGCCGCGTGCCGGGCACGCCCAGGCAGGCCGCGCGCTGGCCCCTGGCCCTGCAGCCATGGGCGGAGGCGGGCATGCTGCCGGGAACCGGCGCGGCGAACTGGCATCCCGCATGCGCGGCGGCCGCCCATGCGGGCGCCGGCGTGCGGCTGGAAGGCCTCGATGGGGGCGCCATCCTGCGCCCGGTGCCGGGGCGGGACCGGATCGACGTGCAATTGCGGGCGCTGGGGGGCGAGGGCGGGCTGTGGTGGATGGTGGATGGCAGGCCGGTCCGCCGCACCGACGGCGCAAGCCCGGTCTCCCTGCGTTTCACCGAAAACGGCGCGCATACGGTCACGGTGATGGACGAGGGCGGCCGTTACGACAGCGTGCGCGTCACCGTACGCGGGCTGCCCGCCGGATCGCGCTCGGAATGACGGCCGTGGCGGCTTATGATGACTCTGGCCTCTTGCCCCTCGTGCATAATCGATGTTTAATATTCGAACAATAGTTCGCGTATAGAACTTTTTGTTTTTGCAATCAGGTACGCCACCTGCGCCCGTCCCGGGCGGCAGGCATCGTGCGGAGACATACATGATCAACAAAATCGTGGCTTCGGTGGCCGAAGCGCTGGCCGGCGTCAAGGACGGCTCCACCATATTGGTAGGCGGCTTCGGTACCGCCGGTTTGCCCAATGCCCTGATCGACGGGCTGATCGAACAGGGTGCCAAGGATCTCGTGGTGGTGAACAACAACGCCGGCAATGGCTATACGGGCCTGGCCGCGTTGTTGCAGACCGGGCGCGTGCGCAAGGTGATCTGCTCGTTCCCGCGCCAGACCGACTCCTACGTGTTCGACGAGCTCTATCGCGCCAAGAAGATCGAGCTGGAACTCGTGCCCCAGGGGAACCTGGCCGAGCGCATCCGCGCCGCGGGCGCGGGCGTGGGCGCCTTCTACACGCCCACCGGCTTCGGCACGCTGCTGGCCGAAGGCAAGGAAACGCGGCACATCAACGGCCGCGACTACGTGCTGGAGTACCCCATCCACGGCGACGTGGCGCTGATCTCGGCCTATAAGGGCGATCGTTGGGGCAACCTGACCTATCGCAAGACGGCGCGCAACTTCGGGCCCATCATGGCGACCGCCGCCAGGATGGCCATCGCCCAGGTGCACGAAACCGTCGAACTGGGCGAGCTCGATCCGGAAGCGGTCGTGACGCCCGGCATTTTCGTCAAGCGCGTGGTGGCCGTCGGGGCCCAAGCCAACGCCCAACAGGCCGCCTGAGGAACACGCAGATGAACAAGATGAATCGAGACCAGATGGCCCAGCGCGTGGCGCGCGACATTCCAGAGGGCGCCTACGTCAACCTGGGCATCGGCCTGCCCACGCTGGTGGCCAACCACCTGCCGGCGGACCGCGAGGTCCTGCTGCACACCGAGAACGGCCTGCTGGGCATGGGGCCCGCGCCTGAGAAGGGCCAGGAGGACTGGGACCTGATCAACGCCGGCAAGCAGCCGGTGACCGCGCTGCCCGGCGCCGCTTATTTCCACCATGCCGATTCCTTCGCGATGATGCGCGGCGGCCACCTGGACATCTGCGTGCTGGGCGCCTTCCAGGTGTCGGTCAAGGGCGACCTGGCGAACTGGCACACCGGCGCGCCGGACGCCATCCCCGCCGTGGGCGGCGCGATGGACCTGGCCATCGGCGCCAAGCAGGTGTTCGTGATGATGGACCTGCTGACCAAGACGGGCTCCAGCAAGTTGGTGGAAACCTGCTCCTATCCCCTGACGGGGGTCGGCTGCGTGAGCCGTGTCTATTCCGACCTGGCCGTGTTCGACATCAAGAAAGATGGCGTCTACGCCAGCGACGTGGTCGACGGGCTGTCCTTCGACGAATTGCAGCGCCTGTGCGGCGTGCCGCTGCGCAAGGCCTGACGCCATGAACGCCTTCGTCTACAACGCCCATGCCGCCCGCGTGGTGTTCGGCGCGGGCTCGCTGCAGCACCTGGAGCGGGAGATCGGGTTGCTGGGCGCGCAACGGGCGCTGGTGTTGTCCACGCCGGGCCAGCGCAAGCTGGCCGAGCGCGTGGCGGCTTTGCTGGGGGCGAAGGCGGCGGGCATCTTCGACGGGGCGGTCATGCACGTGCCCATCGAGGCCGCCCGCCAGGCGCGCGACGAGGCGCGGCGGCTGGACGCCGATTGCGCCGTCGCCATTGGCGGCGGCTCCACGGTGGGACTGGGCAAGGCCATCGCGCTCGAATCCGGGCTGCCCATCCTGGCCATTCCCACCACCTACGCCGGCTCCGAGATGACGCCGATCTACGGCATCACCGAAGGCGGCTTGAAAAAGACAGGCAAGGACGCGCGGGTGCTGCCGCGTACCGTGATCTACGATCCCGAGCTGTCGACGGGACTGCCGGTGGGGCTGTCGGTGACCAGCGCGATGAACGCCATGGCGCATGCCGCCGAGGGCCTGTACGCGCAGGACAGCAATCCCATCATGTCGCTGATGGCGGAGGAAGGGCTGGCGGCCATCGCCCGCGCGCTGCCGGGCATCGTGCGGCAGGCCGGCGACATCGAGGCCCGCTCGCGGGCGCTGTATGGCGCCTGGCTGTGCGGCACCGTGCTGGGCAACGTCGGCATGGCCCTGCACCACAAGCTTTGCCACACGCTGGGCGGCAGCTTCAACCTGCCGCACGCCGAATGCCATACCATCGTGCTGCCGCATGCGATGGCCTACAACGCCCCGGCCGTGCCGGACGCCATGGCGCGCATCGCGCGCGCCATCGGCGCCCAGGACGCGGCGGCGGGGCTCTACGACCTTGCCCGCGACAACGGCGCGCCCGTTGCCCTGCGGGATCTCGGCATGCTGGAGGCCGATCTCGATCGCGCCGCCGACATCGCGGTGTCCAATCCCTATTGGAACCCGCGTCCCATCGAGCGCACGGCCATCCGCGCGCTATTGCAGAACGCCTGGGCGGGTGTACGCCCGGTCACCAACGTCAGTCGCAACCCCTAGAACAGCTTTATCCCCCATTCGAGACAGAACATGATTACACACGCCTTCATCTGCGACGCGATCCGTACCCCCATCGGCCGCTACGGCGGCGCCCTGGCATCGGTGCGCACCGACGACCTCGCGGCGATCCCGCTCAAGGCCCTGATGGAACGCAATCCCCGCCTGGACTGGGCCGCCGTCACCGACATCATCTTCGGCTGCGCCAACCAGGCCGGCGAGGACAACCGCAACGTCGCCCACATGGCCTCGCTGTTGGCCGGCCTGCCGCTGGAGCTGCCGGGATCGACCGTCAACCGCCTGTGCGGCTCGGGCCTGGACGCGGTCGGCACCGCCGCGCGCGCGATCAAGTCGGGCGAAGCCGGGTTGATGCTGGCCGGCGGCGTCGAGAGCATGAGCCGCGCCCCGTTCGTGATGGGCAAGGCCGAGTCGGCCTTCTCGCGCAGCGCGCAGATCCATGACACCACCATCGGCTGGCGCTTCGTCAACAAGCTGATGAAGCAGATGTATGGCGTGGACTCGATGCCCGAGACGGCCGAGAACGTCGCCACCGACTACAAGATCGAGCGCGAGGCCCAGGACCGCATGGCGCTGGCCAGCCAGGCCAAGGCCGCCGCGGCCCAGAAGTCCGGTGTCTTCGACGCCGAGATCACTCCGGTCACGATTCCCCAGCGGAAGGGCGACCCGGTCGTCGTGTCCAAGGACGAGCATCCGCGCGAGACCAGCATGGAAGCCCTGGGCCGTCTGAAGGGCGTGGTTCGTCCCGATGGCACGGTCACCGCCGGCAATGCCTCGGGGGTGAACGACGGTGCCTGCGCCCTGTTGCTGGCCAGCGAAGCCGAGGCGGGCCGCCATGGCCTGACGCCGCGCGCCCGCGTGGTGGGCATGGCCACCGCCGGCGTGCCGCCCCGCATCATGGGCATGGGTCCGGCTCCGGCCACTCGCAAGGTGCTGGCGCTGACCGGCCTGACGCTGGACCAGATCGACGTGATCGAGTTGAACGAGGCGTTCGCCGCGCAAGGCCTGGCGGTGCTGCGTGATCTCGGCCTGGCTGACGACGACGCGCGCGTGAACCCCAATGGCGGCGCGATCGCGCTGGGCCACCCGCTGGGCGCCAGCGGCGCGCGGCTGGCCACGACCGCGGTCAACCAGTTGCACCGCACTGGCGGCCGCTACGCGCTGTGCACGATGTGCATCGGCGTGGGCCAGGGCATTGCGGTGATTCTCGAACGGGTCTGATTCCCGGGCTCCGGCGCCGCCCCGGCGGCGCCCCGGCGGCGCCCGCCACCGATGCCCCGCGGTTCGCGCCCCGGGGCATCGTCGTTTTCGCGGCCTGCCCGGCGTTCAGCCCAGGATGCCCACGACGACACGGCCGGCGTAGCCGTGGGCCGGATTGCCTTTCATCGTGACGGTCTGCGCGGCGATCTCGGCCGGCGAGTTGTCGCCGAAGATCCCGTCTTTCGCAAGGCTGATGCGCGCGTAGGCATGCAGGCTGGATTCGTAGCCCCGCGCTTCGCCGTAGACCGCGCCGCAGGCATCCTGCGGCAGCACCAGCTGGGAGGTCAGGTATTTGCGGTCGTAGCGTGGAGCGCCGCCCGTGGTGGGGTAGACCTCCAGGTGCAGGTGCGGATAGCGTCCGGGGTAGCAGCCGGGGAAGATGGTCTGGAAGCTGACCTCGCCGTGGGCGTCGGCCACCTGCACGCCGCGCAGGAAGTCCTCGTCGCGCAGTTCGCGGGTGTACAGCGAATAGCCGCCGTCGCGCGTGCAATGCCATAGATAGACCGCGAGGCCGGGCAGCGGCGCGCAGCCGATGCTGACGTCGACCAGCCTGATCGTCAATTGCAGGGGGACGCCCTGGGCCGTGCCGCCGGCGCCGCCGAAGCTGCTGCGCAGGTCGCTGCGCATGACGCCGGACGAGGCCAGGACGTTGGCCGCGCTGCTGGTGGGGCCAGCGCCGTTGGCGGGATAGGGGCCGGCGGTTTCCTCGGGCAGCGCGATGCAGGCGCCCAGGGACGCGGCATCGCCGGCACGCGAGAGTCCTGGCAGGCCGAGAGCCGCCGCGCCAGCGCCCAGCATGCGGGCCATGGCGAGCCGGCGGGCCGGCGGGCGGGCCAGCCGGAGCAGGTCTCGTTGCAGTTCGGTCAGGGCAAGCGCCGGTTGCGGTTCTGTCATGGGTCTTCCATCTCGGGTCGCCGCGCCGGGCGAAGGGAGGGGGCAGAGGCCGCGCGTGGCGGCGCCGCTATGGTACTTCGGGGCGTCGGCCCGCGGTGTGTCCGTTTGGCAAGCAGACGCAACCGGGCTCAACTGGCCCACTTGCGATCGAAGTCCATCTTGCGGAAGTGCTCCACCATGAAGTCGATGAAAGTGCGCGTCTTGGCCGGCAGGTATTGCCGGTGCGGGTAGGCCAGATTGATGGTCAGGCGCGGCAGGTCCCAGTCGTCCAGCACCGGCACCAGCCGTCCGGCCACGATGTCGTCATAGATGATGTACTTGGGCTGGACCAGGATGCCCAGGCCCTCGCGCGCGGCGGCGCACAGCACTTGCCCGTCGTTGGCTTCCAGCACGCCCTTCACCGGCAGCACGCGGACGTCGTCCCCGCGCGAGAAGCGCAGCTCGTCGTAGCGGTTGGAATAGGTGTAGAGCAGCAATTGGTGGTTCGCCAGTTCGTCGATGGTGCGCGGCGTGCCATGGCGATGCAGGTAGCCGGGCGAGGCGGCCAGGATGCGCCGTGTCTCGGCCAGCCGCCGGATGGTCAGGTTGGAGTCCGATTCGTATTCGCGCGTGCGCACCGCCAGGTCGATGCCGTTGTCGATCAGGTCGTAGTAGCGGTTGGCCGTGATCACGTGGACGTTCACGTTGGGAAAGCGGCGGTTGTAGTCGGGCAGCAGCGGCGCGATGTGGCGCATCGCGAACGACAGCGACGAGGTCACGCGCAGGTCGCCCACGGGATTGAGCACCGTGGCGTTGACCGCCGATTCGGCCTCCTGCATTTCGCCCAGGATATTCTTGCTGCGCCGGTAGAACTCCTGCCCGACTTCGGTCAGGTAGAGGCGCCGCGTGTTGCGCTCCACCAGCCGGGCCGCCAGGCGTTGCTCCAGCGTGGCCAGGTGCCGGCTCGCGGCGGCGGTCGACAGGCCCGCGGCCTCGGCGGCGCGCGTCAGGCTGCCGAGCTCCGCGATGTGGACGAACAGCTCGAGTTCGCGCCAGCGGTCCATGTTCCTCCCTCGATTGTTAGCAGAATCGCAAAAGTGATTTCCGTTTGCCGGCGAGATGCCGGCGCCTTTCGCCTGGGTTGCGCACTTATAATCCGGAGCCTCACGACTATTCCGCCCAATCGGAGCCCTTCATGGCCATTATTTCGCAGGAAGCCCTGGACCAATTGTTCGTGTCCGCCCGCACGCAGAACGGCTGGCTGGACAAACCCGTGTCCGACGAGCAGCTCAGGCAAGTCTACGACATTGCGAAAATGGGGCCGACCTCGATGAACTGCCAGCCGATGCGCGTGGTGTTCCTGCGCACGCCGGAAGCCAAGGCGCGGCTGGTGCCCGCGCTCAGCCCGGGCAACCTGGACAAGGTCAAGGCCGCGCCGGTCACGGCCATCGTCGCCACCGACACGCGTTTCTATGAATTCATGCCGCAGATCTGGTTCCGTGAAGGCGCCAAGGAGATGTTCGAGGGCAATGCCGCGCTGGCCGCGGCCACGGCTGCCCGCAACGGCACGCTGCAGGGGGCTTATTTCATCATCGCCGCCCGCGCCATCGGCCTGGACTGCGGCCCGATGAGCGGCTTTGACATCGCCAAGGTCAATGCCGAGTTCTTCCCCGACGGCCGCCTGGCCGCCAATTTCATCTGCTCCCTGGGCTATGGCGACACGTCCAAGCTGTTCGATCGCCAGCCGCGCCTGTCCTTCGATCAGGTCGCCACGCTGCTCTGAGCGTTCCTGCCGCATCCGGTCCTGGCGCGTCGCGCCCGGACCGGATGGCCGCGGAGCGCCGTCTATTGCTGCTCGATGCCCGCCTTCTGCATGACCGCGCGCCACCGGTCGATCTCGGCCCCGACGTGGCTGGCCATCGCCTGCGGCGTGGAGGCCTGGGGCAGGCAGGCCGCCGCCAGTGTCTGCTTGCGGACGTTCTCGTCGGCCAGTACGCGGCGCACCGCCTGATTCATCTTGTCGACGACGGCGGTGGGCGTGCCGGCGGGAAACGCCAGTCCGTACCAGGTCGTCACGTCGTAGCCGGCCACGCCTGACTCCAGCGCCGTGGGCGTCTGGGGCAGGCCTTCATAGCGTTGCGGCGACGTCACCGCCAGCGGCTTCAGCTCGCCGGCGCGGATGTGGCCCAGCAGGGGCGAGGCCACGTCCACCAACAGTTCCACTTCGCCGCTCAGCACGGCGGCCACCGCGTTCGGCGTGCCCTTGTAGGGGACGTGGACGATGTCGATGCCGCTGACCTGGCGCAGCAGTTCGCCGGCGAAATGCTGCGTGCTGCCGATGCCGACGCTCGCGTAGTTCAGCTTGCCGGGCTGCGCCCTGGCCAGCTTCACCAGTCCGGCGATATCCGTGGCCGGGAAGTTCTTGCCTGCCGCCACGACCAGGGGCTGGGCGCACAGCATGGATGCCGGCGCGAAGTCCTTGACCGAGTCGAAGGGCAGCTTGCGGTAGATGGCGGCCGAGACCGCGTGGCCGTTGTTCATGACGAAGACCGTGTGGCCATCCGGGGCGGCGCGCGCCACGGTGCCCGCGGCCAGGGTGCCGCCGGCGCCGGGCTTGTTTTCCACCACGACGGGTTGGCCCAGGATCTCGGCCAGCGGCTGGGCCACCATCCGGGCGATGATGTCGGTGCCTCCGCCGGGCGCGAAGCCCACCATCAGGCGCACGGGCCGGCTGGGCCAGTCCTGGGCGGCCGCCGGCAGGGCCAGGGTCATGGCGAGCGCGCACAGCAGCGCGCCCGGCCGTTTCGGGTCGGTATGGAACATGGGTTGTCTCCTGTGTGGTGCTTCTTATTGTGGTTTGCCGCCTTCCCGCGGGTGGCGGCAACCTTGCCCGCGGGGCCTCAGGGCCGCGCGGACCCCGCCAGCCAGGCCTTGCCGCGGGCGTACAGCGCCTGGACTTCCTGGCCATGCAGGCCCGGCATGGTGGTCTTGACGTCCATGCCTATCTTGACCTGGAGATAGGCCAGGTGGCGGTAGCCCTCGGGGAAGCGGGCCAGCAGCGCCGCGTCCAGTTCCGGGCGGGCGGCCGGATCCACCGGGTCCATCCTGTCTTTTTCGTAGATGGGCTGGCGTTCGACCATGCCCCAACGGCCGCCGCGTTTTTCCAGGAAGTCGTAGAAGCGGCCGGTGCACACCACGTCGCACAGCACGGCGTCCACGGTGGCGCGTTGGGAAATGGTCATCTTGGTCTGGACGACGGCCCGGTCGCCCTCGCGGTCGATGGTCATGCCCCCCAGGAAGTGCAGGATGTTGACGCCGCGCTCCATGCCTTCCCGGCTTTGCCGGATGAATTCGGTGGCCGAGGCCTGGCACCAGGTCGCGTTCATGCGGCCGTCTTCGTGCCAGACGGTGGCGAAGCGCTCCCAGTCGCCCGCGTCGCGCCACAGCGCCCAGTTTTCCACCAATTCGCGTATGGCCAGCTTGTCTTGGTCGTACATGAGTCCTCCAGTCAGGGAAATCAGGGGGCGGACCCGGACGCCGGGTTCAGCACGAAGTCGAAGTCCAGGGTGTAGAAGGGCTGCGCGCTCGCGCCGCCGTCGGGCGTCGGGCCGGGTTCGTGCCGCACCCATTGCGCGATCAGCGACGAGCGCACGCCGAACACCGCGTCCGAATCCAGGTATTGGTCGCCGTCGCGGAACACGTGGGTGACCAGGGTCTCGTAGCCCTCGGCCCGTATCATGAAATGCAGGTGGGCGGGCCGCCAGGGATGGCGGCCCAGCGCGGCCAGCATGCGGCCGACCGGGCCGTCGTGGGGGATGGGGTAGGCTTCGGCCAGGATGGAACGGAAATGGAAACTGCCGTCGGGCGCGGAGTGGATGCGCCCCCGTCCCCGGTGGGTGGGGTCGTCGGGGTTCTGGACGTCGTAGAAGCCCTCGGCGTCCGCCTGCCAGACCTCCATTTCCGCGCCGGCGACCGGCGTGCCGTCCACGCCCCGGACCGTGCCGCGCACGAAGCAGGGGTCGCCCTTGGCGCCATTGGCGATGTCGTCGCCCAGTGCATAGTCGGGCGCGCCTTCGACGAAGAAGGGACCGAATACCGTGGCTTCGGTACAGGCGGGCGGCTTGCGGTGGTTCATCGCGGTCACCAGCGTCGACAGGCCGAGGGTATCGGACAGCAGGATGAACTCCTGCCGCTTGTCGTCGGTGATGTGTCCCGTGGCGGTCAGGAATTCGATGCCCGTGGCCCATTCCGCCTCGGTCAGTTTCACTTCTCGGGCAAATTCGTGCAGATGCTGCACGAGGCTGGTCATGATGACCTTCAGGCGGGCGTCCGGCGCCTGGGCGTGCCGGGCCAGCACGGCCTGGGTGATGGTGTCTTCGTTCAGATTGCGCAAGGCGGGGTCTCCTGGGGGCGTTCTTGTCTTCGGCCGGCCATGGGCGTGCTTCGGCCGGCTACTGTAGACGCGGCCGGTGGGGATTGAAATGGAAAAACCGGAAAAGAGTTTTCCGCCAGGCGCAAGGCTGGCCGGGGAGTGCCCCGAGAGGCGCCGGGCGGTGCCCGGACGGTGTCAGCGCGCGCCGGGGATCCCTTCGAGGCGCGAGCCGGCCTTCAGGCCGCGCTTGGCGAACCAGCCGCGCTCCATTTCCAGCGCGTAGCGGACGGGCTGGACAGCGCAGTGGCTGTTTTCCGTCCTGGGCGCCATGTCTTCGATATTCGCAATGGTGCCGTCATCGGCGATGAAGGCCACCGACAGCGGAATCAGCGTATTGCGCATCCACATGCACTGGGTGCCGGGCATCTCGAATATGAACAGCATGCCCTGGTTGGGCCCCAGTTGTTCGCGGAACATCAGGCCGCGTTCCCGGGTGGGCGGGGTATTGGCGACCTCGGCGTGGATGAGGTGCATGCCGGCCCGCAGTGTCTGTACGGGCAGGGTCGTCTGCGCCGAGGCGGCCTGTGCCAGGAGGGCGGCGGCAAGGCAGGAGCCCATGCGGGCGGCGAGGCGCGGCAGGAAGGAGCGTGTGCGGGTCATGACGTCGGCTGGGAGCGGAAAAAGGAAGGCGGGCGGCCACGGGGCGATGCCACCGCGGGAGGCTCCCGGCGAGCGTAGCATGATCGGGCCCACGGCAAGGCCAACGGCGCGGTGGACCGGCCAGGAAGGAGGGGGCGGGCCCGCCCGGCGGCGATGCCGGCGGACCGCGAGCAGATCGGGCCGTCTGGCCCGGGGGGTCAGGCCGCTTCGCTGATGTTCAGCGCTTGCTTGCCCTTGGGACCCTGGGCAGCCTCGAAGGTGACCTTCTGGCCTTCCTTCAGCGTCTTGAAGCCGTTCATCTGGATGGAGGAGAAATGGGCGAACAGGTCGTCGCCGCCGTCGTCGGGAGTGATGAACCCGAAACCCTTGGCATCATTGAACCACTTGACGGTTCCGCTACCCCTCTTGCCTTCGTTGATATCGCTGGACATGACGTAATGCCTTCTTGTAGTTGGTTACAACCATATGCGAGGCGCGCTCCCCCGGTGCCGTAGGCAGACGATTGCGCGCTTCGCAGGTGCGAGTTTTGGTGGGTTGACGATTTCCAGGGCTTGATAAATCAGGCTCCAGGCGCCAAATAATGGGAAAGATGTCGAGCTGCGTCAAGCTCGGGATGGCCCGGGCATATAGGAGTATGCTGATGGCTTGCGGGGCACTTTCAAGTGGATAGAATAGGCGCATGGGCACCGGGTTCGATTCTCAACCGGACCAGACAACGCTGGTTGAGCGGGAAGCGTCGAAAACCAAACCACCTCCGATGTTCACGGTGGTGTTGTTGAACGATGATTTCACGCCGATGGAGTTCGTTGTGCTGGTATTGGAGAAATTTTTCAGCAAGGGGCGCGAGCAGGCCACCCAGATCATGCTCAAGGTGCATCACGAGGGTCGCGGCGTCTGCGGGGTCTATCCGCGGGACATCGCCAGGACCAAGATTGACCAGGTGAGCCGTTTCTCGCGGCAGAACCAGCATCCGCTTCAGTGCATCATGGAGGAAGCGTGATTTCTCAAGAATTGGAAGTTAGCCTTCACATGGCGTTCGTCGAGGCCCGTCAGGCTCGGCACGAGTTCATCACGGTAGAGCATCTGCTGCTCTCGCTGCTCGACAATCCGTCGGCGGCCGAGGTGCTGCGCGCTTGCGCCGCCAACCTGGACGACCTGCGCCGCAATCTGCGCAACTTCGTCAACGACAACACGCCCGTGATCCCGGGTACGGAAGAAGCCGATACCCAGCCCACGCTGGGTTTCCAGCGCGTCATCCAGCGCGCGATCATGCACGTGCAGTCCACGGGCAACGGCAAGAAGGAAGTGGCCGGCTCCAACGTGCTGGTCGCCATCTTCGGCGAAAAGGATTCCCACGCGGTCTATTACCTGCACCAGCAGGGCATCACCCGCCTGGACGTGGTCAACTTCATGTCCCACGGCATCACCAAGCAGCCGCAGCTGGAGTCCCCCAGCACGCCCAAGGAGCCCGAGGCGGAAGCCGAGGCCGAGGCCAAGCAGTCGCCGCTGGACCAGTACACCCAGAACCTGAACGTGGCCGCCAAGGCCGGCAAGATCGACCCCCTGATCGGCCGCGACAGCGAGGTCGAACGGGTCATCCAGGTGCTGTGCCGGCGCCGCAAGAACAATCCGCTGCTGGTCGGCGAGGCCGGCGTGGGCAAGACCGCCATCGCCGAGGGCCTGGCCTGGCGCATCACGGAAGGCGCCGTGCCCGACGTGCTGGCCGACGCCTGCGTCTATTCCCTGGACATGGGCGCGCTGCTGGCGGGCACCAAGTACCGCGGCGACTTCGAGCAGCGCCTGAAGGCGGTGCTCAAGCAGCTCAAGGAAAGCCCCAAGGCGGTGCTGTTCATCGACGAGATCCATACGCTCATCGGCGCCGGCGCGGCGTCGGGCGGCACGCTGGACGCGTCCAACCTGCTCAAGCCGGCCCTGTCCTCGGGCCAGTTGAAATGCATAGGCGCGACCACGTATACCGAATACCGGGGCATCTTCGAGAAGGACCACGCGCTGTCGCGGCGCTTCCAGAAGATCGACGTCAACGAGCCCAGCGTCGAGCAGACCGTGCAGATCCTGCGCGGCCTCAAGCAGCGGTTCGAAGACCACCACAGCGTCAAGTATTCGTCGGCGGCGCTGTCGGCGGCGGCCGAACTGTCGGCCAAGTTCATCAATGACCGCCATTTGCCGGACAAGGCCATCGACGTCATCGACGAAGCCGGCGCGGCCCAGCGCATCCTGCCCAAGTCGCGGCAGAAGAAGGTCATCGGCAAGGCCGAGATCGAGGACATCGTCTCCAAGATCGCCCGGATCCCGCCGCAGTCCGTTTCCAGCGACGACCGCAGCAAGCTGGCCACGCTCGAACGCGACCTGAAGGCCGTGGTGTTCGGCCAGGATGCCGCCATCGATGCGTTGTCCGCGTCGATCAAGATGGCGCGCTCGGGGCTGGGCAAGCCCGACAAGCCCATCGGCGCCTTCCTGTTCTCGGGCCCCACCGGGGTCGGCAAGACGGAAGTGGCCAAGCAACTGGCTTTCATCCTGGGCATCGAGCTGCTGCGTTTCGACATGTCCGAGTACATGGAGCGCCACGCCGTGTCGCGCCTGATCGGCGCGCCGCCGGGATATGTCGGCTTCGACCAGGGCGGCCTCCTGACCGAGGCCATCACCAAGAAGCCGCACTGCGTGCTGCTGCTGGACGAGATCGAGAAGGCCCATCCCGAGGTCTTCAACATCCTTCTGCAGGTCATGGACCACGGAACACTGACGGACAACAACGGCCGCAAGGCGGATTTCCGCAACGTCATCGTCATCATGACGACCAACGCCGGTGCCGAAACCCTGCAGAAGAACGTGATCGGCTTCTCCGGCGCGCGCGAGCAGGGCGACGAGATGGCGGAAATCAAGCGCATGTTCACGCCCGAGTTCCGCAACCGCCTGGATTCGACCATTTCGTTCAAGGCCCTGAACGAAGAGATCATCCTGCGCGTGGTGGACAAGTTCCTGATGCAGCTGGAAGAGCAACTGCACGAGAAGCGCGTCGAGGTCATTTTCACCGATGCCTTGCGTGCCTACCTGGGCAAGAAGGGCTTCGATCCGTTGATGGGCGCGCGTCCCATGCAGCGCCTGATCCAGGACACGATCCGCCGGGCGCTGGCCGACGAACTGCTGTTCGGCAAGCTGGTCAGCGGCGGCAAGGTGACGGTGGACATCGTCGACGACGAGATCAAGCTCAACTTCGACGACACGCCGCCCAAGGCCGCGGCCCAGCCGGAGGTGGAACTGGCGGATTGACCCCCCGTATTTGACCCCCCCTACGCGCTTCGCGCGCCCCCCAGGGGGCGATGCGGGTGGACCGGCGGAGCCGGATCCACCGCATCCTGGGTCTTTGGGCCCCCGGCTGTCGGGGGCCTTTGTTGTTTGTGGGGGAGGGTTCTGGGGTGGGGGGTATCTATTAGGGTAAATCTGGGGTATGATTGCTGTACTGCACAAATCACGTCACCGTCCTGTCGGACATCGGCGTGGCCTTCATGCAGACGATCGGTAACCAAGTAGGTTGACCGAAAACTGCATCGTCTCTGACCTCGTTTTTCCCTTTGCGTTGCGCGCACGGTGATATCGGTCGGCGCCGATGATCCGTCCGGAGCGGCTGTGTCCGTCTCCGCTGCGTAGCGCCAGCTTTCCAGGCTCGATGAATCCGGCACCGTCTTTCGGCGGCGCCATGGTCCGCGTTTTTCGCGCGTCCGGGTATGTCCGGCGGGGGAAGGCTTGCGTTGCGCTATACGCAACGTAAGGAATGAACATGTCTTTCATTGAACTCGGTCTTGCCCCCGCCATTGTCGGTGCGCTGACCGAAGCCGGTTTCGCGGAGCCTACGCCGGTCCAGGCCCGGGCCATCCCGCTGGCGCTGGCAGGGCACGACCTGATGGTGTCGTCCCAGACCGGCAGCGGCAAGACCGCCGCCTTCATGCTGCCGGCACTGAACAAGCAGGTCGAGGCTTCGCCGCTGCGCTCGCCCGGCGTGCGCGTGCTGGTGCTGACCCCCACGCGCGAACTGGCTCAGCAGGTCTCGGATGCCACCCGTGTCTACGGCAAGGCGTTGAGCTGGCTGCGCACGACCACGGTCGTGGGCGGCATGCCCTATGGCGCCCAGCTGAAGGCGCTGTCGCGCCGCGTCGATGTGCTGGTCGCGACCCCTGGCCGCCTGCTGGACCACGTCCAGTCCGGCAAAGTGAATCTGTCCGAAGTCGAGGTGCTGGTGCTGGACGAGGCCGACCGCATGCTGGACATGGGCTTCATCGACGACATCGAGGCCATCGTGGCGCGCACGCCCGCCACCCGGCAGACGCTGTTGTTCTCGGCCACGCTGGACGGCTCGGTTGCCCGCATGGCCGCCAAGATGATGCGCGAGCCCCAGCGCATCGAGATCGCCAGCCAGAAGGAAAAGCACGCCAACATCACCCAGTCGCTGCTGTACGCGGACGACATGGAACACAAGATGCGCCTGCTGGACCACCTGCTGCGCGACGTCAACATCCAGCAAGCCATCGTCTTCACCTCGACCAAGCGCGCGGCTGACGAACTGGCCGATACGCTGGCCGACCAGGGCTTCGCCGCCGAGGCCCTGCACGGCGACATGAACCAGCGCCAGCGTACCCGCACGCTGGGCAACATGCAGCGCGGCCGGGTGCAGGTCCTCGTCGCCACGGATGTGGCGGCGCGGGGCATCGACGTGCAAGGCATCAGCCACGTGGTCAACTTCGACCTGCCCATGCAGGCCGAAGACTACGTGCACCGCATCGGCCGTACCGGCCGCGCGGGCCGCGACGGCCTGGCGTTCACGCTGGCCGCGCATGGCGAGCGCCACAAGGTCCGCTCCATCGAGCGCTATACCGACCAGAGCATCCCGGTCCAGGTCATTCCCGGACTCGAGCCGCAGCGTGCGCCGCGGCCCGGTTCCGACCGTCCGCGCCGCGGTGGTCCTGGCGGCCCCGGCGGCAAGCCGGGCTGGCGCCAGGGCGGCCGTAGCGGCTACCAGGGCCGCGACGGCGGCCAGCGGCAGCACGAAGGCCGTGGCCAATTCGAGCGCAGCCGCGACGAGCGTCCGGCCTTTGGCGACCGCCCGCGAGGCGACCGCCCGGAGCGCCGCCACGGCGAGCCGGCCCAGGGCCAGGGCGAGCGCCGGTACGAACCGCGCTTCCAGGACGACCGCCGCGAGCGTTCGCCCGAGGGCCAGGGCTATGCGGCCCGGCCGCGTGGCGATCGCCCTCAGGGCGAGCGCACCTGGGGCGATCGTCCCCAGCGCCCCGAGGGTGACCGCCGGGAACGTCCGGTCCAGGCGTGGGCGGATCGCCCCCGCGCGGCGGGTCCGGAAGGCGAGCGTCGCGAGGCCGCCCCCGCGCGCCGCTTCGACTCCCGTCGCCGCGCCGCCTGACGCCTGACGGCATCCCGCGCGGCGCCTGCCGCCGCGCGCCAGGGGCTTTGCCTCCGCGATCCCCTGGTTCCAACGCCCCCGACCTGCGGCTCAACGCCGCGCGCGGGGGCGTTTTCACGTCCGGGCATCGTGCGCTGTCGAGATCATTCGCCTTAAATTGATTTGAACTGAAATATTATTAAGAGATATGATTTGCCTTGGTATTGCCCGGGCAGCTCATGACTCGTTTTTTTCTCGCGGCGTGGACGGCGGTATGGTTGGCAGGCATCGCGCGCCCGGTGGGAGCGGCCGATGCCGGGGCCGGCGCCGCGGCCGAGCCCGACAGCCTGCAGCGCGCCGTCCAGGCCGGCAGGCTGCGCATCGGCTACGCGAACGAAGCGCCGTTCGCCTACATGGACAGCCGGGTGGGCAGGCTGACCGGCGAAGCGCCGGAGATCGCCCGCGTGGTGCTGGGGCGGCTGGGCATAGGCGAGGTCGAGGGCGTGCTGACCGAGTTCGGCGCCTTGATCCCCGGCCTGCTGGCCGGTCGTTTCGACATGATCGCCGCGGGCATGTACGTGCTGCCCGACAGGTGCCGCCAGGTCGCCTTTTCGAATCCTACCTACGGGGTGGGCGACGGTTTTCTCCAGCGCACGGACAATCCCCGCGAGCTGCACGGCTACGCGGACGCGGCGGCCGATCCGGCGGCCAGGGTGGGCGTGGTGGTCGGGGCGGTGCAGAACGACTACGCCGCGCGCGCGGGCGTTCCGCCGTCCCGGGTCGTGGTGTTTCCCGACGTGGTCAGCGCGGTCGAAGGCGTGGTGGCGGGGCGGGCGGATGTCTACGCCGCGACGGCCCTGACCCTGAATTACGTACTGGCCAAAGTGCCGGACTGGCAGATCGACAAGGTGGCCGGGTTCGTCCAGCCGACCGAGAACGGCGAGGTGGTGCGGGGGTATGGCGCGTTTGGTTTCCGCAAGGGCGATGTGGCGTTGCGCGAAGCCTTCGACCGCGAGTTGGGGCATTTCATCGGAGCGCCGGAGCACCAGCGCCTGGTCGAGCCTTTCGGCTTCACCGGGAACGAGCTGCCGGGCGACGTCACCGCGGCGCAACTGTGCGGGCAGGTTCCCGCCGCCGGGCCCGCACCGGCGCCCGATCCGCCATGACCGGCCTGGCGGATCTGTTGCCGCCCCTGTTGCGCGGCCTGTGGGTCACCTTGCAGCTCACCGCCGGCGCCGCCGCGCTGGCCGTGCCGGTGGCATTGCTGGCCGGCCTGGGGCGCATGTCGCGGCGGCCCTGTCTGTCGTGGCCCTCGGCCTGCTATGTGGAGGTGTTCCGCGGGACCTCGGCGCTGGTGCAATTGTTCTGGGTGTACTACGTGCTGCCGCTGCTGGGCCTGCGGCTGCCCGCGGTCTGGGCGGGCATCCTGGTGCTGGGCCTGCATACCGGCGCCTACGGGGCGGAAGTCGTGCGCGGCGCGCTCGCCAACGTGCCCAAGGGGCAGGCCGAGGCCGCGGTAGCGCTGAACATGACGCCGCGGGCCACGCTATGGCGCATCCTGGTGCCCCAGGCCGTGCCGCTGATGCTCCCGCCGGCCGGCAACCTGCTGATCGAGTTGCTGAAGAATACGGCGCTGGTGTCGTTGATCACCATCACCGACCTGACTTTCAGCGCGCAGTTGCTGCGCAGCGAGACCTTCCGCACGGTGGAGGTGTTCAGCGTCGCGCTGCTCATGTATTTTGCCGCCGCCCAGTTGCTGAACGGCGGCATGCGGCTGCTGGAGCGGCGCGCCGCGCGCCACCGGGGGAGGACATGACCACGGCCGCCGGACAGCCGCTGTTCGATTGGGACTATGCCCGCGCGGTGTTGCCCACGTTGCTGGACGGCCTGGCGGTCACCGTGCAGGCCACCCTGCTGGGCATGGGGCTGGCCGTATCGCTGGGCCTGGCGCTGGCGCTGATGCGGCGGGCGGCATTCCGGCCCCTGGCCTGGGCCTCGGCGCTGGTCATCGAGTTCGTGCGCAGCACGCCGCTGTTGATGCAGTTGTTCTTCCTGTTCTACGTGCTGCCGGTCACGGGCGTGCGGTTCTCGCCCCTGGCCACCGGCGTGTTGGGGCTGGGCGTGCACTACGCCGCCTATTGCGCCGAGGTGTACCGGGCCGGCCTGGAAAGTGTGCCGCGCGCCCAGTGGGAGGCGGCGCTGGCGCTCAATCTCGGCCGCTGGCGGACGCTGCGGGACGTCATCCTGCCCCAGGCGATCCCGCCCATCGTGCCGGCGCTGGGCAATTATTTCGTTGCCATGTTCAAGGACACGCCGCTGTTGTCGGCCATCACCGTGGTGGAGCTGCTTCAGGCCAGCAAGATCGCCGGCTCGGCCACGTTCCGCTATACCGAGCCGCTTACCCTGGTGGGGCTGATCTTCCTGGCGCTGAGCCTGGCGGCGGCCTGGGGCGTGAGGCGCCTGGGGGCCCGGCTGGGCTGAGTCCGGCCACCACATCGAGGAGAACGCATGAGCGCCAGTGTCACCCTGGAGAATGTCAGCAAGCGCTACGGCGACGTCGAGGTGCTGCGGGGCATCGACCTGTCCATCCCGGCCGGCCAGACGGTCGCGCTGATCGGTCCGTCGGGGTCGGGCAAGTCCACGCTGCTGCGCCTGCTGATGACGCTGGAGCGGCCCGATGCCGGCCGCATCCTGGTCGGCGGCGAGTCGATGTGGACCCGGCGGCGGGGCGGACAGGAGGTCCCGGCCAGCCCGGCCCACCTGCGCAAGGTCCGGGGCAGGATAGGCATGGTGTTCCAGCACTTCAATCTGTTTCCCCACATGACGGCGCTGGCCAATGTGGCCGAGGCGCCCCGGCACGTGCTGGGGCTGGGGCGGGACGAGGCCGAGCAGCGGGCGCGCGAGTACCTGGACATGGTGGGACTGGGGGACAAGCTGGACCAGTACCCCGGCAAGCTTTCCGGTGGCCAGAAACAGCGGGTCGGCATCGCCCGCGCGCTGGCCATGCGGCCCGAAGTCATGCTGTTCGACGAGGTGACCTCGGCGCTGGACCCGGAGCTGGTGGGGGGCGTGCTGGAGATCATGCGGGATTTGTCCATGCGGCGCACCATGACGATGATCATCGTGACGCACCAGATGCGGTTCGCCGAGCGCAGTTCGGACCGCACGCTGTTCTTCGAGGGAGGGCGCATCGTCGAGGACGGTCCGTCCGCGCAGGTATTCGGCCATCCCGCCGAGGCGCGCACGCGCCAATTCCTGGAGGCGGTCATCGAGGCCTGAGGCGGCAGGCCCCGATCGAGGCAACGAAGGGTAGACTATAGGAGCCCGGCGCCGTCCCTACGCGCCTCTTATCAGTCGGGAATCATCAGCCGCCATGCGTTGCCTGGTCATCGAAGACGAAGTCGATACTTCGCGTTATATCTGCAACGGCCTCAAGGAGGCCGGCCACGAAGTGGCGGCCTGCCGCGACAGCGCCGACGGGCTCAATCGCGCCATGACCGAAGCCTGGGATGTCATCATCCTGGACCGCATGTTGCCCAACGACGTGGACGGCCTGTCCATCCTGGCCACGCTGCGGGGCATAGGCAAGACCACGCCCGTGCTGATCCTCAGCGCGCTGGCGGGGTTGGACGAGCGGGTGCGCGGGCTGCGCGGCGGCTGCGACGACTACCTGACCAAGCCTTTCGCCTTCTCCGAACTGGCGGCGCGGGTCGAAGCCCTGTATCGCCGGGCCAGCGCGCGCGACGACGTGCGCGAGCTGCGCATCGCCAATCTCCGGGCCGACCTGACCAAGCGCACCGTCGAGCGCGACGGCAAGACCATCACGCTGCAGCCGCGCGAATTCCGCCTGCTGGTCTATCTGCTGCTGAACCAGGAGCAGGTCGTGACCCGGACCATGCTGCTGGAAGCGGTATGGGACTACCGTTTCGACCCGCAGACCAATGTGATCGACGTGCAGATCAGCCGCCTGCGCAACAAGATCGACAACGGCTTCTCGCCTCCCCTCATCCATACCGTGCGCGGGGTGGGGTACATGATCTCGGCGGCCCCGCGTTGAATGTGACCGAAGGCGACTATCCCGGCCGCCAGACCGGACCGCTGGCCTTCGTCCGGCGCCTGTGGCAGTCGGTCGCGTTCCGGCTCGCGCTGGGCTATGGCGTGTCGGTGGTGCTGTTCATGATGGTGCTGCTGTCTGTGCTGTACGTGCAGACCATCGGCGTGCTGCAAAACCGTATCGACCGGCAACTGGTGTCGGCCAGCCACCGGATGGCCAGCCATTTCGAGGCCTATGGACTGGGCCGGCTGGCCGACGACATCACCGAGACCCTGACCGATGGCGTCAATTCCGACACCGAGGTCTACCTGCTGGCGACCGCCGCGGGCAAGAAGGTGGCCGGCAATATCGCCGTTTCCCGCGACCTGCTCAAACCCACTTTCGGGATCGTGGAAAAGCAGGTGCTGCGGGACGGGCGCATCTCGTACAGCCGGTTTCGCACCGAGCTGCTGGCCGATGGTTCCATCCTGCTGGTCGGCCGCGACATGCGCGACCAGAAGGACCTCGAGCAACTGGTGGGCAACGCGCTGATGGCGGCGGCGGTGGTGTCGGTGCTGCTGGCCATCATCGGCGCCATCGTGTTCCGCGACCAGCTCGAAGACCGGGTCGGCGCGATCCGCCGTACCGCCGCGCAGATCGAGGCGGGCGACCTCACGCAGCGCATCCCGGTGTCGGGGAAGGACGACGAGTTCGCGCGCCTCAGCCACGACATCAACCTGATGCTGGACCGGATCGAGATCCTGATGGATGGCGTGCGGCACGTTTCCAACACCATTGCCCACAATCTGCGCACGCCGCTGTCGCGTATCCGCGCCAAGCTGGAAGTGGCCAGCCGCCCGGGCACGGACCCGGCGCAGGTGGCCCAGGCCACGACCTTCGCCATTCGCGAGATCGAAGAGCTCACCATCGTCTTCGACAAGCTGCTGCAGATCGCCGAGGCGGAGTCGGGCGCGCGGCGCCAGGCTTTCCAACCGGTATCCTTGAATGACATCGTTGCCGACGTGGTGGAGCTGTACGAGCCGGTGGCCGAGGAAAAGGGCGTGGAGCTGCGCGTGCGCACGGACGAGGACGTCATGGCGGCGGGCGACAGGGACTTGCTGGCCAGCGCGGTGGCCAATCTGCTGGACAATGCGATCAAGTACGCCGGCAGCCCCGCCCGCGTCACGGTCAGCACGCGGTGCGACGGCGACACCGTTTCGTTGGTGGTACAGGACAACGGGCCCGGCATTCAGGCCATCGAGCGGTCCAAGGTGGGGACCCGGTTCTTCCGGCTGAATCGCCGTGTTCCGGGTTACGGCCTGGGCCTGGCCAGCGTGACCGCCATCGCCAGTCTCCACAATGCGGCCCTGGACCTGGACGACGCCGCGCCCGGCCTGGTGGCCCGGATTACCCTGCCCAGGTTGGGTAACATGACGAAACGGTAATGTTTTGTACATAGCCTGCCTGCCCCCCGCTGGCTAACATCACGCGATTCGGATTTCGAGTTCGTCGTGCCGTGGGAAGCGTCGACGACCGAACCGGGCCGTAAAATCGTCAAAGGGTTCTCATGCCGCGTTTTGCCCGTTTTGTTGCTGTCACCTGTCTGCTTGCCCTTGCGGCCTGCTCGGACAAGCAAGAAGCTCCCCCCGCTCCCACCGAGAACGCCGCGCCGCTCGCGCCCGGCCAGGTCCGCGTCAAGCCCGCTTCCCTGCAATACATGGAAATCCAGGAAATGGGGACCCAGGGCACGGCGCACGTCGTCTGGGCGCCGGCCAGGGTGGCTTTCCGCGAGGGGCAGGTGGCCGAAGTGGTGGCGCCGGCATCCGGCCGCATTCTCCTGGTCCAGGCCCAGGTGGGCGACGTGGTCAAGGCGGGGACGCCGCTGGCGACGCTGTCCAGCCCGGACGCCTCGCGCGTGCGCGCCGACTACGCCAATGCCCAGGTCGAGCTGCGGGTGGCCCAGGCCGAAGCCAGGCGCCAGCGGCTGATGATGGAGAAGGGCATCGGCATCGAGGCCGAGCTGGTCGTGGCCGAGGCCAAACTGCAGGAGGCCCAGCACAACGCCGACGTGGCGTCGCGGGCCGCCAGCTTCCTGGGGGGCGGCGGCAGCGATACCCTGTTGCTGCGCTCGCCGCGCGCGGGCGTCGTCATCAACCGCAACACCACGCCTGGCGCGTCGGTGGGGCCCGATTCCGGATCGCTGTTCACCGTGGGCGACCCGACCGCGCTGTGGATCAATGCCGACGTCTTCGAAAGCGATCTCAGCACGATCGCCCAGGGTTCGCCGGTGCAGGTCGTGGTGCCTTCGCTCGACCGGCCGCTGGCGGGCAAGGTGTTGCGCGTGGGGGCGGCCCTGAATGCCCAGACCCGCCGCGGGCAGGTGTTCATCACGCTGGACGAGTCCAATCCCAATCTGCGCGCCGGCATGCTGGCCCGGGCCGGCATCCAGAGCCGCGCCACCGAGGGTTTGTCGGTGCCCGTGACAGCGGTGCTGATCAAGGACGGCCAGCGCTCCATCGTGTTCGTCCAGGTCTCGGACAATGTGTTCGAGGCGCGTACCGTCGCGCTGGGCCAGCCGTCCAACGGCTATATCCCCGTGTTGTCGGGCATCCGGCCGGGCGACAAGGTGGTGACCAAGGGCAGCCTGCTGCTCGACGGCGCCGCCAACCAGTTGCTGTAAGGATCCGCCATGCGTTCACTCATTGCGCTGGTGGTCCATCGCCGCCTGGTGGCGCTGACCGCCACGCTCATCGTCGCCGTCTACGGCGTCTATGCCTTCCTGAATACCGCCATCGAGGCCTATCCCGACGTCACCAACGTCCAGGTGGGCGTCATTTCGCTTGCGCCCGGCCTTGCGCCGGAAGAGGTCGAGCGGCAGGTGACGTTCCCGCTCGAACGGGCCCTGAACGGCACGCCCGGGCTGATGTCGCTGCGGTCCGAGAGCTATTTCGGGCTGTCGATGATCACCATGGTCTTCGACGACAAGACCAAGAGTTTCGACGCGCGGGTGCAGGTCACCCAGCGGTTGCCGTCGGCCGACCTGCCCAATGGCGTGACGCCGGAGATGGCGCCCGACAATACGCCGCTCGGCAAGATCTTCTATTACCGGCTCAACAGCGACCGCCACACGCTGGCGCAACTGCGTTCGGAGCAGGAATGGACCGTGGCCCGGGTCCTCAAGCAGATCCAGGGCGTGGCCGACGTGGTCAGCATGGGCGGCTTCGTCAAGGAGTTCCACATCGAGGTGGATCCGGCCAAGCTGATGGCGCACAACCTGACGCTGGATCAGGTGGTCGACGCCGTTTCGAAATCCAACCAGAACGTGGGCGGCGGATTGCTGCGCCGCGGCGAGCAGTCGCTGATCATCCGGGGCATCGGCCTGTTGCGCACGCCGCGCGATATCGAGACCATCGTGCTGGACGTGCACAACAACACGCCGGTCCGGGTCAAGGACGTGGCCCGCGTGGTGCAGTCCTATACGCCGCGGCAGGGTTCGGTGGGGATGAACGACGAGGACGACATCGTCGAGGGCATCGTGCTGCTCAAGCGCGACGAGAACCCCAGCAAGGTGCTGGACCAGGTCCACGCGAAGGTGGACCAGATCAACGCCCACATGCTGCCCACGGGCATGCGCATCGAACCGAGCTACGACCGGTCGCACCTGGTCGGCCATACGCTGCATACCGTCTATCACAACCTGCTGTTCGGCGCGACGCTGATCGTGGGCGTGCTGTGGCTGTTCCTGCGCAGCCTGCGCGGCTCGCTGATCGTGGCGGTGGTCATTCCCTTGTCGCTGCTGGTGGCGTTCGTCGGGCTGCATTTCCTGGGCATGCCGGCCAACCTCATCTCTATGGGCGCGATCGACTTCGGCATCATCGTCGACGGCGCGGTGGTGCTGACCGAGGCCATCATCCACAAGGCCAGGCTGCGAAAACCCGCCTCGCGCCGCGACATGTTCGAGCTGATCATCGAGGCCGCCATGTCGGTGGCCAAGCCGACGCTGTTCGCGATGGCCATCGTGATCGCGGCGCTGATCCCCGTGTTTTCGCTGGAAAGCATCGAGGGGCGCATCTTCCGTCCGCTGGCGATGACCTACACCTTCGCGCTGGTCGGCGCGCTGGTGTTCGCGTTGACGCTGGTGCCCGCGCTGTGCGCGCTGCTGCTGCGTCCCAAGGACGTGGTGGCGCCCGAGCCGGCGGTCTTCCTGCGCATGCATCACGCCTATTCCCGGTGGATCGCGCGGGTGCTGGAAAGCGGCCGCAACCGGCGCAAGGTGTTCGCCGTGGCGATGGTGGCGCTGCTGCTGGCCCTCTATGCCGGCTCGCACCTGGGGACCGAGTTCCTGCCGGAGCTGGACGAGGGCGATGCCTATGTGCTGGTGCAGATGCCGCCCTCGATTTCGCTGGAGAAAGGGCAGGAGCTGCTGCGCACCATACGCATGCGGCTGAAAGAGGTGCCCGAGGCCATTTCCGTCACGAGCGAGCAGGGGCGGCCGGAGGACGGTACCGATAACGAGACCATCAACGTCGCCAAGGTGCTGGTGCGGCTGAAGGAGCGCGCGCAGTGGCGCAAGGGCCTGAGCAAGGATGAGCTGGTGGCGCAGATGCGCCAGTCGCTGGCCGACATCCCGGGCGTGCAGTTCAACTTCGCCCAGCCCATCCGCGACAGCGTCGAGGAATCGACCTCGGGCGCGCGCGGCCATGTGGTGCTGAAGGTGTTCGGCACCGAGATCGAGACCATGCGCGGCATCCTGCAGCAGACCAAGGAGGCCGTCAGCCATATCGAAGGCGTGGTCGACCTGGATCTTTACCGCGACGCCCCGGCTCCGCAGTTGCACATCGAATTCAACCGCGACGCGCTGGCCCGCTACGGCATTTCCATGGAAGTGGCCGACACCGCGGTCGAGACCGCGCTGGCAGGCAAGGTGGTCACGACGGCCTGGGAAGGCGAGCGCAGCGTACCCGTGCGGGTGCGCCTGCCGTACGCGGACCGGATGGACGAGGCGCGCATACGCGAAATCCAGGTCTCCGCGCCCGACGGCACCTATGTGCCGCTGCACGCCTTGGCCAGCGTCAGCTTCAAGGTGGGCAACTCCTCGATCTTCCGCGAGGGCAACGCCCGCTACATGGCGCTGAAGTTCAACGTCCAGGGACGCGACATGGGCTCGGTCGTGAAGGACGCCATCGCCGCCTTCGAGAAGAATGTGAAGATGCCCGAGGGTTACATCGCCCAGTGGGGCGGCCAGTGGGAGAACCAGCAGCGGGCCTCGGAGCGCCTGAAGATCGTCGTGCCGCTGTCGCTGCTGGTGGTGTTCGTCCTGCTCTTCAGCGCCCTGGGCAGCGCCCGCAGCGCGAGCATCATCCTGCTGACCGCGCCGTTCGTGATGATAGGCGGCATCATCGCGCTGCACCTGACCGGCATCGACCTGTCCATCAGCGCGGCGATCGGCTTCATCGCGCTGCTGGGCCAGGTGGCCCTGGCCGGCCTGCTGGTCCTGAGCGCGGTCGAGAACCTGCGGCGCGAAGGCGTGGCACTGGTTCCCGCGCTGGTCGAGGGGGCCGCCGAGCGCATGCGCTCCATCCTGATGGTGGCGTTGCTGGGCCTGATCGGCCTTTTGCCCATGGCCTTGTCCACCGGGGTGGGCAGCGAGACCCAGCGGCCGTTCGCCTCCGTGGTGGTGGGGGGCATGGCGGTGCTGCCGCTGGTGGCGTTGTTCGTCCTGCCGGTGCTGTATGCCTGGCTGGGACCCCGGCGCATGCTGACCGCCGAGGAGCGCGACACGGCAACTATGGACAACGATAATGCGTAAGTATCTAGGTATCCTGCTGGTCGCGCTCTGCCTGCCGGCGGCGCGGGCCGCCGATCTTCCCGTGGCGCTGGGCACCGATGTGTCGCTGCCCCAGTTGCTGGAGCTGGTGAAGACCTCCAGTCCCGCGCTGCAGGCCGAGCGCACCCAGGTGGCCATGGCCGAGGCCGACCTGATGACGGCCCAGACTTTCTCCAACCCCAGCGTGGGCTACACCCACAAGCGCGGCGAGAAGGAAACCACCATCTCGCAGGACATTCCCATCTTCGGCCAGCGCGGGGCCCGGATCGAGAGCGCCAGGAGCGGGGTCGACGCGGCCCGGGCGCAACTGCGCCTGATCTATGCCCAGGCCTTGCAGGATGCGGCGCGGGACTTCATGTCGCTGCTGGTGTCGCAGGAACGGGAGAAGCGCTGGCTGGACGCCAAGGATGACCTGGAGGGGGCGTTCCGCATCGTGCAGGGCCAGGTCCAGGCGGGTGCCCGCAGCCGCTACGACCTGACCCGGCTCGAGGTGGAGCGCGCCTCGCTCGACGCGCAACTGGCCCAGGCCCAGGCCGAGACGCTGCAGGCGTCGGCCCGGGTGGCGGCCGCCGTGGGCGCGCCGGCGTGGCGGCCGCGCGCGGCCGGCTCCATCGTCTCGCACTGGACCGCCCTGAACTTCGACGCCATCTGGCCGCAGGCGCAGAACCGCCTGCCGACGGTGCGCGCGGCGCTGGCCCAGCAGGCCTTCGCCGAGAAGCAGCTGGAAGCCGAGCGGCGCCAGGCCTATCCCACGCCTACCTTCATGGTGGGCCGGCTGAACAACAGCGAAGGCCGCAGCACCGAGTACGGCGTGTCGGTAGCCATCCCGCTGTTCGATCGCAACCAGGGGCCCATCGCGCGCGCCGCCGCCGAGGCCGACGGCATGCGCCTGCGCAGCCGCGCCATCGTCGTGGCCGCGGAAAGCGAACTGCGCCGCGCCACCGAACAGCTCAACCGGCGCCAGCAACTGGCCGACCGCTTCGAGAAGGAAGGACTGTCCATGGTCCCGCAATTGCGGCAGATGGCGCAGGATTCCTACACGCTGGGCCGGGGCAGCATCCTCGACCTGGTCGATGCGATCCAGGCCGTGGCGGAGAAGAAAAACACCTACCTGGACCTGCTCGAAGCCGTGATGCAGGCGGAAGTCGATGTGCGCATCGCCTCGGGGGAACTGGGGGCGGACCTGCTCGAATGACCCGGGAGTGACCCGTCCGCCGGCCCCCCGGCGGCGTAAACTAGCGGACATGGCCGGCCCCGCCGCGTGGGTTTTTTCCGGCCGGTTCTCATTCCGGGGGTTCAAATGAAATCATGGGCATTGCGCGGCTTCCTGCTGGCCGGGCTGGCGCTGGCGTCGGCCGCGCGAGCGGACATCACCGTCGGCATCGACCTCGCCACCACCGGCCCGGCGGCGGCGATCGGCATTCCCTCCAAGAACGTGGTCATGATGTGGCCGCCCACGCTGGGCGGCCAGAAGGCCACCTACATCATCCTGGACGACGCGTCCGACCCCACCAACACCGTCACCAACGTGCGCAAGCTCACGTCCGAGCAGCACATCGACGTCCTGGTCGGCCCCAACACCACGCCGGCCGCGCTGGCGGTGCTGGACGTGATCGCCGAAAGCAGGACGCCCATGGTGGCCCTGGCGGCCAACGCCTCCATCATCGAGCCCCATGCCGACCCCAAGCGCAAATGGGCCTTCAAGATGCCGCAGAATGATTCGCTCATGGCCAGCGCCATCGTCGGGCACATGGTCCGGGCCGGGGTGAAGACGGTCGGCTTCATCGGTTTCAACGATTCCTACGGCGAGAGCTGGTGGAACGAGTTCTCGCCGCTGGCGCAGAAGGCCGGCATCAAGGTCGTCGCGAACGAACGGTACAACCGCACCGATACCTCGGTGACCGGGCAGGTGCTCAAGCTGATGGTGGCCAAGCCCGACGCCATCCTGGTGGCCGCGTCGTCCACCCCGGCGCTGCTGCCGCAGAAAACCCTGGTCGATCGCGGCTACCGGGGCAAGCTCTACCAGACGCACGGCATCGCCACGCCCGAGTTCCTGCGCCTGGGCGGCAAGGCCGTGGAGGGTACGCTGTTCCCGACCGGCCCAGGCGTGGTGGCGCACGGTCTACCCGCTTCGCACCCGGTCAAGAAGGTGGCGACCGAGTTCGTCGACCGCTATGAAGCCAGGTTCGGCGCCGGCTCGGTCACCCAGTTCGCGGGCGACGCCTGGGGCGCCTGGATGTTGCTGGACGACGCGGTGGGCCGCGCGCTGAAGACGGGCGCCAAGCCGGGCACGCCGGCGTTCCGCGCCGCGCTGCGCGACGCGATCGAGTCGACCTCCAACCTGACCGTGCCCAACGGCGTGCTGAACATTTCGGCCAGCGACCATCAGGGCTTCGACGAGCGCTCGCGCGTCATGGGCATCGTGCGCGACGGCAAGTTCGCCTACGAGGGCGAAGGCAGGAGCAAGTAGGCGCGGCAGGGAGCGGCGCCCGACCGCGCCGCTCGTCTAGGCCATCATGCAGTGAACCGCAGTTCCGGATGCAATCCCGCCCGTGCCGCCAACGTCAACAACATATCCAGGCTGAAATCCTCAACCTTGCCCTTGATCAGCCGAGAAACGCGCGGCTGGGTAATTCCAAGATGGCGAGCGGCCTCGGCCTGCGTCCAGCCTTGCTCTTTGAGACGCTGCGCCGTGCGAATCATCACCTCGGCGCGCAGCTTCATCACTTCGGCTTCAGCAGGATCGAAGCCCAGATCCATGAAGACGTTGCCGCTACCTTCGGTGATGGTGATGTCTTGCTTGTTCATTTCAGTGCTCCGATCAGTTTCCTGTAGCGGGCAGCCGCCAGGTCCAGATCCGGTTTCGGCGTTTTCTGGGGCTTTTTCTGGAAGGCGTGCAGCACGTAGATAGCGTTGGCGAACTTGGCGACGTAAATTACGCGGAAGGCGCCACTGGTATCCCGGTAACGTATTTCGTATGCTCCCGCACCCACACCGGGCAGGGGTTTGAAATCTGCTGGTTCTGCGCCGTACTGCACTGCCATTAGCTCAAGGCCCAACGCATGTCTCGCGTCCACGGGCATCTCGCGTAGATCCCTTTGGCTGGAATCAACGAACCTGAGAGGCTTCATAGTTCAAATTATGCTTGTACTTGCATAAATATGCGAATTCTTGAATGACCTGGAAGGCGGGTGCGCATCCCTGAGGGTGGAGTGTTCAGATATAGCGTCACATCGGAGTTTCTCAAAGTCAGACTAGGCTCAATAGAGCACTCTTTTTGGGAGGAGCGGATTTGAGATGGGCTTAGATATCCAATAATATTGTCGACAATAATAAAGCAGGCAATTATAGTGATCTGACATTCACCGATCCGAGGAGACGGCATGAGCTGGCGGGCGGAGGCGGACGAGATCCGGCGCAGGCGGGAGCTGGCGCGGGCATGCGGCGGCGAGGCGTCGGTGGCGCGCCAGCACGATGCCGGCAAGCTGACGGTGCGCGAACGCATCGACAAGCTGCTGGATGCCGGCTCGTTCCAGGAGGTGGGGCAACTGGCGGGGCGGGCGGTCTATACGGAAGGCAAGCTGGCCGGCTTCGAGCCCGCGCCCTATGTGATGGGACTGGGGCGCATCTCCGACCGGCCCGTGGCGGTGGGGGGCGAGGACTACACCATCCGCGCCGGTACCGGCTTCGGCAGCGACCGCCGCAAGGGCGGGCAGGGCGGCTTCGTCGAGGACCTGGCCTTTCACTACCGCATTCCGCTGGTGAACCTGATCGACGGCACCGGCGGTACCGTCAACACGGTCAAGCGCAAGGGCTATTCGGTCACGCCCGGCTACGGCCAGGACGGCTTCGAGCGCTCGGCCTCGCTGATGGGGATGGTACCCGTGGTGAGCGCGGTCATGGGCACGGTGGCGGGCGGCCCGGCGGGGCGCGCCATGCTGGCCCACTGGACCGTCATGGTGCGCGACAGCAGCCAGATCTTCGCCGCCGGCCCGCCGGTGGTCGAACGCGCCTTCGGCGTCAAGCTGCACAAGAACGACCTGGGCGGCGCCAAGATCGCCGCCGACACCGCCGGCACGATCGACAACGTGGCGCCGGACGAGGAAACCTGCCTGGCGCAGATCCGGCGTTTCCTGTCGTACATGCCGCAGAACGCCTGGGAACTGCCGCCCGTGCTCATGTCGGGTGATCCGGTGGACCGCTGCGAGGATGCGCTGGTCGACATCGTTCCCCGTTCCGAACGCCAGGCCTACAACATGAAGAAACTGGTGGGCATGGTCGTGGACCAGGGGTCGGAGTTCGAGATCCAGCCGGGTTTCGGCCGCGCCGTCATTACGATGCTCGCACGGATGAATGGCAAGGTCGTCGGCGTGGTGGCGAACAATCCCATGTTTGGCGGCATCGTCGACGTGAAGGCGGCGCGCAAGCAGACGCACTTCATCGACCTGTGCGATGCCTTCAACATCCCGCTGGTCTTCTTCGTGGACGTGCCGGGCCTTTTGATCGGGGTCGAATCGGAATCCGAGGCGATCATGCGCTTCGGCATCCAGCAGCGCTACGTGCTGGCGCAGGCCACGGTGCCGATCTACACGGTGTTGGTGCGCAAGTGCTTCGGGGTCGCGGGCGGCAGCGTGATCGACCGTTCCGGATTGAATTTCAAGATTGCCTGGCCGTCCGCCAGTTGGGGGTCGCTGCCCATCGAAGGGGGAGTCAAGGCGGCCTACCGCGCCGACATCCAGGGCGCCGCCGATCCGGCCGCGCGCGAAGCCGAGATCGAGGCCGAGCTGCGGGCGCTGTCTTCGCCGTTCCGCACTGCCGAGGCTTTCGCGGTGGAGGACCTGATCGACCCGCGCGAGACGCGGCCTTACCTGTGTCAGTTTATCGACGCCGCGCAGGGGCGGTTGCGGACCACGCTGGGGCCCAAGCTGCGCGCGGGAGTGCGCCCGTGACACCGGCGCGGCCGGCGCCGCCGGACACCAGCCGCGCCGCGGCGTTCCTGCAGGCCTTCGAAGAGGACCGCGGCACGCCCATCGCGTTCTGGTGGGTGTTCGCCGGGCCGTCCAATACGTTGACGCTGCCCGAGCAGATCGCGGCCAGCGTTGGCGACCGCATCATCTCGCATGCCATCGCTCCGGGCGAATGGATACGCGAACAGGAGATCGGCCAGCAGTTCGGCGTCAGCCGCAGCCCGGTGCGCGAAGCCATGCGCCTGCTGGAGCGCGAGGGCGTGGTGCGCATACACGCCCGGCGGGGTGCCCGGGCAACCTTCCTGGCGCAAAAGGAAATCAAGGACCTGTTCGAGGTCCGCGCCAGCCTGGTGCGGCTGGTCGGACGCCTGGCGGCCGGGCACCGTCCCGAACGCTTGCTGGAATTGCTGGAGATCGGCTTCGGCACCCTGCGCGAGACGGCCGAGGATCCGGACGCCGCGCGCCGCTACGGCGAGACCGCGGCCCAGATGACCCTGCTGTGCGCGGCGCTGTGCGGCAATGAACGCCTGTTTCCGCTGATCGCTTCGCTGTCCATGCAGATGCTGCGTTACACCAGCCTGGGGCTGAAGTCCCCGGAGCGGCGCCGCCGTTCCATCGTCCTGTGGCGCGGCGCCATCGATGCCATCCGGCGCGGCGATGCCGATGCCGCCGAACAGTTTTTCGCCAGTCGCCTGGAAGAGAACTGGCGGGAGATCCGCCGTTTGTTGGAGACCGAAGTGATCGCGTAGAACACATTCCCGTCAGGAGGGAAGCATGGAGACTATCTATCAGGGCCGCCGCCGCGCCATCGCCGCGCTGGGGACGGGCATGGGAGGATTGCTGCTGGGGGCGGCGGCACGGCCCACGTGGGCCGCCTGGCGGCCGGACCAGAACGTGGAGTTCGTCGTGCCGGCCGGGCCGGGCGGCGCGCTGGACCAGACCGGCCGGGCGATGAAGCAGTTCTACGACGAGAGCCATGTGCCGGGCGGCCGTGCCTTCCTGGTCACCAACAAGCCGGGCGCGAACGGCAAGATCGCCTTCGAGGTGCTGTTGCAGAAGCGCGCCGATCCGCATTATCTGTCGATCAATTCCCACGGCTACATTTCGAGCTACCTGACGGGCAACCTCGACATCCTGCCCCATCGGGACCTGACCCCCATCGCCGTGATCCAGGACGAATTCGTGGTGGCGGCGGTGCGTACGGAGTCGCCCGTACAGTCCGCGGCCGACCTGGTCGAGCGGCTGCGCAAGGATCCCACCAGCCAACGCATGGGCGTGGCCACCAGCATCGGCAACCACATCCACATCGGCACGGCCAAGGCGCTGGGCGCGGCGGGGGTGGACGTGCGCAAACTCGTGGTGGCGCCGTTCAAGTCCTCGGCCGAGTCCATGGTCGCGCTGGTGGGCGGCCACCTGGACGTGGTGGCCGCGACCACGCCCAACGTCATCGCGTTGAAGAAGGCGGGCAAGATCCGGGTGCTCGCGGTCAGCGCGGGCCAGCGGCTGGGCGGCCAGTTCGCCGACGTGCCGACGTGGAAGGAGCAGGGCATCGACTCGACGTTCAGTTCGGCCTTGGGCATCGTCGCCGCCAAAGGCATCTCCGAGGACCAGATCCAGTACTGGGAAGACATGTGCCGGAGCATGAGCCAGTCGCCGATGTGGGAGCAACTGGCCGAGACCAACCAGAGCCGGCCCAATTTCATGGGGCATCGCGACGCGGCGCGGTTCTACGAAGAGGAGTACCAGGGCATGCGCGAGATCGTCGCCAGGCTGGGCCTGCTGGGGGCGGGCAAATGAGCAATGCCAGGCTGACCGGGCATCCCGGCCCGCTGAGCGGCTACAAGGCGATCGAGATCTGCTCCACGGTGGCCGGCCCGGCCTGCGGGCGCATCCTGGCGGATTTCGGCGCGGACGTGATCAAGATCGAGCCGCCCGGCGGCGATCCGCTGCGCAACATGGGCAAGCACGTGGGCGACGTGTCGCTATACGCCGCCACGGCCTTGCGCAACAAGCGAGCGATGGTGATCGACCTGAAGAGCGATGAGGGCCGGGACCTGGTGCGGCGGCTGGCGGCCAAGACCGACGTGCTGGTCGAGAACTACCGGCCCGGCGTGATGGAGCGGCTGGGGCTGGGCTATGAGGACCTGTCGCGCGACAACCCGGGCCTGGTCATGGTGCGCATCAGCGGCTACGGCCAGACCGGTCCCTATCGGATGCGGCCCGGCTACGGCGCGATCTGCGAGGCCATGGCCGGCGTGCGCCACCTGACCGGCGATCCCGACCGGCCGCCGGCGCGCGTGGCGGTGGCCACGACCGACTACCTGTCGGCGGTCCATGCCGCGTTCGGCGCGGTCTCGGCGCTGCTGAACCGGACCCGCACGGGCAAGGGGCAGGTGGTGGACGTGGCGCTGTACGAGACGGCCTTCACGCAGATGGAAGTCTATGTGCCCGCCTTCAAGACACTGGACCTGATTCCCACGCGGGTGGGGCCCAACCTGCCCAACATGGCGCCCAACAGCCTGTATCCCACTCGTGACGGCGGCTATGTGCTGATCGCCGCCAACAGCAATCCCACCTTCGAGCGGCTGATCGCCGTCATGGGCCGACCCGACCTGATCGAGGACCCCCGCATGAGTTCGATCCGCGCGCGCGGATCGAACATCCCCTACTGCAACCGCGTCGTCAGCGAGTGGACGCTGCAGCACGACGGCAGTGAGATCGAGCGCATGCTGCTCGATGCGGAAGTGCCTGTGTCGCGGGTCTATACGATGGCCGACATCTTCGAGGATCCCCAGTTCGCGGCGCGCGGCATGTTGCCGGAGATCCCGCATCCCGAGCTGGGCTCGCTGCACCATCCCGGCATCGTGCCCAGGCTGAGCGACACCCCCGGACAGATCATGCATACCGGCCCGGACCTGGGCCAGGACACCCGGCAGGTGCTGGCCGATGAGTTGCGGTTGTCGCCGCGCGAGATCGATGCCCTGGTGGAGCGCGGTATCGTGGCCTGCGGCGCGCCCCGGGAACCGGCATGAGGAGCGGCCGCCATGTTCGATAAAGTATTGGTGGCCAATCGCGGCGCGGTCGCGGCCCGTGTGCTGCGCGCGCTCAAGCAGCTCGGCGTCCGGACCGTTGCCGTCTACTCCGAGGCGGATCGCGACCTGCCTTACCTGGCGTGGGCCGACGAGACCCGCGCGATCGGCCCGGCCGATGCGCGCGCCAGCTACCTGAACCAGGATGCGCTGCTTGCCGTGCTGGCCGAGACGGGGGCCGACGGCCTGCATCCCGGCTATGGATTCCTGTCCGAGAACGCCGGCTTCGCGCGCCGCGTGGCCGCGCAGGGCGCGGGTTTCATCGGACCGGGCGCGGACTGGATCGAGGCCATGGGCCACAAGACGCGGGCCCGGGATCTGATGGCCGCGCGCGGCATGCCGCTGGGGCCGAGCTCCGGGCTGTTGGACGACGACGCCCAGGCGACCCTCGCGGCCGCGCGGCGCATCGGCTATCCGGTGCTGGTCAAGCCCGCCGGCGGCGGAGGCGGCATCGGGATGCTGGCCGCCCATGACGACGCCCAGCTCCTGGCCGCCGTCGCGCAGGCGCGTTCCTTGTCCCAACGCAGCTTCGGCTGTGCCGACCTCTACCTGGAACGGCTGGTCGAGCGGCCCCGGCATATCGAGTTCCAGATGCTGGCCGACCGGCATGGCAACGTGCGTCATCTGTACGAGCGGGAATGCTCGGTCCAGCGGCGCCACCAGAAAGTCGTGGAGGAGGCGTCGGCGCCTGGCCTGCCGCGTGCCGCGCTGGATGCCGCGGCAGATCGCGTCACCGGCATCCTGGCCGACATGCGCTACGACGTGATCGGCACGGTCGAGACCCTGTACGACGGCGAGGGCGGCTTCAATTTCCTGGAGATGAACACCCGCCTGCAGGTCGAGCATGCGGTGACCGAAGCGGTCACCGGCATCGACCTCGTGCAGGCCCAGGTACGGCTGGCGTGGGGCGAGCGGCTCGATGCGGTGCTGCCGCCTGCGGTCGGCCTGAACGGCCATGCGATCGAGGCGCGCATCTATGCCGAGGATCCGGTGCGCTTCCTGCCTTCGCCGGGGCCGCTGGCCAAGCTGGAGTGGCCGTCCGGTCCCGGCATACGGGTGGAGACCGGCTATGCCCAGGGCAGCCGCGTCACGCCGTATTACGACCCCATGATCGCCAAGCTCATCGTGCATGCCGAGGACCGTCCCCGCGCGCTGGCGGCGCTCGAACGGGCCTTGCGCGCCACGGTGGTCGAAGGGGTCAAGACCAACATTCCGTTCGTCCTCGCGTTGCTGCGCAACGAACGGTTCGTCAACGCGGATATCGACACCGGCCTGGCGGCCGAGGTCGTGCGGGACATGAAGACGGCTGCCGCGGCGAACGCCGCGTGAGCCCGGCGGATATCGACAGGGGAGGCGCCATGGCGCGTATCGAAGTGCAATCGGAGATCACCGGTACCGTGTGGAAGGTGGAGACCTCGGTGGGGGCGAACGTGGAGGTGGAGGCGGCGCTGCTGATCGTGGAGTCCATGAAGATGGAGATTCCCGTCCCGGCGCCTGCTGCCGGGACGGTGCTGGAGCTGCGGGTGGGCGAGGGCGACCCGGTCGAGGAAGGCCAGGTCGTGGCCGTCATCGAGGGGTAGCGCCAGCCGCCAGGCGCAGCGCGTAGTCACGGACGTCGGCGGGCCAACCGCCCAGCAGCGCCGCGTAGCGCTCGCCGTCGCCCGCGAATAGCGCGCGCGCGGCTTCCTCGAACCCGGGCAGGTCACCCGCCATGGCGGACATGAAATGGTAGGCCGCTTCACGCGCGCGCCGCTGGCCGTCCTGGTCCGCGTGGGCGCGGCGCGCTTCCTCCACCAGCTTGCGCAGCGCCACCGAGGCGCCGCCCGGCTGGGCGTTCAGCCAGTCCCAGTGGCGGGGCAGCAGGGTGACTTCGCGCGCGACCACGCCCAGCCTGGGCCGCCCCTTGCCTCGGGGCGCCGCGGTTTCCTCGGCGGTCGCGGCCGCCTCGGGGGCGGCGCAAGGCATCGGGCCGAGGCGGGCCAGCACGTCGTGCTCGGAGCCCCGTGTGTCGATGTCGAAGGACTTCCCCGTGGCATCGTCGAAGATGAGAACGGGGGCGCCGCGCGGCGCGCGGTGGACGGCCAGCGCGACATCGCGAAGGGGGCCGCTCGCGAGCAGTCCATGGCCGTTGAAGGCGGTGCAGGTCAGGGCAGGCATGGCATTCACCACAAAAAAATAAAGTGATGCTAATTTACCCGGGTAAAAATAGAATTGCAATATTACCCGGGTAAATTTTTTGCCATGTGGAGATCTCGCGACGGCCGCTTCAGGTGTAGCCCGATGCGGCGGGATTGGCCGCGTCGCCGCGAGCCCGAGCCAGTTCCTGCCGTGTGCCCGCCTGGAGCAGCGCGCTGTCTTTTGCGATGGTGATGAAGCCGAATCCCTGGTCGGCGTATCGGCGGCCCGAGGCGCCGCCGGAACACTGGATGCCGGCCACGCGGCCATGGCGGCGGCAGGCCTGGAGGATGGCCGAGACCGCGTCGGCATGTTCCTTTTCCGGCTTGTCGAGGTCGGGCTCCAGTCCGAGACCCAGCGCCAGGTCGGCGGGCCCGACATAGATGCCGTCCAGGCCCGGCGTGGCGACGATGGCTTCCAGGTTGTCGAGCCCCCGGCGGCTTTCGATCATCACGAAACACATGGGCTCGTCGCCCAGCGTGGCGGTATCGCGCGCCTGGCGCACCAGCGCCGACCGGATGGGGCCGTAGGAACGGATGCCGGCGGGCGGGTAGCGGCAGGCGGCCACCGCGGCGGCCGCCTGGGCGGGCGTCTCGCACATCGGCACGATCACGGCCTGCGCGCCGGCGTCCAGCGCCTTGGCGATCATCCAGTCGGCCGAGGCCGGCACCCGTGTCACGGCAATGCCGCCGGCGCGTTCGATGGCGGTGAACATGGGCGTGACATCGGCATAGTCGATCAGGCCGTGCTGCTGGTCCACGCAGACGTAGTCCAGTCCCGTTGCCGCCATGAGTTCCGCGCCGAACATCGATGGCAGCGCGCACCATCCCCCGAAGACCGTCTTTCTTTCCGCGATGACCCTGCGCAGGACTTTGGACATGTTCGCCTCCATGCGTCATCGCAGCGCGACGACAAAAGTGGTTGACAAATGATCGTGCTCACAACAGACTAAAAGTGTATCCACTTTTTCGCGCAAGCGACAGCGATCCTTGCTCATGGCACATGTGCTGGCCCTTCGGGCCGGGCAGGGGAAAGGCTTGTCCGCTTGTTTTCTAACGGCGCGCGCAGGGGCGTCACCTGGAGCAGGCATGGGAAGGACATACGACATCGATCCCGACGATTACGTCCGCGAGAAACCGGGGCGGCAGTTCCTCGTCAGGACCGAGGCATATACCGATCGCGACGTCTTCGACCTGGAGATGCGCCGGGTCTTCGAGCGCACCTGGGTCTACGTGGGGCACGAGACCGAACTGCCGTCGGCGGGCAGCTTCAAGACCGCGCAGGTGGGCCGCCAGCCCATCGTCGTGGTGCGCGGCAAGGAGGGCGAACTGCATGCCTTCTTCAACCGCTGCGTGCATCGCGGCGCCGCGCTGCTGCGCGAGGCCGCGGGATGCGTGCAGGAGCTGCGCTGCCCTTATCACGGGTGGGTCTTCGATCTGTCGGGCAAGACTCGTCTCGTGTCCGAGCGCAACGATCCGGGCGGCTACGGGCCGGACTTCGAGCAGCCGGAGGGGCTGGAGCCGGTGCCGCGCCTGGGGTCCTATCGCGGCCTGGTCTTCGCCTCGCTCGATCCGGACATCGTGCCGCTGGAAACCTATCTCGGCAGCATGAAGCACATCATCGACGCGAAACTGGACCTGTCGCCCACCGGCCGCATCGCGATCGCCTCCACGCCCTATGTCTGCCGTTATCCCGGCAACTGGAAGCTGCAGGCCGAGAACATCGTCGATGCCTATCACTTCATGCACACCCATGGCGCCTTCGTAAAACTGCAGGCCAAGTTCGGGGACAGCACCGGCGACTTCGGCGTCCACAAGGGCCGGAGCACGCGCGAAATGCGGGAGCAGCGCTTTCGCGGGACTACCCGGTCGTGCCGGTACGGCCATGGTTTCGCGCAGGTTCCCGCCGCGGACACGGACGGCCTGCTCGATGGCGAGTTCGGGGACCTCTATCGTGGATTGCATGCGCAGCATGGGCAGGAGGCCTTCGAGCGCATCGCCGCCAAAGCCACTTCCACGGTCTTCCCCAGCATGGGGATGATCCACCAGCAGATCCGGGTCTGGCGTCCTATCTCCGTGGACGAGACCGAGGTGCTCATCTATCCGTATGAGCTGGAGGGCGCGCCGGATGCCTTCAACGCCGGCATGCTGCGCAGCCAGGAACGTTTCTACGGGCCGTCGGGTTTCGGCATGGTCGACGACACGGAGATCTTCGCCCGGGTATCGCAGGGCCTGCGCGCCGACCGCGTCGAATGGCTGCTGTTCGATCGCGGCATGGACACCGACGAGCAGACCGGGGAAGGCGACTATCGCGGCCTGCCTTCGAGCGAGGCGCCGCAGCGGGCGTTGTGGCGCGAATGGCGGCGCCTGATGGGGCAGGGGGCCTGAATCGCGATGAATGCATCGACCATGGACAGATCAATGCTGCAAGACATCTCCCAATTCGTCTTTCGGGAAGCGAAGCTGCTCGACGACAAGCAATACGAAGCCTGGCTGGCACTTTTCGACGACGACGGCCTGTACGTCGTGCCTCTGACCGAGGAACCGCGTCCGGGCAGGCAGGCGGACATCGTTAACGACAACAAGGCCGCTCGCGAGGAGCGCGTGCACCACCTCATGCACCACTGGTTTCCCGCCCAGCAGCCGCCCTCGCGCACGCGGCACTTCGTCTCCAATGTCATGGCCGAGGAGCGCGACGGACTGTGGCGGGTGTCGACCAGCCAGTTGATCTATGAGACCCGTGCCGGCGACTGGTTCCAGGTGGGGCTGGGCGAGGTGCGGCCCATCGTTGCCGGCGTGGACTACGCGCTGCGCGAAGTGGAGCGGGGATTCCGGATATGCGAGAAGCGCATCCGGTTGCTCGACATGGCCGGATGGCAGGCCAATCTGGCATTCATCTACTGACTGGAACGAGACATGAGATTGGTGAGATACGGCCTGGAAGGCCACGAACGCCCCGGCGCGCTGGATGCGCAGGGAGGCTTGCGCGATCTTTCCGGCCTGTTGGCGGATATCGATCCGCAGGTCCTGGCGCGAGGCCTGCCGGCCAGCCTGGGCGCGGTCGACGTGGAGCGGCTGCCCCGGGTCGAGGGCCGGCCGCGCCTGGGCGCGCCGCTGGCGCGGCCCGGCAAGATCGTCGCCATCGGCTTGAACTATTCCGATCACGCCGCGGAGGCCGGACTGCCCGAGCCCGCGGAACCCGTGATCTTCATGAAGGCGTCCTCGACCCTGTCGGGACCGTACGACGACGTGCCCCGGCCCGCCGGCGCGGAGAAGATGGACTGGGAGGTGGAACTGGGCATCGTGATCGGCGCGACGTGCCGGTCGGTGTCCGAAGACGACGCGCTCGGTCATGTGTTCGGCTACGTCGCCGTGAACGACCTGTCGGACCGCGCCTTCCAGCTGGAGCGCGGCGGACAGTGGGACAAGGGCAAGAACTTCGATCGTGCCTGCCCCATCGGCCCCTGGCTCGTGACCGCGGACGAAATCGGGGATCCCCAGACGCTGGACATCTGGCTTTCGGTCGATGGCCAGCGTGTGCAGGACAGCAATACCGGCAGGATGATTTTCGGCTGCCGGCATCTGGTCAGCTACGTTAGCCGGTTCATGACGCTGCTGCCCGGCGACCTGATCACCACCGGCACGCCGGCCGGCGTGGGGCTGGGCATGCAGCCGCCACGCTATCTGCGGGGTGGCGAGGTCCTGGAGCTGGGCATTTCCCGCCTTGGTTCGCAGAAGTACGCCATCACCCGTTGACCTGTCCACTGCAAAGGAGCGGTGCATGACTGCCATTTCGCCTACCGACGCTTTCCTGGACCAACTGGCCGGTTTCTGCGTCGAGGCCCGGACGTTCGATATCGACGACCACTGCAGGGAGTCGGCGCGGAAGATCGTACTCGATACTTTCGGCGTGGTACTGGGGGCGCTGGAACATCGCGCTTCACGCCGCGCGCGGCAATTCGCCGGGCGTTTTCCGGTCCCGGGCGGCGCGCGCCTCTGGGGCACGGGCGAGCGGGTGAACGCCGAGCACGCGGCCCTGCTCAATGGCGCGCCGCTGCGGGCCTACGACTTCAACGATTTTTACTTCGGGACGAAGGGCGGCGCCCATCCCAGCGATATCGTCACCGGCGTCATGGCTGTCGCGGAGGCGGAGGGGGCCGGCGGCCCGGCCGTGATCCGGGCGCTGTGCGTCGGCTACGAACTGATCGTGGCGATGAGCGATTGCCTGGATCCGGAGCGCGAGGGGTGGGACTACCCGTGCATCACCTCGTTGGGGGCGGTGGCCGCCGTGGCCGATCTGCTGGCGTTGGACCGGGCCCAGCTGCGCCATGCGTTTTCGATTGCCGTGAACGCGCACTATCCCTCGAACGAAGTGGAGTCGTCCGAGCCCGATGCCCATGGCGAACTGACCATGTGGAAGCGTTTCAACGGCAGCGACGGCGTTCGCCAGTCGGTCCAGGCATGCTATCTGGCCCTGTGCGGCGTGGAGGGCGTGGTGCGCCCCTTCGAGGGCCGCCACGGGTTTTTCGCGAAGCTGGGCGTCACGCGGGAGGAGGCCGGCGAGGCTTCGTCCCGGCTGGCGCGGATACGGCGCTTCGAAGGCATAGGCGCCGGCAGCTTCAAGCGCTGGCCCGTCGGCTCCCGGGGGCAGAGCGCGATCCAGTCGGCGTTGAGGGCGCGCGCGGCCCTGCTGGAGGGGGGGAGAACGCCGGACGTCATCGCGCATGTCAAGGTGCATGCCGATCCCGGTGTCTACGAACATCTGCACGCGATCCGGACGGACCCGTTCCAGCCGCGCACGCGCGAGGCCGCCGATCATTCGCTGGCCTACATCGTCGCGGCCGCGCTGACGAACGGCGAGATCGGTCCGCACAGTTTCGAGGCGCCGGCGCGCGATGCGCCCGCCCTGCGCGCCCTGCTGTCGGGCCGCGTCGAGATCCTGCGCGCGGCACGGCCATCGCCGTCCAATCTGCTTGCCGAAGTGATCCTGGAGGACGGCGACGGCCGGCTCTACCGCGGTGGCAGCGAACCCGCGCCCGGCACGGCCGGTGCCGCCATGCCGATCGGCACGCTGCTGCAGAAATTCCGGGAGAACGTCGGCGCGCAACGGTCGGCCGGCGCCGATACCCTGGCTGCCGCGATCATGGAGCTGGATGCGTGCCGGGACGTCGGGGCGTTGATCGACGCGACCATGATTCGCTGAAGGACCGCCTGCCGGGAGATCCGGGCCGGGTGGATGTGTGTGATGCCGTACAACGTGTTTCTTGAGAGGTGCTTGCCATGCTAGTGCGTATCGTCTCCAGGTTCGTCGTCCTGCTTTCCTGTCTGGCCGCGGCGGCGCCGGGCCTTGCGATGGATTTTCCCGCCAAGGCGGTGAGGTTCATCGTGCCGTTCACCCAGGGCACCGGGCCCGACCGATTGGCCCGCCTGGTGGCCGAAGACCTGGCCAGGCAATGGAAAGTGCCGGTGGTGGTGGAAAACCGGCTGGGCGCGTCCGGTCACGTCGGAGCCCAGGCCGTGGCGCAGGCGCCCGCGGATGGCTATGCCGTCGGCGTCATGGCGACCAATATCTCGGTCACGGCCCATTTGATGAAGTCGGATGCCTTCGTGCCCATGCGCGACCTCCAGCCGCTGCTGATCGCCGGCTATGGCGACATGACGCTGGTGGTGTCGGCCAAATCGCCGTTCAACACCCTGGGCGAGTTCCTGGACTATGCCAGGGCGAACAAGGGCAAGCTGGCATTCGCGAGCGCCGGCATGGGGTCGCCTTCCCATATCTTCCTGGCCCAGATGCAGCAGATGACGGGGACCGAGTTCCTCCACGTGCCCTACAAGGGAACGGCCCCGGCGGTGACCGACCTGATCGGCGGCCAGGTCGATGCCTTCTTCGTCGCCACGCATACCGTCAAGCCTTACCTGGCCTCCGGCCAACTGAAGGCGCTGGGCGTGGCGGCCCCGCAGCGCAACTCCCACGCGGCTGACATTCCGTCGTTCGGCGAACTGGGCGTGCCGGGATTCTCGACCGAGGCGTGGTACGGCTTCATGCTGCCCACGGGAGTGCCGGAGCCGGTCGCCGAGAAGCTGTACCGCGATATCCGTGCCAGCGTGGAACAGCCGCACGTGCGGAGCGAGCTCGACAAGTTCGGGCTGACCGTCCGGCCGTCCACCACGGCGCAGATGCGCGAGGTGGTCGATCGGGAGTTCCGCAGCTATGGCGAGGTCATCGCCAAGTACAACATCAAGATGCAGGAATAGAACCATGCAGGCAGACAAGCAATCTTTCCCGCCCGTGGCCGACGTGGCCGGCCTGTCGGTGCTGGTGCTGGGGGCCGGGGCCGGCGTGGGGCCCGCGGTGGTCCGGGGTTTCGAGGCGAACGGCGCCAGGGTGCACGCGAGCGATCTGACCGCCGAAGGGCAGGGAGGATCCCGCGTGCCTCCCCACGCCGTCGACGATGCCTCGGCCATCGCCGCCTTTCTGGACGGCTGCGAGGCCGCCAATGGTCCCCTGGACGTGGTCGCCTATGTGTCGCCGCCGGTGTCGGTGGGCAAGGCTCTCGACCTGGAGCACGAGGTCTATGGCCGGGTCCTCCGCGACGAGTTGCTGCTGCCCATCCTGCTGTTGCGCGAGGCGGCGCGGCGCATGGCCGGGCGGGGGTACGGGCGGCTGCTGTCGTTCTGCTCGATGTCGGGCAAGACCGGCGTTCATCCTGGCGTGAGTCCCTATGCGGCCGCGAAGGGGGGGCTGATCGCTTTCTCGCGTTCGCTGGCGGCGGAACTGGCGCCTTCGGGGGTGACCGTGAATGTCGTGGCGACGGCGCTGTTCGATGTGCAGGTCCACAAGACCGGCGAAGAACTCGCCCACGTCGTCAAGGGCATACCCGTGGGACGCGTCGGCCGTTCGCAGGAGGCCGCGGCGGCGGCGCTGTTCCTGGCGTCGCGCCAGTCCGGCTACATCACCGGCGAGACACTGAACATGTCCGGCGGCCGCTTCATGGATTGACGCGGGTCAGAGTGCGATCTGCAAGGCTTCCAGGGCATTCCGGATGCAGACGGGGGTGTAGCCGGGGTCGATGATGCCGATGGAGGCCGTGGCCGACCGCACGAGCTGGTGCGTGTTGATGCGCTGGGCCGCCCTGATGTCGCCGGTCTCGTAGGCCTGGAGCAGGCCGCCATGGTCCGCGCGGTCGTCGCCGAACAGCGAGGGCGAGGTCTGTTCCAGCGAAAAGCGGGCGCGCTCGGTGCGGTGCCAATACTCCTCGATCTTCTCGCAGAAGATCTTGCCGGCCGGGCGGTTGAGGATGGCGTGGAACTCCTCGTGCAGGGCGCGCCATTGCGAGGACACTTCGCCGTTCAGGCGCGACATCTTCTCCAGCACCTTGCGGCACGCGGCCAGATCGGCGCGCGTGAGCCGGCTGAAGGCGATCTGCGTGGCGACGGCCTGGCTGGCGATCCACAGGCCGTAGATCTGGTCGATTTCCTCGGCAGTGACCGGCGTCACCGTCATCCGGTACTTGAACCGCGCCTCGGCCAGGCCGTCTGCCTGGAGCATGCGTAGCGCTTCCCGCACCGGTGTCCGGCTGACGCCGTACTCCTGGGAGATGTGGACCTGGTTGAGTTCGTCGCCGGGGCGGATGCCGCCCTGGAAAATGCGCTTGCGCAGCGCTTCGTAGATGCGGACGGCTTCCAGGTCCGCGTCGGGCCGCGCCGGTCCGGCCTTGGTCGTGGATGCCATCTACATCAATGCTTGCCGGTGCTTCCGAACCCGCCCGCGCCGCGGTCGGATTCCGTGAAGTCGTCCACCACGTTGAAGCTGACCTGGGCCACCGGCACGATGATCATCTGCGCGAGACGTTCCATGGGCTGGAGCACGAAGGCTTCCTGCCCGCGGTTCCAGGTCGAGACCATCAACTGGCCCTGGTAGTCGGAGTCGATCAGTCCGACCAGGTTGCCCAGCACGATGCCGTGCTTGTGGCCCAGGCCCGAGCGGGGCAGGATCATCGCGGCGTAGCCGGGATCGGCGATGTGGATGGCCAGGCCGGTCGGCACCAGCACGGTCTGGCCGGGCTGGATGGTTTGCGGGGCTTCCAGGCAGGCGCGCAGGTCCAGGCCGGCGGATCCCGGGGTGGCGTAGGCGGGCAGGTAGTCGCGCATGCGCGCGTCGAGGATCTTCAGGTCTACGGATTTCATGCGTTGCGATGGGAGGAACGTTGATTGCGGTTGGGCGGCACGAAGGGCGGCAGCGTCGTGCCGGGAATGCCCTGTGCGCCGCGCAGCGTCTGGCGGCCCCGGCGGAACAGGGAGCGCGCGATGATGAACAGGATGATGGTGCGGACGATGTTGAAGGGTTCGAGCGGATCGTCGTCCATGAGCGCCGCGCCGATGCTGCTGGCGGCCAGCACGCCGAACAGCCCGCCCAGCAGGATCTGGACGGTGCCCTTGATCGCGCTGTTGCCCTGGGCCGCCAGCGTGGCGGGCGAGGCCGGCTCGCTGACGCCGGCCGGCATGTTGGCCGAGGGCGCGGCAGGCGCCGTGGGGGCGGACGGGATGCCCGTGCCGGAGCTGTACTGCTGGCCCGGGCTGCGCGTGTCCTTCTGCGCGCCCGGCAACCGCAGCGCGGGCCGGAAGCCGCCGGTGCCGGTCTTGAGCAGGCCTTGCTCTCCAGGCGTGCCGGCGCCGCGATTGACCATCTTGTCGATGTAGGCGGCGTAGTCGCCGTTGGGGGGTTCCGCGTCGAAAGGCATGACGGTCTTCCTCGGATCGTTCACGAGCCGGTGCGCCGGCCGATTTCTGTCACCAGCTGCCGCGCGGCCGCGAGCTTGGACAGGCGGGCCAGCGGATGTTCGCCGGCATCGTCGTACAGTACCAGGGTCGTGTCGTCGCGTCCCAGCGCGTCCTGGGCCAGGTTGCCCACCAGCAGCGGCACGCGTTTGCGCGCGCGCTTTTCGGTGGCGTGCCGGGCCAGGTCCTCGGTCTCGGCGGCGAAGCCCACGCAATAGGGCGGCCGCGGCAGGGCCGCGACGGTGCCCAGGATGTCGGGGTTCTGCACGAATTCCAGCGACGGCGGCCCGCCGTCGGTCTTCTTCAGCTTGCTGGCGCTGGCTTCCTTGACCCGCCAGTCCGCCACCGCGGCGACAGCCACGAAAATATCGGCATCCGGCACGCCCGCCATGACGGCAGCGAGCATGTCGCGGGCCGTCTGGACGTCTATCCGGCGCACCCCGCGCGGCGCGGCCAGCGCGGTGGGGCCGGACACCAGCATGACCTCGGCGCCGGCCTCGCGCGCCGCGCGCGCGATGGCATAGCCCATCTTCCCCGAGGACACGTTGGTCAATACCCGCACCGGGTCGATGGGCTCGGACGTGGGGCCGGCCGTGATCAGCACCCGCTTGCCGGCCAGCACCTTGGGCTGGAAGTGGGCGATCAGATCTTCAAGGATCTCGTGTGGTTCCAGCATGCGGCCGGAACCGACCTCGCCGCAGGCCTGGTCGCCTTCGGCCGGGCCCAGCAGCGTGACGCCGTCCGCGCGCAACTGGGCGGCATTGCGCTGGGTGGCCGGATTGGCCCACATCTCGCGGTTCATCGCCGGCACCACCAGCAGCGGGCAGGCGCGGGCCACGCACAGCGTGGTCAGCAGGTCGTCGGCCATGCCGTGCGCCAGTTTGGCCAGGAAGTCGGTGCTGGCGGGGGCGATCAGCACCGCGTCCGCCCCGCGCGTCAGGTTGATGTGCGCCATGTTGTTGGGCACGCGCGCATCCCACTGGTCCACGTAGACCGGCCGGCCCGACAGCGCCTGCATCGTGACCGGTGTGACGAAGTGCGTCGCGGCCTCGGTCATGACCACGTCCACCGTCGCGCCGCGCTCGGTCAGGCGCCGCACCAGCTCGCAGATCTTGTAGCAGGCGATGCCGCCGGTCATACCGAGGACGAGGCGCTTGTTGGCGAGGTCGGACATGGGGCCGGTAGGGGAGGGTTGGAATGATTCATTATACGGCCCCCCCTGTGCCGCTCCCGGCCGCGCGCGGCCACGTCCGCCCCGGATCGGGCTTTGCCGGTCCGCCAGCGCCGCCCCGTTGAGGGAGCGCCCGAGGGGCGTAGGGGATGGGCTTCCCCGGCGGCGCTTCCTTTCAGCGCGTGGGCTTCTTCTTTTTGATCTCGTCGAGGATCAGCAGCACCGCGCCCACCGTGATGGCCGAGTCCGCCAGGTTGAACGCCGGGAAGAACCAGTTGCCGTAGTGCACCAGCACGAAGTCGATGACGTGGCCGTGGATGAAGCGGTCGATCACGTTGCCCAGCGCGCCGCCCAGGATCAGGGTCAGGGCCCACGAGAACAGGCGCTGGTGGCCGGGGCGGGACAGCATCCAGACGATGAAGCCGGAGACGCCCAGCGCCAGGATGGTGAAGAACCAGCGCTGCCAGCCATCGGCGCCGGCCAGGAAGCTGAAGGCCGCGCCGCGGTTGTACAGCAGGGTGAGGTCCAGCACCGGCAGCAGGGGCAGCCGCTCGCCGTAGGCGAACAGTTTGTCCACCGCGACCTTGGTGATCTGGTCGGCGATGATGATGAGCGCGGCGATGGCCAGCCACCAGGCCAGCCGGGAACGCTGGGCAGGCGCGCCCATCAGGCGAACTCGCGCGGTTCGCCCGTGCCCTCGAGATTGGCGACGCAGCGGCCGCAGATCTCGGGCTGCCCGGGATCGATGCCCACGTCCTCGCGCCAGTGCCAGCAGCGCTCGCACTTCTTGTGGCCCGACGGGGCGACGTCGATCCGCAGTTCGCCCTCGGCGGCATGCAGGCCCACGCGCGAGACGATCAGCACGAAGCGCAGGTCGTCGGCCAGGCTGGCAAGCAGCGCGTAGTCGGAGGCCGGCGCGTGGATGTCGATTTCGGCTTGCAGCGAGGAGCCGATGCCGCCCGCCGCGCGGACTTCCTCCAGCTTCCTGGTGACTTCCCCGCGCAGGTGGCGCAGGCGGCTCCATTTCTCGAGCAGGGCCTCGGCGTCCGGCTGGGCCGGCACGGCGTGGAAGGTTTCCGTGAAGATGGTGAGCGCATCCTGCTTGACCAGCGCCCAGGCTTCCTCGGCGGTGAACGAGAGGATGGGCGCCATCAGCTTGAGCAGCGCCTGCGTGACGTGCCAGAGCGCGGTCTGCGCCGACCGCCGGGCCACGCTGCCGGGTGCGGTGGTGTAGAGGCGGTCCTTCAGGATGTCGAGGTAGAACGCGCCGAGGTCCTCGGAGCAGAAGGTCTGCAGCCGCGCCGTGGCCGGGTGGAATTCATAGCGGTCGTACAGTGCCGTGATCTCTTCCTGCAGGCGGGCCGTCATGGCCAGCGCATAGCGGTCGATCTCGAACATCCGGGCGTCGGGCACGGCCTGGGTGGCGATGTCGAAGTCGCTCAGGTTGGCCAGCAGGAAGCGCAGCGTGTTGCGGATGCGTCGATACGATTCCACCACGCGCTTGAGGATCTCGTCCGAGATCGACAACTCGCCCGAGTAGTCGGTGCTGGCGATCCACAGGCGAAGGATTTCGGCGCCCAGCGTGTCGGAAATCTTCTGCGGCGCCAGTGTGTTGCCGAGCGACTTGCTCATCTTGCGGCCCTGTCCGTCCACGGTGAAGCCGTGGGTGAGCAGGGCCTTGTAGGGCGGCGTGCCGTTCAGCATGCAACTGGTCAGCAGCGACGAGTGGAACCAGCCGCGGTGCTGGTCCGAGCCTTCCAGGTACAGATCGGCGGGCCAGGCGCCGTCGGCCGCGTGCGAGCCGCGCAGCACGGTCTGGTGGGTGGTGCCGGAGTCGAACCAGACGTCCAGCGTGTCGCGGTTCTTCTCGTACAGGTCGGCCTCGTCGCCCAGCAGTTCGCGCGGGTCGAGCGACTGCCAGGCTTCGATACCGTCTTTCTCGATGCGTTGGGCGACCTGCTCGATGAGTTCGGGCGTGCGCGGATGCAGTTCGCCGGTTTCCTTGTGCACGAAGAAGGCCATGGGAACACCCCATTGGCGCTGGCGCGACAGCGTCCAGTCGGGCCGGTTGGCGATCATGGCATGCAGCCGCGCCTTGCCCCAGGACGGATAGAAGCCGGTGGCCGCTATACCTTCCAGCGCGCGTTCGCGCAGCGTGCCGCCGCCTTCGGCGGGCAGGATGTCCATGCCGGCGAACCATTGGCTGGTCGCGCGGTAGATGATGGGGGTCTTGTGGCGCCAGCAGTGCATGTAGCTGTGACGCAGCTTCTCGACCTTGAGCAGCGTGCCGGCCTCCTCGAGCGTGGCGACGATCCGGGGATTGGCATCCCAGATGGTCAGGCCGCCGAACAGCGGCAGCGTCGAGGCATAACGGCCATCGCCCATGACCGGGCTGATGATGTCCGCGTCCGGCATGCCGTTGCTCTTGCAGGAGACGAAGTCCTCGATGCCGTAGGCCGGCGCCGAGTGCACGATGCCGGTACCGGTGTCCAGGGTCACGTAGTCGCCCAGGTAGACGGGCGAGAGCCGGTCGTAGCCCGGGTCCTTGCGGGCCAGCGGATGGTGGAAGGCGATGTGGTCCAGCGCCAGGCCCTTGCAGGTGGCGACGATCTCGCCTTCCAGGTCCCAGGCCTGCAGGCAGGTCTCGACGCGCTCGCGGGCGAGGATCAGCAGCGTGCCCCAGGCCTGAGGCGTCTTCACGCGCACCAGCGCGTAGTCGATCTCGGGGTGGACGTTCAGCGCCTGGTTGGAGGGGATGGTCCACGGCGTGGTGGTCCAGATGACGATGGCGCCTTCCTCGTCGATCGAAGGCAGTCCGAAGGCCTTGGCCAGCGCGGGGCGATTGGCGAAGGGGAAGGCCACGTCGATGGCGGGGTCGGTGCGGTCGGCGTACTCGACCTCGGCCTCGGCCAGCGCCGAGCCGCAGTCGAAACACCAGTTCACGGGCTTGAGGCCGCGGAAGACGAAGCCTTTTTCCAGGATGGCGCCCAGGGCACGCAGCTCGTCGGCTTCGTTGCGCGGGTTCATGGTCAGGTAGGGGTGGTCCCAGTCGCCCAGCACGCCCAGGCGTTTGAAGTCCTTGCGCTGCCGGTCGATCTGCTCGGTCGCGTAGGCACGCGCCTTGGCCTGCACCTCGGCCACCGGCAGCCCCTTGCCGTATTTCTTCTCGATCTGGATCTCGATGGGCATGCCGTGGCAGTCCCAGCCCGGTACGTAGGGCGCATCGAAGCCGGCCAGCGTGCGGCTCTTGACGATGATGTCCTTCAGGATCTTGTTGACCGCGTGCCCCAGGTGGATGTCGCCGTTGGCGTAGGGCGGGCCGTCATGCAGCACGAAGCGCGGCCGTCCGGCGCTGGCCGCGCGGATGGCCTGGTACAGGTGCTTCTCTTCCCAGGCCGCGACCCAGCCGGGCTCGCGCTTGGCGAGATCGCCGCGCATGGGGAACGGAGTATCGGGAAGATTGAGAGTTTTCTTGTAGTCCATGGAAACACAGGATTTTGCACATCAGCCCCGTCCGCGGGGCAGGCAAGCTTCACAAATATCGTGGGCCGGGCCGCCAGCTTGGCAGTACCCCAGGATGCGGTGGATCCGGCTCCGCCGGTCCACCCGCATCGCCCCCTGGGGGGGCGCGCGTCAGCGCGTAGGGGGGACCCCTAAATTCGATCCGTCGCGGAGGTGGCCAGGTCGGCCTGGCCCAGATGGCTGGACGCGAAATAAGCGCGAGCCTGGCGCGCGTCGTCCTCGATCGCCGCCTTCAAGGTCGGCAGATCGACGAATTTTTCTTCGTCGCGCAGTTTCTTCAGGAATTCCACCTGTACGAGTTTACCGTAAGCGTTGCCGCTGAAATCGAACACGTGGACTTCCAGCAGGACCCGGCCGCTGTCGTCCACCGTGGGGCGCACCCCCAGGCTGGCGACGCCGGGCAAGGGGTCGGGGGCCAGTCCGTGCACCTGCACCACGAAGATGCCGGACAGGGCCGGGCAGCGGCGCGAGACGCGCAGGTTCAGCGTGGGGAAACCCAGTGTGCGGCCCAGTTTCTGGCCGTGGATGACGTGGCCGCTGACGCTGTAGGGGTGGCCCAGCAGCTCGGCGGCGCGGTCCAGGTCGCCGACCGCCAGCGCGGTGCGGACGGCGGAACTGGAGATGCGCTGGCCCTGGTCGGTGACCGACTCCATGGATTCGACCTCGAAGCCGTGGCGCGCGGCGCTGGCGCGCAGCAGGGCGATGTCGCCGGTGCGGTGGGCGCCGAAACGGAAGTCGTCTCCCACCAGCAGCCACTTCACGTGCAGGCCTTCGATCAGCAACTGGTCGATGAAGGCCTGGGCCGGCATCGAGGCCAGGCGCGCGTTGAAACGCTCCACCACCACGTGCTGCATGCCGTAGCGGGCCAGCGCGCACAGCTCGTCGCGCAAGCCGGCGATGCGGGTGGGGGCCAGTTCGGGGCGTTTGTGCAGTTCGGCGAAGAATTCGCGGGGATGGGGCTCGAAGGTCATGACCGTCGGCACGAGTCCCCGGGCCCGGGCCGCTTCGCGCACCCGGGCCAGGATGGCCTGGTGGCCGCGGTGCACGCCGTCGAAATTGCCGATCGCCAGCGCGCACGGACGGCGCAGCGAAGGCGGCGGCAGGCCCCGGAAAATGCGCAGGGCGGACGGCGAAGCGGACGAGGCGGACGGATTCAAGCCGGTGGTAAAGCGGAAGCTGGGAGTCGAATTCTAGCTGCCCGGGGGCAGATCCTCGATTATAGGCGTGTCGCCGCCGGGCCGCGCGGCGCGCAGGTTGACCACCACGCCCTGCAGGTGGTCGCGCATGGCGTCGGCCGCCTCCCGATTGCGGCCGGCCTCGACCAGATCGAGGATGTGCAGGTGCTCCCGCGCCTGGCGGTAATAGCGCTGGCGGTCGACCATGGCGCGGTATACCAGCAGGCGGCGCACCCTGTTGACCCGTCGCAGCACGTCGCTGAAGAACGGGTTCTGCGACGCTTCGGCCAGGGTCTCGTGGAATTTCACCGCGTGTTCGTACAGTTCGTCGGCCGTCATGGTCTCGGCGCCGCCGGCCAGGATCTGGCCTTCCACTTCCCGCAGCCGGGCGGCCGCCTCGGGGCTGAGGTGAAAGCTTGGCTCCAGCAGGCTGGCCGGTTCGATCGCCAGCCGCAGGCTGTAGGTCTGTTCCAGCGACTCCGGCGTGCGCAGGATGGGCGAGAAGGTCCAGCCGTAGCCGATGCGCCGCTCCGCCCAGCCTTCGCGCGAAATCTTGCGCAGCAGCTCGCTCAGTTGCCGGTGCGTCAACTGGTAGGTCTGGCGCAGGTAGGTTTCGGTGACGCGGTCCTTGAGCTGGCCGCGCAGCCGGTCTTCGGCGATCTGGAAGTAGACGCGGGTCAGTTCCGGCTGGGTGCTCAGGCCGAGCTGTTCGGGGGCCGCCAGCTCGGCGTCGGAAAGGAAATAGCCGCGATTGGCCTCGTGGCGCAGCACGCCTTTGTCGGCCAGCAGTTGCAGGGCCTGGCTGACGGTCCATCGCGATACGCCGAAATGGTCTCCCAGCGACTGGGCCGTGAGGTGCGTGCCGGCCGACAGTCCCTGGGCGCTGGCGTGGGCGAGGATGCGGCCGGCCAGCTCGGGCACGACGGCTTTGCGGGATTCGCTGCGCGGACGTTGGGCGGTCGACATGTTCCGGAGTGGGGGCTGACAGCGTGTCGGAGAAAAGCAGGGGCTGCGCGCCGCGTGTGTGGCGCGCAGGTGAAATGTTAGCGGTTTTCCGCCGCGGCCTCGCCTCCATGTGGTTTTTCTTTATTGCAGGTTTGTGCATAAATATGCAATCATCGCTCCGACAGACAAAGACCGAGGCGGGGCCACGCACCCTGTCGCCCGAATGGCGCCCTGTCGCCGTTCCTCCAGGAGATACATCATGAGCATCCCCCTACGTACGATCCAAACCCTGTTCGCCGCGGCCGTGTTGACGGCAGGGGCCTCGGCCCATGCCCAGGCCTATCCCAGCCGGCCGGTGAGCCTGGTTACGCCCTTCCCGCCGGGTGGCGCGGCCGACGTCGTGATCCGCCTGATGGCCCAGGAACTGGGCAAGGAGATGGACGCGACATTCATCGTCGACAACCGCGCGGGCGCCGGTGGCGCCATCGGCACCAGCTATGTGGCGCGCGCCAATCCGGACGGCTATACCTTGCTGCTGACCTCGTCCAGCACGATGTCGATCAACCCGCACCTGACGGCCAAGCGGCCATACGACCCGTTCACCAGCTTCACGCCCATCTCCCTGGTCGGCTACGCCACCAACGAGCTGGTGGTGACGGGCACGCTGCCGTACAAGACCGTGGGCGATGTGATCGCGGCCGCCAAGGCCGCGCCGGGCAAGATCGCGTTCGGCTCCAACGGGGTCGGTACGCTCAGCCACCTGATGGGAGAGATGTTCATGCAGCAGGCGGGCGTGAAAATGCTGCATGTGCCGTACAAGGGCGCGGCGCCGGCGGTGGCCGACACGGCCGCGGGCCAGGTCTCGGTGCTGTTTTCCAACTACGCCAGCGTGGCGCCCATGGTGAAGGCGGGCAAGTTGAACGGCCTGGCCATCACCAGCCTGAAGCCGACGCCGCTCGCGCCGGGGCTGCCGACCATCGCGGAGTCCGGTCTGCCGGGCTTCGAGGCCAACCAGTGGTGGGGCCTGTGGGGACCCGCCGGCCTGCCCAAGGAAATCGTCGACAAGCTCAATGCCGCCGCGACCAAAGTCCTGACCAACCGCGACACCATCAAGCGCTTCAATGCGGAAGGGGTGGACCTGCTGAGCGGCACGCCGGCGGACCTGACGGCCTACCTGCGGGCCGACTACGATCGTTGGGGCGAGGTGGTCAAGGCCGCCGGCATCAAGCCCGAGTGAGTTTCCGCGCCATGCGCCCAGCCCTGTCCTTTTGCCTGAAGCCGTCATCATGAATCCTGCCCAGCCCCCGTCCATCGCCGTTACCCATGCGTTGGCGCAATTCGCCGCCGAACTCGAATGGGATGCGGTACCGCCGCCCGTCCAGGCCCTGATGCCGGTGCTGATGATCGATATGTTCCGCGCGGCGGCGGTCGGACGCGACAAACCGTGGACGAGCGCGACCAGGCAGGTTTTCGGTTCTGCCTCCGGCCCCGACTGCGCCAGTCTCCTGTACGCGGACGAGCGGGTCGAGGCCGGGCGCGCCGCTTTCATCAACGGTACGGCCGCGGGCGGCCTCGACTGGGACGACTCCCATGTGGCCGCCATCATTCATCCCGGCGTATGCATCTGGCCCGCGGCGCTGGCCGCGGCCGAGATCGCCGGCGCCAGCGGCCGCGAACTGCTGACCGCGGTGCTGGCGGGCTACGAGGTGGCCATCCGTGTCGGCATGTCGATCCAGCCCGAGCATTCGCTGCGCGGCTTCCAGGGAACGCCCACCTGCGGCGCGCTGGGCGCGGCCGTGGCCAGCGCGCGCCTGTTCCGGCTGCCGGCCGAGCGCCTGCGCGATGCGCTGGGCATTGCCGCTACTTTCGCCTGCGGCCTGTCGCAGTTCTTCGTGTCGGGGTCCGACATCAAGCGCTTCCATGCCGGCAAGGCGGCCGCCAATGGCATCGAGGCGGCGCTGTTGGCACGCGCAGGACTGACCGGTCCGCACGACGCGATCGAAGGCAGCCAGGGTTTCGGCCGGGCTTTCTCCGATCGCTTCGATCCTTCCACCGCGGTCAAGGACCTCGGCCGGCATTTCCCCACCGAATGGATCTCGCTCAAGCCGCATGCCGGCAGCGTGCGCATGCAGGCGGCGATCGAAGGCGCGGCGATGCTGGCGCGCGCGGGCGCGCGGATCGAACAGGTGGCGTCGATGGAACTGGGCGTGCACGGCGCGATGATGAGCAAACTGGCGGCCAACCGGCCGGTCGATTACCAGCAGGCGCAACTGAGCACGCCGTTCGCGGCGGCGATGGCCGTGGCGCTGGCGCCTGGCCGCGAGGGGCCGTTGACGCTGTCGGTCGACGATTTCGAACAATACCTGGACGACCCCGGCATCCGCGACCTGTCCGCGCGCACCCGGTGCGTGGTCGACACTCGGGTCGAGGCGTTGACGACCGCCGAGGCGGTGCCGGCGCGCGTCACCATCACGATGAAGGACGGCAGTCGGGTCGAGCAGTTCGTCGAGCATCCGAAGGGTTGTCCGCAGAATCCCATAACGGCCGACGAAGTCGTGCAGCGATTTGCCGCGATCGCGGCGCCGAGGTTCGGCGCCGGTCCGGTCGAGGCCTGGCTGGAACAGGCCCGCCACCCCGAGCGGCTGGCGTCGGTGGCGCCGCTGTTCTCCTTGCGTGGATGAAGCCGGAGCGATCATGAAGAAACCGACCCCGACCATGGAATTGGCATCATTCGCGGCCGCGCTGACCTATGAGCGGCTGCCGGCGTCGTCGCAGTCCGCCCTGTTCGAGTTCGCGCTCGATTACCTGCGTGTCGCCTCGCTGGGCGAGCGCATGTCCTGGAGCCGGTGGGCGCGCGATTACGTCAGGCAGACCGGTGGCCCGGGCGCGGCGCCGTTGTTGTTTTCCGACGGCCGCACGGACCCGGCCAGCGCGGCTTTCCTGAACACGGTCTATGCAGGAAGCATCGATGCCGACGATACCCACGTCGGTGCGATGCTGCATCCTGGCTGTATCGTCTTTTCGGCGGCTCTGGCCATCGGCCAGAGCCGGGGGCTCGCGGGGGACCGGGTTCTGGCGGCGGTGGCCGCGGGCTACGAGGCGATGATCCGCGTCGCGCTGTGCATCCAGCCCAGCCATTTCAAGCGAGGCTTCCAGAGCACGGCGACCTGCGGCGTATTCGGCTCCGCGGTCGCGGCGGCGGCATTGCTGTTCCCCGGCGATGCGCGCCGCATCGCCGAGACGATGGGGCTGGCCGCGTCGTTCAGCGGCGGACTGGTGCAGTTTTTCCATTCGGGATCGACGGTCAAGCGCATTCATGCCGCCCAGGCCGCGCGTTCCGGCGTGCATGCCGCCTTGCTGGCCGAGGCCGGTTTTTCGGGGCCGGTGGACATCCTGGAAGGGCAGGATGGCTTTGCCCGCGCGTATGCCGATCAGGTCGATTTCGCACCGTTGTCCGACCGGCTGGGCTCTTTCTACCGGATGACCGAGGTGTCGATCAAGCCGCATGCCTGCAGCGCACGCGTGTTGGCGGCGGTCGAGGCGGCGGTCGACCTGTGCCGTGAGCACGATCTCGTGGCCGGCGACATCGAGGCCATCACGCTGGGCATTCCGCGCGTCATCCAGGGCAGGCTGACCGGCAATGCGCCGGCCAGCCTGCAAGGCGCGCAGATGAGCGCGCCGTTCAGCGTGGCGCTGGCGATCCGCAAGCAGATCCGCAGCGAGGTGTATGCGCTGAACGTCGATGATTTCGAGGCCGGACTGGAAGATCCCATCGTGATGGGCCTGGCCGCCAAGGTCGCGTGCGTGATCGATGAAAAGGTCGAACATGCCAGTACCGCCGAATCGGTCGGGGCGCGCCTGACGCTGGCGCTGCGCGACGGCCGGCGCCTCAGCGGCTTTGTCGCCGCGCCGAAGGGCTCGGTATCTCGGCCGTATTCGCAAGAGGATCACGTGGCGCGCGCCCGGGCGGAACTGGCGCGGCGATATGCGCCGCCAGAGCTCGACCGGCTGGTCGATCAGGTGCGCGACTTGCCGCGGGCGGCCGATGTCGGCGTGCTGGCGCCGCCGCCCGGCGGGAGGCCGTAGGGAGCGGCGGCCGCCCGGGGGAGACGCCTCATGGCGAAAGTCTCCCCGCCGCTTCGGTGGGGAAGGGGCGTTTCAGGACAGCGCGGCCGGGCTGGCCACACGGCCGCTGGAAGTGATCTCTTGCAGCCAGTCGCAGAACGCGATGACGGCCGGCGATTGGTCGCCTGAGTCCTGGTACGTCGCGTAGTAGCCGGCATTGCGCCGCAATACGTGATCGAATGGCATGACCAGCCGGCCGTTGCGCAGCTCGTCATGCACGAAAGCCCGCTGCGTGATGGCGATGCCCATGCCGGCAAGCGCGGCTTCGACCATGACGCTCGCTTCTTCGAAATAGCGCTCCTTGTCCGGCGTAAAGCAATGGACACCGGCGCTCTCCAGCCAGTCCGACCAGTCGTGGCGTCGCATGCTGTGGTGCAGCAGCGGGGCGCCGCGCAAAACGTCGACCCCCGACCGGCCACTGCCGAGCAACTGCGGGCTGCAAACCGGTATGAGTTCGTCGGGCAGCAGCGGGACGCTATGGACATTGCGCCACTTGCCGTGGCCGTAGCGGATGCGTACGTCGGCGAAATCGTGTTCGAAACGGACGCGCTCATTGGCGGCGATCAGGCGCACCTCGATCTCGGGGTGCAGCAGGTGAAAGCGCGGCAGGTGCGGAATCAGCCAGTGGATCATGAAGGCCGTATAGGCGCGCACCGCCAACGTCGTGTGGGTGCGCTGCTCGACCAGGTCGTCGAGCGCGTCGCCCAGACGCGCGAACGCATCGGTGACCGCATGCGCGAACTGTTGGTTGACGCGATCGATCGCCAGGCTGCCGGGCAGGCGCTCGAACAGGGGAAAGCCCAGGTATTCCTCGAGCGTGCTGACCGAGCGGCTGACCGCGCCTTGCGTGACCGAGAGCTCTTCGGCCGCCTTGGTGAAGCTCAGATGCCTGGCGGTCGCCTCGAACGCCCGCAGGGGGTTCAGGGGCGGCAGGCGGCGGCGGGTTTTTGGCATGCGCGATTCGTCCATCTCGATTCCTGTTGGATCGCGCGCCCTTGGGCATTCGCGGGGCGCGTTTGCGAAGCGACGGTGTGCGCGGGCGTGGGGGCATGCGCCGGCGCATGAGCAGAGTTCGGGCTGCCCGGCCAAAAACTCGTTTGAATGCAGGGGTATCGGCCCGATACATTGCGCTTCGTACTATATCTCACCCCGGGGTCCGGGGGCCCGTTCAACATGAGCCAAGAAATTTCGATCACGCGCGACAGCCACGTGTCCACGTTGACGATGTGCCGGCCCCCGAACAATTTCATTGACGAGAGCCTGGCCGGCCAACTGGCGGACGCACTCGAATCGCTCGATCGCGATCCCGCCTGCCGCTGCGTCGTTCTTGCCGCGGAAGGCAAACACTTCTGCGCGGGTGCCGATCTGGCGGGACGCCTGGCGCGGGGCGACATCCAGGCGGCGGACACCTGCCGGCACCGTCCGCATTTGTACGACCATGGCGGCCGGCTGGCGGGCCTGCGCAAGCCGTTGGTGGCGGCGGTCCAGGGGGCCGCGGTCGGCGCGGGATTGGGTTTGGCGCTGTTGGCCGATTTCCGCGTCGCCTGCCCGCAGGCCCGGTTCAGCGCCAATTTCGCGCGCCAGGGTTATCACCCGGGTTTCGGCCTGACGTACACGCTGCCGCGATTGGTCGGCGTGCAGCATGCCGCATGGATGTTCTATTCCGGGGCTCGCGTGAGTGGCGACGACGCCCTGCGCATGGGGTTGATCGACCGGCTGGTGCCGGCCGACGCGCTGCTGGAGGCGGCACGGCAGATGGCCGCCGAGATCGCCCGCTCCGGACCGGCCGCGGTGCAGGAGACCCGGGCAAGCCTGCGCGGCGATTTCCACCTGCAATGCGTCGAGACGATGGCCAGGGAACGGGAAGTGCAGGATGCGCTGCGGCGGACCGACGACTATCGCGAGGGCGTGATCGCCATGAAGGAGCGCCGTGAACCCGTTTTCAGGGGGCGGTGAACGTATCGCCCCGCTTGCCGAGTTTTCTGTCGAACGTCCAGGAAGAGCATGACTACATCGAATGACATTATTCAGACCCGCATCGACGATCGCGGTGCCGCCGGCCGTGTCGCCTATGTCACGGTAAACAATCCAGAGCGGCGAAACACCCTGGGCATGCCGGGCAAGACCGCGATCGCCGAAACCTTTCGGCGGCTGGCCAAGGATGATGGGCTGAGGGTGGTGGTGATTACCGGCGCAGGCGATAAGTCGTTCATCGCGGGCGCCGACATTGCCGAGATGAGAGATCTCGGCGCCGACGAGGCGCTGCGGGAACACACGCTGACCCATGTCGCCAACGAATCGATCCGGGCGCTCCCGGTCCCGGTGATCGCCCGCGTCAACGGCTGGTGCCTGGGGTTCGGGATGGAGTTGGCGGCGGCCTGCGACATGCGCATCGGTGTCGATACGTCGAAATTCGGCATGCCGGAAGTCCGCGTCGGCATTCCCTCGGGGATGGAGGCAAATCTCCTGCCCGCCTTGATCGGCTGGGGCAAGACCATGGAGCTGGTCTTTACCGGCGACATCATCGACGCCCAGGAGGCCTATCGGATCGGCTTCCTGCAGAGATTGACCACATCCCCGGACCTGGACTCGGCCGTCGAAAAAATGGTGGGTTCCATCCTGCTGGGGGGCGCGCGTGCCATCCGGCTGCAAAAGCCGCTGACGCGCGATTGGGAACGGATGTCGGTCACCGACGGCATCTGGCAGGGCATCCGCGCCTGCGTGGCCGCGCGGGATACCGATGAACCGAGGCGCATGATGCAGGCATTCATGGACCGCAAGCACAACACGCCCACAACGAGGGGATGACGTCATGGATATGACCAAACTGCTGTCCGTGCTGTTGCCGGGCCTGCTCTGCGCGGCGTCTTTCGAAGCCGCGGCCCAGGCCTATCCGAGCCGGCCCATACGCCTGGTGGTGGGCTACGCGCCAGGCGGCGGCACCGATTCGCTGGCCCGGGTGTTCGCGGACAAGATTTCCCAGGGCCTGGGCCAGCCCGTCATCGTGGACAATCGTCCAGGGGCCGCGGGCAACATTGCCAGCGACTACGTCGTGCGCGCCGCGCCTGACGGCTATACGATCCTGATGGGAAACGTTGGCCCGATGGCGGTCAATCCCTATCTATACAAGTTGTCGTTCGATCCGATGCGCGACCTGGCGCCGGTCACGCTGCTGGCGACCGCGCCGCTGCTGGTGGTGGTCAATCCGAAACTCCCGGTGCAGACGTTGCAGGACCTGGTCGCCCTGGCTCGCCGGCAGCCCGGCAAGCTGAGCTATTCGTCGGCGGGAGTCGGATCGTCGAACCATCTTGCCGGAGCATTGTTCAACATCGAGGCGGGGACCGACATCGTCCATGTTCCCTACAAGGGCGCGGCGCCCGCCGTGACGGACTTGATCTCTGGCCAGGTACAACTGTCTTTCCAGACCCTGCCGTCGGTCGGGAGCAACGTGAAGGCCAACATGTTGCGGGCATTGGCGGTGACCAGCGCGACGCGGTCCTCCGTGTATCCCGACGTCCCGACCGCCGCCGAGGCCGGCCTGAACAATTTCGAGGTCAGCGCCTGGTATAGCATCGTCGTGCCGGCCGGCACGCCGCGTCCCATCATCGACCGTCTGCATGACGAGTTCGTCAAGGCGCTGAACCAGAAAGAGGTCGTCGAAAAGCTCCGGGCCGAGGGCGCGGTGCCGGCGGGAACCACGCCGGAACAGTTCGGCGAGTTCATGCGGGCCGAGTCCGGGAAATGGGGCCGGGTTGTCAAAATCTCTGGCATGAGGGCGGATTGAATGTATCTCCTGGAGCATGACGCCAAGTGGCTGCTCGAGTCGTCGTCGGTGAACGTGCCGCCCGGCGTGTTGCTGGAGCTGGGGGGCACCCTGGATTTGTCCTCGCTCCCCGATGGTCCGTGGATGGTCAAGGGGCAGGTCGCCGCGGGCGGCCGGGGCAAGGCGGGGTTGGTCAGGAAGGCGGCGACGGTGGAGGAGGTGGCGCGCTTGAGCGAAGCGATGTTCGGCACCTTGCTCAAGGGCAAGCGGGTCGAGGCCGTGCGCGTCGAACGACAGGTCGCCGCTGCGGCCGAGGTCTATATCGCCTTGATGGTGGACGCCGCGGCGGGCGGCGTGAGGGTGATCGTCTCGGAGCAGGGAGGCATGGAGATCGAGTCCGTTGCGCCGCGGGACCTGCGCTCGGAAACGGTGGCTGCCGACGCACCGGCGGTCGTTGCCTGCGTCGAGCGGCTGGTCCGGGGCATGGCGGCCGCCACGGCCGCGGCGCTGACGCAGGCGGCGCGAAAGCTGGCGGCGCTGTTTTTCCAGAGCGAAGCGTTGTTGGTCGAGATCAATCCGTTGTTCGTCATGGCGGACGGCGGTTGGGTCGCCGCCGACGCCAAGATCGTGACCGATGACAACGCGCTTGCCCGCCAGCCGGGGTTGCAGCAGTTGCTGGCCGCCCGCGCCGCGGCCTACCCCGAGGCCTGGCTCAAGCAGGAGCATGGCTTTGACTACGTCGTCGTCGATCCCGAAGGGCAGATCGGCCTGCTGACCACCGGCGCGGGTCTTTCCATGATGCTGATCGACGAGCTGCGCGCCGACGGGCTGCGTCCTTACAACTTTCTCGACATCCGCACGGGCGGCTTCCGTGGCGATCCGACGCGCCTCGTGTCGGTGCTGGGATGGCTCGGCGCGGCACCGTCGGTGAAGGCCGTCCTGATCAATATATTCGCCGGGATTACCGATCTGGGCGAGTTCGCCGCGCTGTTGCTCGATGCGCTCCGGCAGGCGCCCGCGCTGCGGGTGCCGATGGTCGCCAGGCTGGTCGGCACCAACCTGGAGGCCGCGCAAGTCCTGCTCGCGCAGGCGGGCATCCCCATCTATACCGAACTCGATCCGGCCATCGCACATCTGCGCAGACATCTCGAATCATGCTGATCAATCCACGCATAGACCATCGTACCCCCATCATCGTCTACGGCATGTCGGGGCGCGCGGGCAGCATGCACACCCGCTTGATGCGCCGCTACGGTACGCGCATCGTCGCGGGAGTGTCGTCCCGGCCAACGGCCGACGAGGTCGACGGCATCCCGCTGTTCGCCGACTGCCGGAGCGCCGTGGCGGCGACCGGCGCCAGCACCTGCGTGGCGTTTGTCGGGGCCTATCACCTGCTGAACGCGATCGAGGACATGGTAGCCAGCGGCATCCGCTATCTGGTGACGCCTACCGAAGGCCTGCCGGTGCACGATGCATTGCGCGCCAGGCAGTTGGCGGCCGCGGCGGGTGTCCTGTGGATAGGCGCGTCGACGCCGGGCATCGCCGTCGCGGGTGAGGCCAAGCTCGGTTTCCTGCCTGATGCCTCGCTGCTGCCGGGCCGGCTGGGGCTGATGTCGAAGTCCGGCACGCTGTCGTACGAGGCCGGCTACCGGCTTGCCCAGCGCGGCGTGGGAACCTCGGTATGGGTAGGGGTGGGCGGCGATCCGGTGAAGGGCCTGCGCTATGCCGACCTGGTGCCGTTCTACGCCGCGGACGAAGGCACGGACAGCCTGCTGATCATCGGCGAAATCGGCGGGCATGAAGAAGAGGAGCTTGCGGCGGCCCTGCTGAACCATGGCTTTGCCAAGCCGGTCTATGCGCTCATCGCCGGCCGCACGGCGCCGGAAGGTGTCGCGATGGGGCATGCGGGCGCGCTGGTACATGGCAGCCACGGTACCTTCCGGGCCAAGAAGGCGGCGTTGGAAGGCGCCGGCGTCGGCGTGTTCGACTCCCTGGCAAGCATGGTGGAGACAATCGCCGCGGCCGGCATTCCTTCGGACCGACCCTCGCGGCCCTAGTCGACCCGGATGTTCGCGGCCTTGACCAGCGCCTGGTACCGGGTCGTCTCGGCCTGCACGCGGGCGCCCAGGGCCTGGGGGGTGGATGCCTGTATCTGGAGCCCCTGTTCGGCCATGGGCTGGACGATCTGGGGTGCGCGCAGGGCTTGGGTGACCAGCGCTGACAGGCGTTGCAGGATGGCCGGCGGGAGTCCCGCGGGCGCCCACAGCCCGTACCAGGACACCATGTCGAACCCGGGCAGCCCGGACTCGGCCACGGTGGGGACGCCGGGCAATTGCGGGACCCGCTGTCCGCTGGTGACCGCCAGGGCCTTCAGCTTGCCCGCCCGGACCAGGGGGATCAGGGCCGGCATGGCCTCGATTCCGGCCGAGACGTGGTTGCCCGCGACGTCGTTGAGCATGGGGGCCGTGCCCTTGTAGGGCACGATCAGGAAGTCGAGCCCGGCTTCCCGCCGGATGGCTTCCTCGGCCAGGTGGCCCAGCGCGCCCACGGCCGGCGCTCCCAGCGAGTGCTTGCCGGGGTTGTCCCGCAGCAGGCGGGCGAAGCCGCTGAAATCGTCGACCGGCATGGATGGATTGGCCACCACCAGCATGGGCGTGGATCCCAGGTAGGAAACCGGCGTGAAGTCTTTCCGGACGTCGTAGGGGCTGTTGGTCGTGATGAGCGGATTGATCACGAACGTGGTGGCCTGCAGCAGCAGTGTCAGGCCGTCGGGCGGCGACTGCGCGACATGGTGGCTGCCGATCACGCCGCTTGCGCCCGCGCGGTTGTCCACGATGAACGCCACGCCGGCCTGGCTGGACAACTGCTGGGCCAGCAGCCGCGCGAGCTGGTCGACGGTGCCGCCAGGAGGGTAGGGCACGACGATGCGTACCGGCTTGTCGGGATAGTCGGCGGCCCTGAGCGGGGCGCCGCAGACAAGCATGAGAACCAGGGCCGGAATCCAGACTGCGTAGCGTTTCATGGGGGCCGCCTGTGCAGGTGAGGGGGGAGCGGATGATCTCGTGGGATGCCTGATTCTCTGGTTGTAAATGGTATTCGTCAACAAATTTATGTTGAATTGTTCAATTTTTCTGATGGTGTAGAGACCAGTAAATGAAGTCTTGTTTTTGTTTAATTGATTGATTTTAAATAAATTACTATGTCTTATTGTTCGTCTTCGTCATCAGTTTGAGGGTTGGAATGTTTTTGTAGAATACAAATTTATTGGTTGATATCATGAATGACCGATGCAGTGCGGATCCTCCGCGCGTCGCCATTCTGGAGAATCGATCGTGACCCTCGAACTTCCCGCGTTGGCAACACGGCACTACACCACCATGGTGGTTCCCTGGAACCCGCAGGGAGAGCTGGACGAGGCGGCCCTGCGCCGTCTCGTGCGCTACTTCGCCGGCCATCCCCGCTTTCGCGAGCGGGGCGGCATCATCGCCAATCCCGACGCGGGCGAGATCTACTACCTGACCCCGGCCGAGAAACGCCGGGTCCTCGAGATCACGCTGGAGGAGGTGGGAGGCGCTTTTCCCGTGATTGCCGGGGTGTTCGACATGACGACCGCGGGCTGCGTCAGGGAGGCCGGGATCGCCAAGGCGTGCGGCGCGAGCGGGGTGTTCCTGATGCCGCCGATCGGCACCGGGGATCTCCTGATCAGCTGGGACCCGGTGCGCTATCCCGAGTACTGGCTCGACCAGATCCAGGCTATCGACGCCGCGGTGGACCTGCCGATCATCACGCACCCGGTCACGGCCCGTTCACCCCAGTGGGGCATCGGCATCCCCGGGGAGACGGCGCGGCTCATCTGCGAGCGCGTGCCCAACGTCATCGGCTGGAAGATGACCTACAACTATGAAGGGATGCGCCGGATGTGGCGGATGCTGCGCGAACTGGAGCGGCCGGTATCCATCATGGCGGCCTCGGGCCACCTGTTCCACGAGTTCCTTTCGCACGATCTGCTGGATGGCTCGGTGTCGGGGTCATGGAACTATGCCCTGGAGCCGATGATGCAGCACATCGACTGCCACGAGGCGGGGGACCGGGAAGGCGAGCGCCGGATCTGGCGCGAGGGCGGATTGCTGGCGCTGCACGAGTACATCTATTCGGACTACGCGCGGCTGCACCTGCGCTACAAGCTCGCCACGTGGCTGCATGGCGTCATTCCCCACTACCGGATGCGGCCGCCGCTGCCCCGCCCCAAACAGGTCGAGATCGACACCATCCATGGCCTGTTGAAGGACTGCGGCATGGAGGTCATCGACGCCAGGCTCGCCAGGGCGGACTGACGGGGACGGTGGCCGCCGCTACTCGTTCCGGGCGGCCCGCCTGCGAGGGGCGGGGCGGGGTGGCGCGGCATCGGGCTGTGGCCCTTCCAGCGAGGCCCGGACGGCCTGGTAGGCGTCCAGGCGCTCGTCCAGGGTGTTGAGCATCAGGAAGAACAGCGAGACGTCCCGCTGCTTGTAGCCGGCGAAGGCCGCGGCCTGCACCCGGTCGAGTTCGGCGGCGACCAGCCGGTAGACGCGCGCGCCGTCGTCGGACAGCTTCAGGATGGCGAGCCGCTTGTCCCGTTCTTCGGCCACGCGTTCGATCAAGCCGCGTTTTTCCAGTTCCTGGGCAGCCCGAGAGATGAAGGCGCGGTCGAACGTCACCCAGCGGGTCAGGTCCGCCATGCGGGCGGGCTGGAACTTGGCGACGATGGCCAGGAGCTTCCATTGGTTGACGTTGAGTCCGGCATGCTGCTTGCAGATGCTTTCCATGACGCGCCGGATCGAGGCGTGTGTCCTGGCGATCTGGTAGGTCAGGGAGGCGTCCAGCCTGATTTCGTTCCACGCCTGCGTCATGAGGGGAAGCGCCGGATCGGGCGTGATGGGGAAAGCCACGTATCGTAGAGGATTCTCGTGGCGGTGACGAGTTTTCGCATCGGCATCGTTCCCCTGGCGTGCCGTTACAGGTTCGCCGAAACGAAGTCGAGGAAGGCGCGGGTCTTGGCGGGCATCAGCCGCGTCGCCGTCAGCGCGTAGGCGGACACCGGCGGGGCGCTCCAGTCGTCCAGCACGCGCACCAGGCGGCCTTCGCGCACGTCCTGCCGGCACAGTTCCTCGGGAAGGATGGCGAGACCGCCACCGGCCTGCACCACGTGGCGGATGATGCCGACGCTGTTGAACGACATGGTGCCGCCGACCACGACCTCGGCGCGCCGGCGGCCGCTGCGCAGCCGCCAGACGCCCTGGTTGCCGACGTGGTCGATGCGGGTGCCCAGCACGCAGGTGTGCGCCGACAGGTCCGCCGGCGCGGCCGGTTCGCCGTGCGCCGCCAGATAGGCCGGCGATGCGTAGACATACATCGGGATGTCGGCGAGCTTCCTGGCCGTCAGGCCGGAGTCGGCCGGTTCGCCGAAGCAGATCGCGATGTCGCAGTTTTCGCTGATGGGATCGACCGGCCGCATGGTGAAGTCGAAATCCATGTGCAGTTCCGGGTGTTTCGCGGCGAACGCGGGCAGGTTGTCGATCAGGCGCAAGGCGAAGCTGGTGGGGATCGCCACGCGCAGGTGTCCCTGTACGCGATGCCGGGCGCTGAGCAATTCGTCGTGGGTGGCTTCCAGTCCTTCGAGCAGCGCGCGGCACGACGCGAAATAGTTCATGCCTTCCTCGGTCAACTGGACGATGCGCGTGGAGCGCTTGAGCAGGCGCAGCCCCACGTCCCGCTCCAGCTCGCGGATGCGCCGCGAGACGGTGGACTTGGGCAGGTCCAGCGCGGTCGCCGCCTTGGTGAAACTCCTGGCCTTGGCGACTTCGACGAATACCGCGACATTGCGTAGCAGTTCGGGTTTCATCGGTGCTCCTGGATTGTGCCGTGGATGGAACAATTATTTCCAAAAGACCCGATTGAATCAACCCGCGGATTCGCCGACTATCTGCCCCATACCCATGGCCGCACGTAGACGGCGCACCAGGAGACATTCCATGAGTCCTCGCAGAGCGTTGTTCGCCCTGGCCGCGCTGGCGGCCGTGCTGCCGGCCGTGGCTTCGGCCCAGGCCTATCCCTCCCGCCTGGTGCGGATCGTCATCGGCGTTCCGCCCGCGGGCGTGCAGGACCTGCTGGCGCGCGGCGTGGCCGAGCGGCTGTCCAAGGCCTGGGGCCAACCGGTCATCGTCGAGAACCGGCCCGGCGCCACCGGCAGCATCGCCGGCAATCAGGTCGCCAAGGCCGAGCCGGACGGCTATTCCATCCTGATGAGCACGGCCAACAACATGGAGGCCGCGCCGCTGCTGCAGAAGAATCTCCCGTTCGACCCGGTCAAGGATTTCATCCCGGTAGTCGGCCTGGCGCAGGTCCGGTCGGTGGTCTCCATCAGCAACGGCATTGCCGCCAGCAACGTCAAGGAACTCGCCGCGCTGGCGCACAAGCAGCCGGGCACTTTCAATTACGGAAGCTGGGGGGTCGGCAGCGTCGCCCATCTCGATGCCGCCGCTTTCGCCAAGAGCATCGATGCCGAGTTCTCGCACATCCCCTACAAGGGCGGCAACGAACTCATGCTGGCGCTGGCTTCCAACCAGGTGCAGATGGCGGTGACCACGGTCAGCACCGCGTTGCCGTTGGCCAGGCAGGGCCGCATCAAGACGATCGCCTACACCGGCAACCAGCGCTCCAAGCTGCTGCCCGATGTTCCGACGCTGGGCGAGCTTGGCTATACCTTCGACCGTCCGAGCGGGGTGTTCTCGTTCTACCTGCCCGCGGGCACGCCCAGGGCGATCGTCGACAAGCTTGCCGAGGACACCGCCAGGATCGTCAACGCGCCGGCGTTCGCCGACGAGTTCCTCGACATCAATGGCATGGAGACTTATCCCTATCGCGGCGCCGAGCTGGCGAAGCAACTGGACGCCTCGCGCAAGAACTACCTGGCGCGCATGAAAGACCTCAAGATCGATTGAAGAGAGCATTTCCGCAATGAACCAACTTTCCGAATCCGCGATGCCATCGTCGTTGCGGGTCGCCGTCGACATCGGCGGCACGTTCACCGACCTGGCCGCGGTCGACCCGCGTACCGGCGAGCGCTGGTTCGCCAAGGCGTCGACCACGCCCGACGATCCGTCGCGCGGCATCCGCGACTGCCTGGCCAAGCTGGGCAGATCGCCCGAGGAGTTCGAGACTTTCGTGCATGGCACCACGCTGGTCATCAATGCGTGCCTGGAAAAGAAGGGGGCGCGGACGGCCCTGATCACCACCGACGGTTTTCGCGATGTCCTGGAGATCGGCCGGGGCAACCGCACCGAGTCTTTCAATTACCTGTTCAAGCGCCATGAACCCTTCGTGCCGCGCGAGTTCCGGCTCGAAGCGAACGAACGCATGGGCGCCGACGGCAAGGCGGTCGTGCCGCTCGACGAGGCGCAATTGCGCGAGGTGCTGGCAGAGGCCAGGCGCAAAGGCGCCGAGGCCATCGCCATCTGCTTCCTGCACTCCTATCGCAACCCCGAGCACGAACAGCGCGCGGCCGAGATCGCGGCCGAGTGCGGCGACTGGTTCGTCACGGCATCGCATACGCTGTCGCAGGAGTATCGCGAATACGAACGCACGTCCACCGTCGTGCTCAATGCCTTCGTCGGGCCCAAGGTCAGCACCTACCTGGGCAAGCTCGAGACGCTGCTGGGCGAAAGCGGCTTCAAGGGCAGGTTCTTCCTGATGGAGTCGAACGGCGGCGTGGCCGACGTCGCGACCGTCAAGCGCCTGCCCGTGCTGCTGATGGAGTCGGGGCCGGTCGGCGGCATTGCCGGCGCGATCAAGCTTGGCGAGAAACTGGGACGGCGCAACCTCATCACCTTCGACATGGGCGGCACGACGGCCAAGAGCGCGCTCGTGCAGGACGGGGTGGTCAGCTTCGATTCGCTGTATTACGTCGACGGATTCGAGCACGGCTATCCGTTGCAGACCTCGGTGGTGGACATGGTCGAGGTGGGCGCCGGCGGCGGCAGCATTGCGGCGATCGACGAACTGGGCGCGCTGCGCGTCGGACCGCGCAGCGCCGGGGCCTATCCCGGACCGGCGGCCTACGGCCTGGGCAACGAGCAGCCCACCGTCACCGACGCCAACATCGCGCTCGGGCGGCTGGATCCTTCGCGCTTTCTTGGCGGTGAGATGAAGATCGACGGCGACTTGTCGCTGAAGGCGCTCCAGACCCTGGGCGCGAAACTGGGCTACGACGCCCGCACGATGGCCGCGGGCATCATCCAGATCGCCAACGTGACGATGTCGGGCGCGTTGCGCCGCGTCTCGATCGAACGCGGCAAGGATCCGCGGGACTTCACCCTGGTGGCCTGCGGCGGCAACGGTCCGCTGCATGCCGCCGAACTGGCCGAGGAACTCGGCATCCGCAGCTTGCTGATCCCCAGCATGCCCGCGCATTTCTCGGCGTTCGGCATGCTGTACGCCGATGCCCGCTACGATGCCTCGCGTACCTGGACCTGCGATCTGCCCGAGGGCGGGGCGGAGGTTCCCGGCCTGGCCGGCGTGCTGCGCACGCTCGAGGAGGGCCTGGCCGGCACCGTGGCCGAGAAGCTCGGGTCGCCGCGCGAGGTGCGGTTCGAGAACTATGCCGAGATGCGCTATCGCGGCCAGGACCAGACGGTCAAGGTGCGGCTGCTGGACGACCTGAGCCCGGCGGCGCTCAAGCGCGGTTTCGACCAGATCTACGCGGAACGCTACGGCCACGTCAGTCCCATCGCGGTGCAGATCGTGTCGCTGCGCGTGAGCTGCCAGGCGGCGCTGGGGGACGGGCAGGACGCCAGCGTGCCGTCGGCGCGCGCGCACGAGGCCTCCGCCTCGCGCCAGGTCTATTCGACCAAGGCCGGCGCTTTCCAGGCCTATGCCGTGCACCGCCGCGGCGGCATGGCCCGTGGCGCGTCCTATCCGGGACCGTGCCTGGTCGAGGATCACGCGACCACCACGCACGTGCCGCAGGGGTGGGACGTCAGGCTGCTCGAGGACGACGTGCTGGAGATGACATGGAGCGAATGAGATCCGCGCGACACGGGCGCAGGGAACTGCCATGAAGATCGCCAAATACGGAAGCGGCCGTATCGCCGCCGTCGTCGGGGAACGGCTCGTCGATCTGAACCGTGCCCGCTCGGTCCAGTTGCGGGGGGCCGACAAGGGCGGGGTGCCGGCCGATCTGCTTGATTTCATCAAGGCGGGGCCGGCGGCGCTCGACGCGGCGTACGCGGCCGTGGACTTCGTGCTGGCCGACGGGCCGGCGCCACGCGCCACGGCGGACGGGCCGCTGGTCATGGACCTGGCGGCCACGCCATTGCTGGCCCCGCTGCCCAGCCTCGGCTCCAAGCTGATCTGCATGGGCCGCAACTTCGCCGGGCACAGCAAGGCGGCGCGGAAAGCCAATGCCGAACGCGCCGCGGCGGGCGACACGCGGCCGCAGATGCCGGCCAGTGCCCAGATTCCCAAGCGGCCGGCCGGATTCATCAAGTTCGCCGACACCGTGGTCGGGCCCGGCGCGCCGGTCGTCTACCCGTCGCGCACCCGCAAGCTGGACTACGAGGTCGAGATCGCGCTCATCGTCGGCACGCAGGGCAAGGACATCCCGCGCGAGCAGGCGATGCGCCACGCCTTCGGCTACACGGTGTTCTGCGACTACAGCGCGCGCGACCAGAACAGCGACCTCGAAGACATGAACTGGGTGCGGCATCACAAGAACTTCGATTGCGCCGCGTCGATGGGGCCATGGATCGTGACGGCCGACGAACCGCTGGATCCGCACGACGTGGCGATCCGCACCTGGGTCAACGGCGAGTTGCGGCAGGACGGCACCACGGCCGACATGATCTACGACTTCGCCCGCATCATCGAGTACTACTCGGTGGACCAGACGCTCTATCCCGGCGATCTGTTCGCTTCCGGCACGTGCGAAGGCACGGGCATGGAGAAGAAGGACGGTTCCTGGTTCCTGCGGCCCGGCGACCGCATCGAGTTCGAAATCCCCCAGATCGGGCGCTATGGCAACCCGATCGTCGCGAAACCTCCAACCGGGAGTCCCGCATGACCGCCATGCCCAAGCCGCGCGCCGTACCGGGTGCGCGCCGCGTCGACCCGATTACGCTCGAAGTCATCCGCTATTCGCTGGTGGCGATGATGGACGAGACCGAAGCCAACCTGACGCGCACCGCGTTTTCCACCATCATCCGCGAGTTCAAGGACTACAGCGTCGGCCTGGTGACGGCCAAGGGCGAGACCATCGCCCAGGGGCGCGGCAGCATCCCCTCGTTCGTGGCCGACCTGGGCACTCCCGTGCTCGACGGCGTGGCGATGTGGGGCGACGACCTGAGCGACGGCGACTACCTGATCAACAACCACGCGGGCGTCTGCGGCCAGCACCTGAACAACGTCGTGATGTATACGCCCATTTTCGACGGCGGGCGCATCATCGCCTTCTCGGCGCTGCGTACGCACTGGCCCGATGTCGGCGGCGGCTTCCAGGCGCGGCCGGCCACCGAGATCTACCAGGAAGGCATCCAGTTCCGCAACGCGAAGATCTACAAGAACGGCAAGATCGACGTCGAGCTCGAACGCATCATCCGCTACAACACCCGGCATTCGGACGAGACCTTCGGCGACCTGGAAGCGCAGGTCGCGGGTTGCCAGCTGGCCAAGCGCCGCTTCGAGGAATTGGTCGCGCGCTACGGCTGGGACCAGGTCGAGGCGGCGATCCACGAATGCTGGGACCAGTCCGAGCGCTATGTGCGCCAGCGGATCCGCCAGATCCCCAACGGCCGCTACTATGCCGAATCTTTCCTGGATGGCGACGGCATCACCGATGATTCGGTGCCTATCCGGGTCGCCCTGGTGGTCGAGGACGAAGACATCACCGTCGATCTCACCGGCATGCCGCCACAGGTGGCCGGGCCGTTGAATTCGGGGGCGACCGGTGGCGGCGAGAGCGCGGCCAAGGTCGCGTTCAAGGGAGCCGTGGCGCCTTTCCTGCTGCCCAACGAGGGCGAGTTCCGGCCGCTGAAGATCGCGCTCAAGCCCGGCACGCTGGTCAGCGCGTCGGAAGACGCGGCGATGGGGCTCTGGTCGACGCCGATCAAGACGATCATCGACGTGATCCTGAAGGCGTTCTCGCAGGCCATCCCGAACGAAATTCCGGCGGGCAACAACGCCCAGTACGGACGTGGCCGCGTGCGCGCACGATATGCCGGTACGCGCCAGTTCTGGCAGGGCGGTGGCAATACGCTGGGCGGCTGGGGCGCGCACCGGGGCGGCGACGGCCAGTCCGCGCTGCACACCACCACGCATGGCGACTGCCGGCGCGTGCCGATCGAGGTCGAGGAAAGCGAGGGCCTGGGCCTGGTCAGGCGCTTCGAGCTGGTGACCGATTCCGGCGGCGCCGGCCGCTGGCGCGGCGGGCTGGGGACCCGCATGGAGGTGGTGACGCCGACGCCTGCCATGGCCACGCTGGATTTCGACCGCAGCAAGTTTCCGCCCTGGGGCCTGTTCGGCGGCAAGGACGGCATGCCCGGCCACGGCGAAATCCACAAGCCGGGCGAGGAACGGCCCATCAGCGGGACGCGGGTGGCGGTGCAGGTGCCGGCCGGAACGAGGGTCTGCGCCGCCAACAACGGCGGCGGTGGCTGGGGCGACCCGCTGGAGCGCGAACTGCCGGCCGTCGAGTGGGACGTGCGGCAGGGCTATGTGTCGCGCGAGGCGGCGATCCGCGACTACGGGGTCGTATTCGGCGCCGATGGCGCGATCGACCCGCAGGCGACCGCGACGAACCGTGCCGCCCGCAAGGAGGCCGCCGCGGGCTGACGCCGATTCGGGCCAGCGCTCGTCCGGCGCCTGCCCGGTCGCGCCCTGGCCCGATGATACAATCCCCCGGTGAAAGCCTCTCATTTTTCCCCGGCCCGCCGGTGCCGTTTCGTCATCCTGATTTCCGGCCGCGGCAGCAACATGCAATCCATCACGCAGGCCTGCCGCGAACAAGGCTGGCCCGCCGAGGTGGCCGCCGTGATCGCCAACCGCGACCAGGCATCCGGACTCCAGTGGGCCGCCGGACACGGCATCCCCACTCGGGTCGTGCCCCATCGCGACCATCCCGACCGTGCCTCGTTCGACACCGCGCTGGCGCGCGAAATCGACGCCTTCGAGCCCGACTACGTGCTGCTGGCCGGTTTCATGCGCATTCTCACCGACGATTTCGTGCGGCATTATGCGGGCAGGCTGGTGAATATCCATCCGTCGCTGTTGCCGCTGTTCCCCGGCCTGGGCACGCACAGGCAAGCCCTGGAAGCGGGCGTGCGGGTGCACGGCTGCACCGTGCATTTCGTCACGCCGGTGCTGGATCATGGTCCCGTGATCGCCCAGGGCGTGGTGCCGGTGCGCGAAGGCGATACCGAGGACGCCCTGGCTGAACGCGTGCTGTCCATCGAGCACGTGGTCTATCCGGCGGTCGCGTCCTGGCTGGCGCACGGGCGGGTAGGCCTGGAAGACGGCAGGGTCACGGTGGACGGCGTGGCCGATCGCGTGTTCGGCCTGGCGCCGCGGGGGGCGGCAGTTTCGCGGGGAGACGAGGCATGACATCCGAACGTTCCAGTTCTTCATCCCGGCCGGCGGCCCAGGGCGCGCGGCGCCCTGGCGGCCAGCAGGCCGGTTCCGGGGCGCGCCGTGCCGCCCCGGCGGGCAAGAATCCCGTGGCGCAGCGCGTCGAGCAGGTGCGCTCCGCGCTGGGCGAGATCCTGCAATGGTCCGGTCCGGCCGACCAGGTGCTGTCCCGCTGGTTCCGCGAGCACCCCAAGCTCGGCGGGCGCGATCGCGGCATGGTGGCCGAGGCCGTCTACGACGTGCTGCGCCACCTGCGGCGCTACCGCAACGTGGCCGAGGGCGGACGGGGCGCGGCCACGCGCCGCCTGGCCATTCTGGGACTGGCGTCCACGCTGGGCCGGGACGGGATCCTGCCGGCGCTCGACGCCGACGAGGCGGACTGGCTGCGCCGCGTGTCCGCCATCGACCAGGCGGCGCTGCCGCGCGAGATCCGTCTCAGCATTCCCGACTGGCTGTCCGAGGCGCTGGCCATCGAAGAGGACAGCGACAGCCTGCTGGCCGCGCTCAACCGCGCCGCGCCGCTGGATATCCGCATCAATCCCATGAAGGCCGACCGCGAAACCATCCTGGCCGAGCTGCGGGCGGGCGTAGCGGCCGACATGGCGGAACCGACGCCGTATTCGCCGTTCGGCATCCGGCTGCAGGGCCGGCCGGCCCTGACCCGATGGGGACGTTTCGAGGACGGCAGCATCGAGGTCCAGGACGAGGGCAGCCAGTTGCTCGCGCTGCTGGTGGCGCCACGGCGCGGGGAAATGGTCATCGATTTCTGCGCCGGCGCCGGCGGCAAGACGCTGCTGCTGGGGGCATTGATGCGTTCGACCGGACGCTTGTATGCCCTGGATGTCTCGCATGCGCGGCTGGCGCGCTTCAAGCCCCGCCTGGCGCGCAGCGGACTGTCCAACGTCGTGCCGGTGGTGATCGCCAGCGAGAACGACGCCCGCGTCAAGCGCCTAGCGCGCAAGGCGCACCGGGTGCTGGTGGACGCGCCCTGCAGCGGGACCGGGACGCTGCGGCGCAATCCCGACCTGAAATGGCGCCAGAGTCCCGAAAGCGTGGCCGACCTGTGCGCGCTCCAGCGCAGCATCCTGGCGTCGGCGGCGCGCTGCGTGGCGCCCGGCGGACGGCTGGTCTACGCGACCTGCAGCATCCTGCGGGTCGAGAACGAAGGGCAGGTCGAGGCTTTCCTGGCTGCCCATCCCGAATTCGAACTGCTGTCCGCTCCCGAACTGCTGGCGGATCGGGCCGGAGGGCTGTCGCTGCCAGGGCCCTATCTGAAACTGCGCCCCGACGTGCATGGGACCGATGGTTTCTTTGCCGCGGTGTTTCAACGGCGCCACGCTCCGGCGGTTGTCCAGGCCGCCGAGGCCGAGGTCGAACTGCCGGAACCCGAGGCGGAGGCGGCGGGGCTGGGCGACGACATCGCGGTTCCGGACGGCGAGCCGGCCCAGGGCGAGGCGGCCGGGTCGGCGGATAATCCCGAGGGCGGGGATCGATAACCCTGTTATGGTTAGGGTTATCCCCCTCTTTGAAAAGAGTCGTCCCGGCCCAATATTCGCGTTATCGTGTCGGGCGCATGACAGAGGGCCGGATTCCGGCTTCTTCGTCATCCGGCCGCGGGTTTCCCCTGGGGAACTGCCGACGCCGTCCGATTTCTAAGACCTGGGTCCTGCTGGCCCTGACGGGCGGCCGGGATCGATGAGTTTCGTTTCTTCGAGGCGCGAGGCGCCTCCCGCGCCGGCATTGCCGCCGGCCTGCCTGTGAGGTGATATGGATTTTGTGCTTTCTTTCTTGTCCGATGGTCTGCTCGGCGCGTCGTGGTGGCAGATCGTCGCCTTCACCCTGATAGTCACCCATATCACCATCCTCGGCGTCACGATCTACCTGCATCGCAGCCAGGCCCACCGTGGGCTGGACATGCATCCGGCGGTGGCGCATTTCTTCCGCTTCTGGCTGTGGCTGACCACTGGCATGGTCACCAAGGAGTGGGTGGCCATCCACCGCAAGCACCACGCCCGCTGCGAACGTGAAGGGGATCCCCATTCGCCCATGGTCTATGGCATCGGCAAGGTGTTCTTCCAGGGCGCCGAGCTGTACCGCGACGAGGCGCAGAACCGCGAAACGCTGGAAAAATTCGGCCACGGCACGCCCAACGACTGGGTCGAGCGCAACGTCTATTCCCGCTTCGGCTGGCAGGGCGTGGGGCTGATGATGGTGATCGACGTCGCGCTGTTCGGTGCGGTCGGCCTGACCGTGTGGGCGGTGCAGATGATCTGGATCCCGTTCTGGGCGGCCGGCGTGGTCAACGGCATCGGCCATTTCTGGGGTTATCGCAACTACGCCAGCCCGGATGCCAGCCGCAACGTCTTCCCCTGGGGCATCGTCATCGGCGGCGAGGAACTGCACAACAACCACCACGCCTACGCATCGTCGGCGCGGTTCTCCAACAAGTGGTACGAGTTCGACATCGGCTGGGGCTATATCCGTGCCCTGGAGATCCTGCGCCTGGCCAAGGTCAAGAAGGTCGCGCCCAAGGTGCGGCTGGCGCATGGCAAGCCGGTCGACCTGGAAACCTTGCAGGCCGTGATCACGCACCGCTACGAGATCATGGCGCGCTATGCCGACCTGCTCAAGCATGCCTGCCGCGACGAGATCACCCGCTTGAAGGCGGCCAAGGAATCCCACCTGCAGTGGAAGCTGCTGCGGCGTTCCAAGGCCCTGCTGCATCGTGCCGACGACGAGTCGCTTCCCGATTCGCACCGGTCCGCGCTGAACACCGTACTGGCCGACCATCGTTCGCTGGCCATCCTGGTCGAGATGCGGCGTGAACTGGTCGCCATCTGGGAGCGGTCCAGCGCCTCCAGCGAACAACTGCTGCGCGACCTGCAGGACTGGTGCAACCGCGCCCAGCAAAGCGGCATCGCGCGGCTCGAGGAGTTCTCGGCCAGGCTGCGCAGCTACGCGACCTGAGCGCAACGGGTTGGAGAAAGAAAAAGGAGCCCCGGGCTCCTTTTTCTTTGGGGGGACGAAGGCGCCGGCGGCTCAGTCCCGGGCTGGTCCGCCGGTTTTCCGTGCGTGGCCGCTCAGCTCGGCGCCGGCGTTGGGGGCCAGCTCGCGGCACGGGGTCACGGCCAGCATGCCCAGGAGGCCCATGGCGGCAAACGCCAGGGTGAAGTCCGTCAGTTGCACGGCCGCGTGGCCCAACGCGCGCATCGAGGTGTCCAGCACCAGCGCGGCCAGGCCGATGCCCAGCGCCGCCGTCATCTGCTGGTTGGTGCTGGCCAGGCTGGTCGCCGCGCTCATGCGGGGTGGCGGCACGTCGGCGTAGACAATGGTGCCGTAGGCATTGAATTGCAGCGAGCGCGCCAGGCCGCCCAGGAGCAGCAGCAGGTAGATCGCCGCCAGCGGCCATTCCGGCCGGAACGCGCCGCACAGGCCCAGCAGCATCGCCGACAGCAGGCCGTTCCAGATCATCACCCGACGGTAGCCGAAGGCCCGCAGGAAGCGCACCGAGATCGCCTTCATCACCAGGCCGCCGACGGCGCCGGCAAAGGTGATGGCGCCGCTCTCGGCGGCCGACAGGCCGAAGCCCAGTTGCAGCATCAGCGGCATCAGGAAGGGGAAGGAGCCGTAGGCGACCCGGTACAGGAAGCCGCCGCGCATCGCCACGCGAAAGGTGGGGATGCGCATCAGGCTGAAGTCCAGGACCGGATCGGCGTGCCGGCGGCTGTGCCACGCGTAGGCCAGCGCGCAGCCGGCCGCCGCGGCCAGCAGGAGCAGCGCGGTCGGGGACAGCCCGCCATGGCCCAGTCCTTCCAGGCCCACGATCAGGCAGGCCAGGAGGGCGGCCGCCAGGACGAAGCCCAGGTAATCGAACGACGAGGGCGGCGCGTCGCTGCGGATGTCGGGGATGTAGGTGGTGGCGAGGGCGATGCCGGCCAGTCCGATGGGGACGTTGATGAAGAAGATCCAGTGCCAGGACAGATAGGTGGTCAGGAAACCACCGATCAAGGGCCCGACGGCCGGGCCTATCATCGCGGGAAACAGCACCCAGGACATGGCCGAGATCAGTTGGGATTTTTCCACCGTGCGCAGCAGCACCAGCCGGCCGACCGGCACCATCATCGCGCCGCTGGCGCCCTGCAGCAGCCGCGCGCCTATCAGCCACGGCAGGTTCTGCGCGAGGCCGCACAGCACGGAGCTGACGACGAACAGCATGATCGCGCCGCGGAAGGTGTTGCGCGTGCCGAAGCGGTCGGCGATCTTGCCGCTGATGGGGATGAAGGCCGCCAGGCTCAACAGATAGGCGGTCATGGCGAAGTTCATGCGGACCGGGTCGGTGCCCAGGGACTGCGCCATGGCCGGCAAGGCGGTCGAGATGATGGTGGAGTCCAGTTGCTCCATGAAGAACGCGCTGGCGACGATCAACGCGATGATCCGGTAGCTGCCCTGGCGGGACGAGGCATGACCCATGAAGCCGTGGTCTCTGTGCAATGGGTGGGACGCCCGCGCGGCGGGCCGGCGGGGAAGCGGTGCGGCTCCTGCCGCGCAAGCCCGCGATTTTAGTCTTTCGCGCGTGGGGGCGCTGGTCCGCCGCTTGCTAGGGCACGAGGGAGGCCCATCGATCCCTTTTCCACGCACGTGTCCCATGCGCGTGCGCCCCAGGGTGAGGAACTGATCCCCGGGGTGGTGCGTGCGCGGGAGGAAGTGGATGCGGTCGTTGGCCCTTGTCCATGCCATCGCCGGGAGAAGAATCATCATGCTGAAAAGTGAACGGATGTCATTGAGCCGAAGCGAACGATCCTGGCTGCCGTGGTGGGGCAGGACAGGGAAGATCGCCATGGGCTGGTCCACCTGGCTCAACCGCGACCGCTACGCGGCTACCGAGGCGGGATTCGAAGGCATCGCGCAAACACGTGTCGCCATCCTGAAAAACTGGGCGGATCACTTGTGGGCGCAACTCGATGCCGCGGCCGGGCAACTGGCGCATGGGTTTCCGGTGGCGCGGTCCTCGTGGTTGGCTGACAGGCAGGCCATGGCCGCCGATTTCTCCGAGCTTTTCGTCATCGATGCCCAGGGCCGGGTGTTGGCCTCGACCGCGCCGTCGCGCATCGACGCGACGGACCTGTTGCCGGCGGCCGTGGCCGCCGGATTGCGGCAGCCCTTTCTGCATGGCCCGTACAGCGATCCGGTCACCGCGGCATTGCTGCCGTCCACCTCGCGTTTCCACGACGCGGTCACGCTGATGTTCTACCAGCCCATCATGCGGGACGGGGTGGCCGTGGGTGCCCTGTGCGGGCGCGTACCCAACGACGTGCTGGGCGATCTCATCCAGCGCGAAGCCGGGCATGTCTTTCGCGAATCGGGCGACAACTACGTCTTCATGGTCGAATCGTGCTTCGATCCGGCCGTCAGGCCGGGTACGGCGCTGTCGCGCTCGCGTTTCGAGGATTCCACCTTTTCCCATGGCGACAATCTCAAGCAGGGCGTGCGTACGCCGTTCGGCGTGGTCAGCGTGCGCGGGCATACCGAGCTGGAGTTGCTGTTCACCGATCCCGCGACCGGACAGTTGCACCCGGGCGTGCGGGAGACCATACGCAACCGCGAGAATCTGTTCGTCACCTATCCCGGCTATTCGGACTATCGGCATGTGCCGGTCATCGGCAAGGGCGTGACGTTCACGCTGGCGGGGTCGCCCGATACCTGGGGCATGATGTGCGAGGGCGACCTGGAAGAGGTCTATCGCTATCGCAGTATCGGATTCGGCCTGATGCGCCTGCATGGCCTGGCCATGGGGTCGACGGTGGCCGTGGTGCTGGCGCTGGAGTTTGCCGGGACGCAACTGCCGGCAGCGTGGTCGATCGTGGCGGCCACGGCATGGGCGATGGCGGCTACCGTTGTCTTTCACCGGTATGGCATCCGTCCGGTGTCCGAACGCATCCGCGGCACTACCGCGGTCATCCGCGCCATTGCCGAGGGAGGCGGCAACCTGCGCCAGCGGCTGCCCGTGCCGGACGGCCGCGTCGACGAGACCACCACGGTGGCCAAGTGGGTCAACAGCTTCATCGATGTCCTCGATCACACCATCGGCCGGGTGGTCAGCACGACCGACGAAATCAGCCGCTCCAATGAGTCTCTGCAGCAGAAAAGCCGGAGCAGCGCGGCGGCTTCGCACGAGATGGTGGCCGCGACCCAGGCCATGCTGGAATCCTTGGGGCAGCAGCGCGCGGAAATCGACGCCGCGACGCAGAACGCTCGTTCGATGCAGGAGGTGGTCAGCGTCGAACGGGCCAGGGCCGCGCAGCAGTTCGACATTCTTCAGGCGCGCGTGGGGTTGATCCGCGAGTCGGTGGGAGCGTCGGCCGACCGCATCGTGCAGCTCGACACCAGCACGACCGAGATCGGCCGCGTGGTTACCATGATCGCCGCGATCGCCCGCCAGACCAATCTGCTTTCGCTCAACGCCGCCATCGAGGCGGCTCGCGCAGGCGAGGCAGGACGTGGTTTTGCCGTGGTGGCCGAGGAGGTGCGCAAGCTTGCCGACGGCACCGCCAGGGCCACGGCCGAGATCGACGCGATGATCAGCAAGGTGCAGCAGGAAGCCAAGGAATCGGTGCGGATGATGGAGTCCGGGCTGGAGCAGATGGAGGAGGGCTTCCGCCTGGCCGCCGGGACGGCCGCCGACCGTGGCGAGATGGACGGAGTCATGGACAGGATGTTCGACACCATCGGCCAGATTGCCCAGGGGGCCCGCCTGAGCGGCCAGCAGATCGATCGCATGAGGCTGGCCGCGCAGGTCATGCGCCAGGCCATCGAAGAGGCGGGGCACTCGACCGAGCAGACGCGCTTTTCGACGGCCAAGTTGCACAAGTTGGTGGGCGCTTTCAAGGTTACGGTGTGAAGCCGCCGGCCGTGGAGCGCCGAGGGGCGGTGCGAAGCGCCTTCTAGCGTGAACCGGCCGGGGTGGCGGCGGCGTAGCCGCGCACGGCGTCGATCAGCGCGCGCACGCATGCCGGCAGCGCCTCCAGCTTGCGCACCAGCATGTCGCGTTCGCGCACCGCCCACGGTTCGTCCAGCGCGACGATCTCCAGCCGCATGGTCCGCTGGTGCCGCCGAGCCGCCGATTCCGGGAGGACGCCTATGCCCACGCCTGCTTCCACCATGCGGCAGACGGCCTCGAAGCCCGATACCTGGATGCGCAGCGTGAGCGTCGTCCCGCGGTTTTCCACCTGTTCGCGCAGGAAGTTCAGCATGGTGCTTCCCTCGTGCAGGCTGACGTGGGGGAATTGCAGTGTGTCGTCCAGCGTGACTTGCTTGCGTCCGGCCAGGGGGTGGCCCACGGGTACCGCCAGCGCCAGGCGGTCGGTGCTGAAGTGCAGCCGCTGCAGGCCCGGCGCGACGATGGGGCCGGCGGTAATGCCCAGGTCGGTGGAGCCGTCCATGACGCCCCGGATGATGTCCCGTGTCAGCCGCTCTTGCAGATCGACCGTGACGCCTGGCCGGTCGGCCAGGAAGCGGGCCAGGATTTCGGGCATGAACTCGGTCACCGCCGTGGTGTTGGCATAAATGCGGATATGGCCGGTCGAACCGGCGCCGCCGTCGGAGAATTCGCTTTTCAGGAAATCGACCTGGCGCATGACCGCGCGGGCGTGCTCCAGCAACCTGACGCCCGCGGGTGTCAGTTCCACGCCGCGGCTGTTGCGGTACAAGAGCCGCGCTTCCAGCTGGGTTTCCAGTGCCTTGATGCGAGTGCTGGCCGCAGCCAGCGACAAATGGGCGCGGCGGGCGCCCTGGGTCAGGCTGGGGCCTTCGGCCACGTGGATGAAAAGGCGCAGGTCGGCCAGATCGAAGTGCATGGCGTGCGTCGAGGGAAAGTCCGCATTCTACGGCGGCTCTTCTGTTTTTGCGAAGGCAGGGTCGGAAAAACGCAAATTTACAGAAGGCCGCGGCGCGCGCATGCTGGCGTCCGCAATGCAAGGACAGGAGACTCGTCAGTGACCAGGGATACCCCCATCGAGCCCGGCGACTGGACCGGGCGCACCGAGACAAGCACGGACCAGATCAGCCACGGCCTGGCCCGGCGCATCGGCGCCACGCTGGGGCAGCCGGTCCCGCATCCGGGCGCCGGATTGCCGGAGTTGTGGCATTGGGCGTATTTCCAGGAGCCCGTCGAGGCCGGCGGGCTGGGCGCCGATGGCCACCCGGCCCGTGGCGGTTTCCTGCCGCCCGCAGCGGGCCGCCACCGCATGTGGGCTGGCGGCAGGCTGGAATTCATCCATCCGCTGGCGGTGGGCGAGGACGCACGCCGTACCTCGACCATCCTGTCGGTGGCAGAAAAAACCGGACGCACCGGTGCCCTGCTGTTCGTGACCGTCCAGCATGAATACCTGCAGCGTGGCCGCGTAGCCGTGCGCGAGGAGCAGGACATCGTCTACCGCGAGCCGTCCCCGCCGCGCGCGGCCGACCCCGGGCCTTTGCCGCCGGCCGGATGGTCGGAGGCCATCGTTCCCACCTCGACCATGCTGTTCCGGTATTCGGCGGTGACCTTCAACGGCCATCGCATCCACTACGACTGGCCCTACGCTACCGCCGAAGAAGGGTACGCCGGCCTGGTGGTGCACGGTCCGCTCATCGCGACGCTACTGGTGGGAGCCTTCGTGCGCGCCCATCCGTCGCTGCGGCCGACGCATTTTTCGTACCGGGGCGTGCGGCCGCTGATCGCCCCCACGCCCTTCGAGGCGGCGGGGCGGATGGCGGACAACGGAGTGGCCCAGGTCTGGGCCGGCAATGCGCAGGGCGTCATCCAGCGCGGCGAGCTGCGCTACGAGCCCAGGTGAACCACGACGGCCCGGGCACGGACACGGGCCGCGGACGATAGAAGCATACACATCGGAGACCGCATGGAAGAGTACGACGACATTCGCCAGGGCGTGCGCGCGCTGTGCGCCCACTATGACGCCGCCTACTGGCGCGGGATCGACGAGGTCCGGGGCTTTCCCGAAGACTTCGTCCGCGCGCTGACCGAAGCCGGATGGCTGGGCGCCATGATCCCCGCCGAGTACGGCGGATCCGGCCTGGGGCTGTCCGAGGCCTCGGTGATCCTGGAAGAGGTCAACCGCTGCGGCGGCAACTCGGGCACCGTGCATGGGCAGATGTACAACCTGTTCACGCTGGTGCGGCATGGATCGCAGGCCCAGAAGGATCATTTCCTGCCGCGCCTAGCCAGCGGCGAACTGCGCCTGCAATCCATGGGGGTGACCGAGCCGACCACCGGCACCGACACGACCCGGATCAAGACCACCGCCGTGCGGCGCGGCGACCGCTACGTCGTCAACGGGCAGAAGGTCTGGATCTCGCGCGTGCAGCACTCGGATCTGATGATCCTGCTGGCCCGCACCACACCCCTGGCCGACGTCGCCAAGAAGACCGAGGGCATGTCGATCTTCCTGGTCGACCTGCGCCAGGCCATCGGCCATGGGATGGAGGTGCGCCCCATCGCCAACATGGTCAACCACGAAACCAATGAGCTGTTCTTCGACAACCTGGAACTGCCGGTCGACAGCCTGATCGGCGAGGAAGGCAAGGGCTTTCGCTATATCCTGGATGGACTGAATGCCGAGCGCACGCTGATCGCCGCCGAGTGCATCGGCGACGGTCGCTGGTTTATCGAGCGCGCGCGCAGCTATGCCCGCGAGCGGGAAGTGTTCGGCCGCCCGATCGGGCAGAACCAGGGGGTGCAATTCCCGATCGCCGAGGCCCACATCGAGGTCGAGGCCGCCGATCTGATGCGCTGGCGAGCCTGCCGCGAATATGACGGCGGCGTGCACGCGGGCGCCAGCGCCAACATGGCCAAGTACCTGGCCGCCAAGGCCTCATGGGAAGCCGCCAACGTCTGCCTGCAGACGCACGGCGGTTTCGGCTTCGCCTGCGAATACGACGTCGAACGCAAGTTCCGCGAGACCCGCCTCTATCAGGTGGCGCCGATCTCGACCAATCTCATTCTTTCCTACGTGGCCGAGCACCTGCTGGGGCTGCCGCGTTCTTTCTGAGGCATGTCCATGGACAAGATCAGTCTCGCGCGGGAAAGCGCCACCGGCGCGCTGTGCGAATTCGTGGCGGCGCTGCGTGTCGAGGATCTGCCCGCGCCGTTGGTGGACCGGACCGAAGACCTGTTCCTGGACTGGGTGGCTTCGGCACTGGCCGGCAAGGGCGGGCATCCCGTGCCGCTGTTCGAGCGCTATGCCGCCGCGATGGGGCCGGCGCACGGACGCTGTGTCATCCTGACCAATCGCCGGACCACGTCGGCGCATTTCGCCGCGCTGGTCAACGGCGCCGCTTCGCACCTGGTCGAGCAGGATGACCTCCACAACAGTTCGGTGCTGCATCCGGCCACCGTGGTGTTTCCGGCGGTCTTCGCCGCGGCGCAGGACCTGGGCAAGTCGGGCAGCGAGTTGCTGCTGGCCGCGGTGGCCGGCTACGAGGCCGGCGTGCGCATCGGCGAATTCCTGGGGCGGTCGCACTACCGGGTCTTTCATACCACGGGCACCGTGGGGACGCTTGCGGCCGCGGCCGGCGTGGCCAAGCTGCTGGGGCAGGACGCGCGGACGCTGGCGCATACGCTGGGGTCGGCGGGAACGCAGGCTTCGGGGTTGTGGGAGTTCCTGCGCGAGGCGGCGGATTCCAAGCAGCTCCATACCGGCCAGGCGGCCGCGAATGGCCTCCTGGCCGCCTACCTGGCGCAGGACGGCCTGACCGGCGCGCACGGCGTGCTCGAGGGCCGGCAGGGCATGGCGGCGGGCATGTCCTCGGACGCGGACCCGGGCCGGCTGAGCGATCGCCTGGGGCAGCGCTGGGCCACGCTCGAGACATCGTTCAAGTTCCATGCCTCGTGCCGCCACACCCATCCGGCCGCCGATGCGCTGCTGCACCTGATGCGGACCGAAGGCATCGCCCATGGCGACATCGCATCCATCCGCGCCCGGGTGCACCGTGCGGCCATCGACGTGCTGGGCAATGTGGATGAACCGGGCACCGTGCACCAGGCCAAGTTCTCCATGGGGGCGGTGCTGGGGCTGATCGCGGTCCATGGCCGCGCCGGCCTGGAGGAATTCCGCGACCATGCGCTGACCGATCCCGCGGTGGCGGACATCCGGCGGCGCACGACCATGGTGCTGGACGACGAGGTCGACCGCGCCTATCCCGCCCGCTGGCTGGGGCGGGTCGAGGTGGAGACGCGCGACGGCCGGCGCCTGGCGGCCGCCATCGACAGTCCCAAGGGCGACCCCGACAACACCTTGTCGCGCCCCGAACTGGAAACCAAGCTGCGGCGCCTGGCGGCCTTCTCCGGCGCCGCGACGCCGGCGCAGATCGATGCCTGGATCCCGCGTCTGTGGAGCCTGCGGCACGCGCGCGACCTGTCCGATTTTCTGCCGGAGGCTTCATGAGCGCACCCGCCCGACCACCTGAAGGGCGCGCGTCCTCCCACGGGGAGGATGCCGCGCGGCGACAGGAGGGGAATCCCGTGCCCGTATCCCTTTCGCCCGCGGCGCCGCGTCCGTTGGACGGCATCACCGTGCTGAGCCTGGAGCACGCGATCGCGGCGCCGTTCTGCACGCGCCAACTGGCTGATCTGGGCGCGCGCGTCATCAAGATCGAGCGCCCCGGGACGGGGGATTTCGCGCGCGGCTACGACGAGCGCGTCCGAGGGTTGTCCTCTCATTTCGTCTGGACCAACCGGTCGAAGGAAAGCCTGGCGCTGGACCTGAAGCAGGACGGCGCGCGCGAGGTGGTGGAGCGGTTGCTGCCCCGCGTGGATGTGCTGGTGCAGAACCTGGCGCCCGGCGCCGCCGACAGGCTGGGGCTGTCGTTCGAGGCGCTGCACGCGCGCCATCCGGGGCTGATCGTCTGCGATATTTCCGGCTATGGCGACAGCGGTCCGTATCGCGACAAGAAGGCCTACGACCTGCTGATACAGAGCGAAGGCGGCTTCCTGTCGGTCACGGGCACGCCGGACGAGCCTTCCAAGGCGGGGGCCTCGGTGGCCGACATCGCTGCCGGCATGTACGCCTATTCCAACATCCTGGCCGCGCTGCTGCTGCGGGCCACGACGGGCAAGGGCAGCCGAGTCGACGTGTCGATGCTGGAGAGCATGGTCGAGTGGATGGGCTATCCCATGTACTACGCGTTCGACGGCGCGCCGCCGCCGCCGCGCTCGGGCGCCTCGCACGCGACCATCTATCCCTATGGGCCATTTCCCGCCGGCGATGGCGGCATCGTGATGCTCGGCCTGCAGAACGAACGCGAATGGCGCGTGTTCTGCGAACGGGTGCTGGGGCGGGCGGAGCTGGCCGGCGATCCCCGTTTCGATGCCAATTCGCGGCGCACCGAGCATCGGTCCGCGTTGCGCGAGATCATCGTGGAAGTGTTCGCCGGCATGACCGCCGACCAGGTCATGGCGGCGCTGGACGAGGCCCAGATCGCCAATGCGCGCGTCAACGACATGGCCGGGGTCTGGTCCCACCCGCAACTGGCGGCCCGCCAGCGCTGGACCCGGGTGGGCAGCCCCGCCGGTACGCTGCCCGCGCTGCTGCCGCCGGGCAGCGGCGGAGCCTATGACGCCCGGATGGATTCCATTCCGGCGCTGGGTGAGCATACCGCTGCCATCCTGGCCGAGCTCGGCTATGGCGAGCAGGATGTCGAGGCCTTGCGTGCCGCCGGGGCGGTGGGGGCATGAAGCGCGTGCGTTCCGCGCTGTTCGTGCCGGGTGATCGTCCCGAGCGGCTGCCCAAGGCCCTGGCCAGCGGCGCGGATGTCGTCATCGTGGATCTGGAGGACGCGGTCGAGCCCGATGCCAAGGCGGCTGCGCGCGAGGCCGTGGCGGCGTCGCTGGCCAGGTGCCAGGACCGGAGGGTCGCGGTGCGCATCAATGCGGTCCGCACGCCTTATTTCGATGCGGACATCGCGCTGTGCGCCGGTAGCCCGGCGGTGGCGGCGGTCATGCTGCCCAAGGCGGAAACCGCGGCGGACGTGGCCCGCGCGGCGGCAGCGGGCCGGCCCGTGTGGCCGCTGATCGAAAGCGCGCGCGGCGTGCTGGCGCTGGAAGCGATCGCCGGCGCGCCGGGGGTGGGGCGCCTGGTGTTCGGCAGCCTGGATTTCGCGCTGGATGTGGGGCTGGACGTGGAATCGGCCTCTGGCCGGGCGGTGCTGGACGATGCCCGGCACCGATTGCTGCTCCACGCGCGCGCGGCGGACCTGCCCGCGCCGCTCGATGGCGTGCACCAGAAGCTGGACGATATCGAGGGTTTGCGCGCCGAGGCGGCGCGGGCGCGCGGGGCGGGGATGGGCGGCATGCTGTGCGTGCATCCCGCGCAGGTCGCCGTGGTCAACGACACCTTCAGCCCTTCGCAAGCGGAGCTGGCCTGGGCCCGCGGCGTGGTCCGGGCCGCCGAGGGGCAGCGGGGCGCGTTCCGGCTGGAGGGAAGGATGGTGGATGCGCCGGTGCTGGAGCGGGCCCGGCGGACGATCGCGGCATCGGAAGGGACGTAGGACGGCCGCTCTTGCCGCGGACAAAGAAAAACCCCGCCAAGGCGGGGTTTTTCCTGGACACCGGCGGAGCCGGCGCAACCGAGCCGATTACTTCAGCTTGGTTTCCTTGTAGTCCACGTGCTTGCGCGCGACCGGATCGAACTTCTTGATCAGCATCTTTTCCGGGGTGGTGCGCTTGTTCTTGGTCGTGGTGTAGAAGTGCCCGGTTCCAGCGGTGGACTCGAGCTTGATCTTTTCGCGAATACCCTTGGTGGCCATGGTGTGCTCCTGTGGATCCGGGGATTAGGCGGCTTCGCCGCGAGCGCGCAGATCGGCCAGGACGGCTTCGATGCCGTTCTTGTCGATGGTGCGCAGGGCGTTCGTGCTGACGCGCAGGCGAACCCAGCGGTTTTCGCTTTCGACCCAGAACCGGCGGGATTGCAGGTTCGGCAGGAAGCGGCGCTTGGTCTTGTTGTTGGCGTGGGAAACGTTGTTGCCCACGATCGGACCCTTACCGGTTACTTGACATACTCGTGCCATGGCGACACCTCTTCTACTATTTCGTGAATTCGGGAGACGGATCCGGGGGGCCGGCGATGCCGGACGGTGCCCCGAATTTCTGGCGCGGCTTGGCGGGATGGAGGCCGACCCGGTCCGCACGGATTCTCAAGGCGCCCCGGCGCGTAGCCAGAATGCGTTGAAAACGTGCGCTGAAAACCACGTCGATCAGCGCTAAAAAAGCGCCTTGGACTAGATTTTCCCCCGGGCGAGAGCTCTCGCGGGCCAAAGACAACGCCGTAAAGCTCGCAAGAGTAGCACGAAACCCGTCGTTTTTTCAACTCGTTGTTTATGGCACGGCATGTCCGCCCCGGGACGGGAGGGGTTATACCACCCCGCGCTCGGCCAGCGACGTCGTCTGTCCGCCCGCCACGATGATGTGGTCGAGCAGGCGTATGTCCACCAGCGCGAGCGCGGCGCGGACGTGGCGGGTGAGGTGTTCGTCGGCCTGGCTGGGTTCGGCGTTGCCCGACGGGTGGTTGTGGGCGAGGATGACCGAGGCGGCGTGGTGATGCAGCGCGGCGCGGACGATTTCGCGTGGGTAGACGGTGGCCTGGGACAGGGTGCCCTGGGACAGCATTTCGCTGGTGATGAGGCGGTTGCGCGCGTCCAGGTACAGCGCCAGGCAGCATTCGATGCGGCGGTGGGCCAGCGTGGCGGCGCAGTAGCGGCGCACGTCGTCGGCCCGGGACAGCGCGTCGCCGCGGTGGATGTCCTCGGCCAGTTCGCGCCGGGCGAGTTCCAGGATGGCCTGTAATTGCCCGGCCTTGACGTCTCCCAGGCCCGGCACGCCCCGCAGTTCCTCGCGCGAAGCGCCGAACAGGCCCCGCAGGCCGCCGAATTGCGCCAGAAGGCGTCGGCCCAGCTCGAGCGCGTTGCAGCCGCGCGTGCCGGTGCGCAACAGCACGGCCAGCAGTTCGGCATCGGTCAGCACGGCGGGACCGTGGCGCTGCAGGCGCTCGCGGGGACGTTCTTCGGGGGGCAGGGCGGCCTGGAGAGTGGGGAGGGCGGTCGGCATGGCGGCGGGACAGGTAAAATCAGTGCTTTGGCGCACAGCATCGACACGGTGACACACTTTGGCTGCATCTTCTTCCTCCACGCCCCTTCATGTCCGTGAGGACTCCTACGTAACCCTGCACTACCGCATTTCGCTGGCTTCGGGCGAGGGCGCGGGTGGCGTGTTCGTCGATACCTTCACCGGCCGTCCGGCCACGCTGCAACTGGGCATCGGCCAGTGGGCGCCCGGCATGGAGGCGGCACTGGTCGGCCACGGCGAAGGCGAGAGCTTCAGTTTCACCCTCGCTCCCGCGCAGGCCTATGGCGACCGCAATCCGGAGCTGCTCCAGCGCGTGACCCTGGCGATGCTGCGCGAGCATGCGGGCGACGAGACCTTCGCGCCGGGCGACCTGGTCGAGTTCGCCGCCCCCAACGGCGGGCGGTATTCGGGCGTGTTCAAGGAGCAGGGCGAGGACTACGCCCTGTTCGATTTCAATCATCCGCTGGCCGGCTCGGCCCTGAAGGTGGATGTATCCATACTTGGAGTGATGTGATGGCGCAGGCGCCCATGGAAGTGGTCCTGGCCCAGCCGCGCGGCTTTTGCGCCGGCGTCGACCGGGCCATCGAGATCGTCGAACGGGCGCTCCAGATCTATGGCGCGCCCATCTACGTGCGCCACGAGATCGTCCACAACCGCTACGTGGTCGAGGACCTGCGCGCCAAGGGCGCCGTCTTCATCCAGGAACTGGACGAGGCGCCGGTCGGCGCGACGGTGGTGTTCTCGGCCCACGGCGTATCCAAGGCGGTGCGTGGCGAGGCCGAACAGCGCGGCCTGCGGGTGTACGACGCCACCTGTCCCCTGGTGACCAAGGTCCATGTCGAGGTAGCCAAGATGCGGGCCGCCGGCAACGAGATCGTCATGATCGGCCACAAGGGGCACCCTGAAGTGGAGGGCACGCTGGGCCAGTCCGAGGCCGGCATGTATCTGGTCGAGACGGTCGAGGATGTGGCCGCGCTGGTCGTGGCCGATCCGGAGAGGCTCGCCTACGTGACCCAGACCACGCTGTCGGTGGACGACGCGGCGCAGGTCGCGGCCGCGCTCAAGGGCCGGTTTCCGAATATTTCCGAGCCCAAGAAGAGCGACATCTGCTACGCCACGCAGAACCGCCAGGATGCTGTCAAGGTGATGGCGCCCGAGTGCGACCTGGTGCTGGTGGTGGGCAGCGTCAACAGCTCCAATTCCAATCGGCTGCGCGAGGTGGCCGAGCGCAAGGGCGTGTCCGCCTATCTGATCGACGGCGCCGCCGATATCGATCCTGCCTGGCTGGAAGGGCGCCGCCGGGTGGGCGTCACGGCCGGCGCCTCGGCGCCCGATGTGCTGGTGCAGCAGGTCATCGCCCGCCTGAAGGAACTGGGCGCGGCGTCGGTGCGCACCCTGGCGGGCGCCGAGGAAGGCATCGCCTTCCCGCTGCCCAGGGGCTTGTCCAAGAACGTCCGCCTGTAGTCCTACGGAGCCTTCATGCGTCTCTATGGTTATTTCCGCAGTTCCGCCGCGTATCGCGTGCGCATCGCGCTGGCCTTGAAAGGGCTGCCGTACGACTATCTCGCGGTGCACTTGCTCAAGGATGGCGGCCAGCAGCTGCAGCCCGATTTCCGTCGCCTGAGCCCAGCCGCCCTGGTGCCGGTGCTGGAAGACGACGGTCATGTCCTGACCCAGTCGCTGGCCATCATCGAATACCTGGAGGAGACGCGTCCGCAGCCCGCGCTGCTGCCGGCCAGCCCGGCCGAGCGTGCCCGCGTGCGGGCGCTGGCGCTGAACATTGCCTGCGACATCCATCCGCTGAACAATCTGCGCGTGCTGAAGTACCTGAAGAGCCCGTTGGGCGTGGACCAGCAGGGGCGCGACGAATGGTACCGGCACTGGGTGGAGGGCGGCCTGGCCGCGCTCGAACGCATGCTGGCCGACTCGCCCTCGACGGGATTGTGCTGCCATGGCGACCAGCCGACGCTGGCCGACCTGTGCCTGGTGCCGCAGGTCTACAACGCCCGCCGCCTGAAGTCGGACCTGGGCGCCATGCCGACCGTGCTGCGCATCGCCGACCATTGCGCGGCGCTGCCCGCGTTCCAGGCCGCCCATCCCGATGCGCAGCCGGATGCGGAGTAGCATTTGAATACGCGCGCAAAATTTTGCTAGAATAGCGGGCTAGCTTGAAGTACGCGCTTTTTGGGCCTTGAAGGCCTGGACTCTTGGGTCCTGGGGCGGCTTCACAAAGCTTGCGCCGGCATAGCTCAGTTGGTAGAGCAGCGCATTCGTAATGCGAAGGTCGGGGGTTCGACTCCTCTTGCCGGCACCATCAAAAAAAGGGGCTGCCTATCGGGCAGCCCCTTTTCCTTTGCCGTTCCGGTAAGTCTTCACGGCGGTGTCCCCTCGTCGTCCGGGTCATTCATGTTCTTCAGGTCGCGGGTCAGCTGCCCGACCTTGTTCGCGATGGCGCGAAGTTCCGCCGGTGGCAGGACCATGTGCGCGGCCAGTCGGAACAGGTACAGATGCGTGAACAAGGCGGGGATCGTCTCGTCCGTCCAGCCTGACCAGACATCTTGAAGCGAGGAGGCGTCCGGCCGGGGCGGGTGGCCCTGGGAGTCGGGCGTGGATCTGCCTGCGTCGTGTGGCCGCTTCATGCCCGTGGCCGTGCCGTGGTCGTCCGGACGGGGGTCAGGCAGTGCCGGCAGGCCTGCGCGGCGGGGGAAACGTAGCGCTCGCATTGTTCGCAAAGCGTGCCGCCGCAGCGGGCGATTTTCGCCATGCGCCGCGACCGGCGCCGGTTCCTGATGAAAATTGTGGTGCATATACCACATATTAGGACAAGCAAAGCCGTAAAAAGAAGATCCATTTGTCCCTCAAATCGGAGTTTGTCGAGAGCAGGGATAATATCCACATTTTGTTACGGCGGGTTTCATTTCGAGGGTGGCTCGCCCCCGGAATGGGGAGATATTCGTGCGATTCCGCCCGATGCGCGCCGCAAGCTTGATCCAGGTCAAGCCTGGCCCGGCCGGGGCGGGCTCGCGCCAGCGGGGTCGTGGCACGATAGGTCTTCCCCCAACAATGGAATGCCAGCATGGGTACCGATACTTGCAGCATCTTGCTTGCCACCGATTTGAGTGCCCGCGGCGACCGGGCCCTGGACCGTGCGATCGACATCGCCCGCCAGCGACGCTGCAAACTCGTCGTGCTCCACGTCATCGAAGAATCGCCGCTGGTCGAGCGGCTGATGGCGCGTGGCAACCGCGAAGCGGACAAGGAGGCGGCCGAGAGCGCCCTGCGCGACATCGTGGGCGAGGTGGACGTGCCGATGGAGCTGGTGCTGGAGACGGGCAACCCCGTCGATGTGATCCAGCGCACCGCGCGTGGCCGGCAGTGCGACCTGATCGTGACCGGCGTGGCCCGTGACGAGACGCTGGGCCGGCTGCTGCTGGGATCGACCGTCGAAAAACTGGCGCGTGAGTCGACGCTGCCCATACTGATCGTGAAGAAGCGGCCACATCGTCCCTACCGGCATGTCGTCGCGGCCACGGATTTTTCCGAGGGCTCCCGGCAGGCGATGAACGCGGCGAGGGCTTTCTTCCCCAGTGCGCAAATGACGCTGTTCCACGCCTACCCCACACTGAAGGCCGATCCGGACCAGGATGAGGTCGAGGCGGCGCGCCGGGCGGCCGAGCGCCTGGCCGATGGCTTCATCGCCAATAACCTGCCGCAGGCGGGGCAGGCCGGCACGCGGCTGGTCCTGCAGCATGGCATGCCCGAGGGCGCGGTGCCGGACTATGCGCGCAACCATCCCACCGATCTGCTGGTGGTGGGTACGCATGGCTTGACGGGGCTGCTGCGGACCGCCATCGGCAGCGTGGCGGAGCGGCTGGTCTATCTGACGCCCTGCGATGCCTTGATCGTGCGTACGATGGAACATTGAGGCAAGGCGGCGGGCCGGAATCGCGGTTTCGGCATGCCGTCGTCGTTACCTAACTGCGAATAAGTCGCATTTGTGATATCGTAGCAATCTTCACGGTCAGCTACGCGATTCATTCGAATGAGTGCCACCTTGCATTGGAATACGCCGGCCCCCCTCGGGCTGCGCGTCGGCGCCGGCGTCGCGGTGGCGCTTCTCCATGTGGCAGTGGTTGGCGCGATACTGGCGGCCAACACCGAGCCGCAGGTGGCCAAGCCGGTCGAGACGGTCGAGGTAAGGTTCGTCGAAATCGCGCCCCAGGTCCAGGTGGCCGCCGCGCCGCCCGCGCCCACGCCGCCCGCCCCGAAGCCCGAACCCAAGCCAGTCCCGCCCAAGCCCGTCCCCAAGCCCGCTCCCAAGCCGCCGCCTCCCAAGCCGGCCCCCCCGCCGCCCGAACCCGCTCCTCCTTCCGAAACCGCCTTGTCGCAGCCCGCGCCGGAGCCGGCCCCCGCGCCAGCGCCCGCGCCGGCCGCGACGCAGCCGGCCAGCGGTAGGCCCGAGCCGTCCGACCGCACGGCGGCGCCGCAGGCGCCGGTCTCCAACGAGCCGCGTCAGGTGGGTTCCATTGATTACCTCGGCGCTCCGCCCGAGCCGGTGTACCCCAGGACTTCGATACGTCTGTCCGAAGAGGGCAGTGTCCTGATCCGGATACGCGTGAACGCCAGCGGGCGGGTGGAAAAGGCGACGGTGGAGAAGTCCTCGGGATTCTCCCGGCTGGACGAGGCGGGGCTGGAAGCCGCTGCACGTGGCCGTTTCAAGCCCTACACCGAGAACGGCGTGGCGCTCGTCAGGGAAACCCTTATACCGTTCAATTTCTATATTCGCAGGAAATGACATGACCGAGACCCCGAGCCTGGGCTTTGCCCACTTCGTCTCTCAGACCGATGGTCTGGGCAAGGCGCTGTTCTTCATCCTGGTACTGATGTCGCTCGCGACCTGGTACCTGATCGTCGTCAAGGCCTTTGCGAACATGCGTTCGCGGCGGCAGGGCGAAACCTTCCTGCAGCATTTCTGGAACGCGACCTCGCTCGAGGCCGTGGACCGGGAAATCACCACGCATGGCGCCAACGATCCGTTCTCGCACCTGACCAGCCACGCCCTCTATGCCCGCCAGCATCATGCGAAGTTCGGCGCGGCCAAGCTGGAAGAAGCGGGTTCGCAGTCCGATTTCGTCACGCGTACCATGCGCAAGGTCATCGACGAGGAAACCTCCAAGCTCGAGAATGGCCTGACGCTGCTGGCCTCGGTGGGGTCGACCGCTCCTTTCGTCGGGTTGTTCGGCACGGTCTGGGGCGTCTATCACGCGCTTGTCTCCATCGGCCAGGGCGGCGCGGCCACCATCGACCGCATCGCCGGCCCGGTGGGCGAGGCGCTGATCATGACCGGCCTGGGCCTGGCCGTCGCCATTCCCGCGGTGCTGGCCTACAACTTCTTCACGCGCAGCAACCGCGTGCTGCTGGCGCGCCTGGATGCCTTCGCCCACGACCTGTTCGCATTCCTGACCACCGGCCAGCAGATCGTCACGGACAGCAACGTGCGCGCGCTGAAGGCCAAGGCGAGCGAATAAGACTAGGAGTCTTCCATGGCTTTCGGCAGTTTCAACAGCGGTCGCGGGGCGGGAGCGCCGCAATCCGAGATCAACATGGTGCCGCTCATCGACGTGATGCTGGTGCTGCTGGTCATCTTCATCATCACGGCGCCGCTGCTGTCCCATGCGGTGCGCATCGACGTGCCGCAGGCGACCTCGTCACCGGTCGATTCCGATCCGGCCAAGATCGACCTGGCGATCGACGCCAGCGGCAAGGTGTTCTGGAACGATGCGCCGGTCGAGCTGGACGACCTGCCCGGCCGTTTCGCCAGCGTGTCCAAGGACACGCCGCAGCCCGAGCTGCACCTGCGGGCCGACAAGAACACCCGCTACGAGGTGCTGGCGCAGGTCATGGCCGACGCGTCCCGCTCGGGATTGAAGCGCATCGGCTTTGTCAGCACGCCGGAGGCCCCGCCGGCGGCCAGGTAAGGGAATGGCGGAAGTCCGGCGCCGTGGGGCCTAGCTTTCATCGGCGCGTGGGTTTACCCTAGCGGCTTTCCCCTTCTCGCCGCGCCGGTTCGCCGGCGTTTTGTCATATGCGTGTATTGGTCATCGAAGACGACGCCACCCTGGGGGGCGCCCTGGCTGAGTTCCTGGGCGACCAGGGCTACGCCGTCGATCTCGTTTCCAGCGGCGAACGCGCCTCGGCCGCGCTGTCCGGCCAGGGCTACGACCTCGTGCTGCTCGACCTCAATTTGCCGGGCGAGGACGGCCTGACGGTGCTGCGGCGGCTGCGGGCCAACGAAAATCAGGTACCGGTACTGATCCTGACCGCACGGGATGCGCTGGAAGACCGGGTCGCCGGCCTGGACGCCGGCGCCGACGACTACGTCACCAAGCCTTTCGAGTTGCCGGAGCTGGCGGCGCGCGTGCGGGCGCAGGTCCGGCGGCGCGCGGGCCAGGTCAATCCGATCATGGAGGTCGGGGCCCTGAGCTTCGATACGATCGGCCGCGAACTGCGGGTCGGCGGCGAGCGCGTGGCGTTGTCGGTACGCGAGCTGTCGGTGCTGGAAATGCTGATGGCGCGCGCCGGCCGTGTCGTGACCAAGCGGCAGATCGTCAATTCGCTGTCGGCCTGGGATGCCGACTTCAGCGAGAACGCCGTCGAGGTCTATGTCTATCGCCTGCGCAAGCGGCTGGAAAAGGCCGGGGTCAGCATCCAGACCGTGCGCGGATTCGGCTATCTGCTGGAGTCCGATGCCGTCGCGCCATGACGCCCCGCAGGCCCCGGCGAACCGGGGCCTGCACCGGCGTTCCCTGGCCTGGCATCTGCTGGTGCGGCTGTTGCCGGCCGTGCTGCTGCTGGCCACCATGGACAGCGTCATCACGTATGTCCTGACCCGCAAGCTCAATACCCAGTCCCACGACCGCGCGCTGATCGATACCACCCGCGCGCTGGCGCGCCAGGTCGTCATGACGTCGCTGGGACCGCAGCTCGATCCGTCCTGGAACACCACCCGCTTCCTGACCACGGACCCCGACGAGCGGACGTATTTCCGCATCAGCGTCGACGGCGAGATCATCGCGGGAACGGCGGTCTTGCCTTCGCCGCCGATGGCGGGCGATCAGGAAAGCGCGGAGGATGACGCCGTCGAGCCCCCCACGCTGCTCGATCGCATCAACAAGGCCGAGCCGACGATCTACGATCCGCTCGTGGAAGGCTTGCCGGTGCGCGCGGTGGCCTTGAATTTCAGCTTCGACGATTATCTGATCGAAGTGGCGATGGCCGAGACGCTCAATACCCGGGGCCGGTTCATCGAAGAGATCCTGTCGGTGCTCATCGCGGGCCAACTGTTGCTGATCGCGTTGCTGGGTTTTGTCATCGTCACCGCCGTGCGCTCGGGGCTGGAGTCGGTCAGCAAGCTGTCGGACGAGATCGAGAGCCGCAGCATCGACGACCTGCAGCCCATAGGCGGCGACGACGTGCCGAGCGAGCTGACGCCGCTCATTGCCAAGACCAATTCTCTGCTGGGTCGGCTGGACGAGGCGGTGGCGGCGCAGCGCCGCTTCATCGGCCATGCGGCGCACCAGTTGCGTACGCCGCTCAGCGGTCTGAAGCTGGAGTCGGAGTTGATGCTGTTGCGGCCGTTGCCCGACGACGTGCGCCAGCGCGCCGAGCGGATCAAGGCAGCCGCCGACCGGATGATCCGCGTCGGGGAGCAATTGCTGGTGCTGGCGCGCGTCGATGCGAGCGCGCGGCCGCGCGATGCCTTCACCCGCATCGACCTGACCGAGCTGACGCGCGAGTGTGGTGCGCGCTGGATTCCCGCGGCCCGCCTTGCCCAGGTCGAGATCGTGCTGGTTGCGCCGGACGAGCCGGTCTGGGTCGATGGCGATGCGGTGCTGCTCGATCAGTTGTTGGGCAATCTGGTGGACAACGCCATCCGCTATCACGGCGGACCTGGGCAGATCGTGCTGCGCGTGAACGACTCACCGCCCAGCCTGGCCGTCGAGGACGACGGTCCGGGTATCGCGCTGGAGGATCGGGCGCGGGTTTTCGACGCCTTCTACCGGGCGAAGAATTCGCTGGCCGGCGGCTCGGGCCTGGGGCTGGCCATCGTCAAGGAGATTGCCGAGGCGCACGGCGCGCATTGGGATCTGCGCAGCCGTCCCGAGTTCGATGGCACCCGCATCAGCCTGGTGTTCCCCGGGCCGCGTATCGGCGCCGACCTGAGCCGGATGCGGCGCGCGCCGCGGCAGCCGGACTGGTAGGCCCCGGCGGGCCGTTCCCGTCAGCGTATGACGGCGGTCTTGAAGTAGGGCACGGCAATGCCCACGATGCGTTCCATCGGGCCGGCCAGCACGCCGAAGGTCAGCCACAATAGCAACAGGCCCGCCAGCAGCGTGACCGCGAAGCCGAGGTTGAAGATGTTGAGCTGCGGCGCGCTGCGCGAAACGAAGCCCAGCGCGATGTTGATGGACAGGACCGCCGCCAGTACCGGCAGCGCGATCTGCAGGCCGCCCGCGAAGACGACGGTGCCCAGGTTGGCCAGCCGCATCCAGTCCAGGTTGTCCAGCGGGTGCGGCGAGACCGGGATGATGCGGAAACTGTCGCCCAGGGTCAGCAGCAGCGTCAGGTGGCCGTCGGTGGCCAGGAAGGCGAGCATGGCCGACAGCATCAGGAAGTTGGCCAGCAGCGGTGAGGGCGCGCCACGTTGAGGGTCCAGGAATGACGCGAACCCCAGGCCCATCTGCAGCCCCACCAGATCGCCCGCCAGTTCGAAGGCGGCGAACACCGCGCGCAGGCCGAAGCCCATGGCCGCGCCGACGATGATCTGCTGCAGGAGCAGCAGCAGGCCGGTTCCGGAGAACGCATCCACGGGCGAGGCCGGCACGGCCGGGGCCACCAGCAGGGAGATCAGCAGCGCCAGGCCGATCTTGGCGCGATGGGGCACGGCGCGGTGTCCGAACACCGGCGCGGTCTGCACCAGCGCCAGGGTGCGCACGAAAGGCCACAGCAACGCCGCGATCGCGGCGTGGAGGTCGGCGTCGGTGAAGCTGATCACGGGCGCGGCGGGGCTCAGCCGAGCATGAAGGGGATGTTCTCGAACAGCCGCCGGATGTAGTCGGTCATCATCGACAGCATCCAGGGGCCCGCGATCAGGGCCGCGGCGAAGATGGCGACCAGCTTGGGCACGAAGGACAGGGTCATTTCGTTGATCTGGGTCGCCGCTTGCAGCACGCTGATGATCAGCCCCACCACCAGGGCCGACAGCAGCAGCGGCGCGGCAAGGTAGATGGCGATCTGCACTGCCTCCTGGGCCAGGGTCAGGATGCCGGCGGTACTGTTCATGCGAGGCCCTCGGAGAGGTGCGCGGGATGCGGGGGATGGCGTGTCATCGGAAGCTGGCGACCAGGCTGCCGATCAGCAGGTTCCAGCCGTCGGCCAGGACGAAGAGCATGAGCTTGAAGGGCAGCGAGATCAGTACCGGCGAGAGCATCATCATGCCCATGGACATCAACACGCTGGAAACGACCAGATCAATGACCAGGAAGGGCAGGAAGACCATGAAACCGATCTGGAACGCCGTTTTCAGTTCGCTGGTCACGAAGGCGGGCACCACCACGCGCAGCGGCAACTGGGCAGCCTCGGACACCGGCGGGGTGCCGGCCAGGCGCATGAACAGCGCGAGGTCGGACTCCCGGGTCTGCCTGAGCATGAAGTCCTTCATCGGCGCCTGGCCCTTGTCCAGCGCCTCGCGGAAGTCGATCTGCTTGCTGTCGAAGGGCTGGTAGGCCTCGGTATAGACCCGGTCGAAGGTGGGCGTCATGATGAACAGGGTCATGAACAGGGCCAGCCCGATCAGCACCATGTTCGGCGGGGATCCCTGCAGGCCCAGCGCGCTGCGCAGCAGCGAGAGCACGATGATGAGGCGCGTGAAGCTGGTCATCATCAGCAGCACCGCGGGCAGGAAGCTCAGGGCCGACAGTACCAGCAGCGTTTGCAGCGACAGCGACCAGGTGGTGCCGCCGCCGGGGCCGGGGCTGCTGGTCAGGGCGGGGATGCCGGCTTCCTGCGCATGGACGCCGCTCGCGGCCAGCAGCAGGAGCGCGGCGAGGGGGAGGAACAGCGCGCGCATCATTATTGTTTGCCGAAGCGGGCGAGAAGCGTGCGGAAGTCGGGCAGCGGGGCGGCCTGGGCGGATTCAGGGAGCGGGGCGTCGTCAGGCCTTGGCAGGACCGCCAGCGGCCGGACGTTGCCGGCCGAGACGCCGGCGACGATCCATTGGTCCGCGACCTCGACCAGCACCACGCGTTCGCGCGGCCCGACCATCAACTGGCCGCGCAGCCGCAGCGGGTTGGCGCCGCTGGCCTGGGGGCGCTGCACGCGCCGCAGCAGCCAGGCGCAGGCCATGATCAAGGCCAGGACGGCGGCCAGCGCCAGCACGGTTTGCAGGGTGGAACCGGGAGAAATCATGGGAGGCTAGCGGTTGAGGCGGCGCAGTCGTTCGGACGGCGTCACGATGTCGGTCAGCCGGATGCCGAACTTGTCGTTGACCACGACCACCTCGCCCTGGGCGATCAGGCAGCCGTTGACCATCACGTCCATGGGCTCGCCGGCCAGGCCGTCGAGTTCCACCACCGATCCCTGCGCCAGTTGCAGGATCTGCTTGATGGGGATGCGGGTGCGGCCAAGCTCCACGGTCAGGGTGACCGGGATGTCCATGATGATCTCGATGTCGTTGACCGTCCTGGACGTCTCGCCGCCGGGGGTGAACTGCTCGAACAGTTCGTCGGCGGGGCGCGCGGCGGCGCTGGCCTGCGATTGCTCGGCCAGCGCGGCGGCCCAGTCGTCGTCGGCGGTGGCGCCGGGCGACTCGGGCAGGTGTTCAGGATCCGCTTCCATTCTCTTCTCCTAACTGGTTTTCCGATTGCAGGGTGGCCAGCACCTTGCCGATGCGGATCGCGTATTGCCCGTTGCTGACGCCGATCTTGCAGTCGAATATGGGCACGCCGTCGACATAGGCCGGCAGCGTGGGAGCGATGTCGATCGGGATGACATCGCCCTTCTGCATGTTCAGCAGGTCGCGCAACACCAGTTCGCTCTGGGCCAGATTGACCACCATCTCGACGTCCGCCAGCTGGATCTGCCTGGACAACATGCGCAGCCAGCGCTTGTCGGGTTCCATCTGGTCGCCCTGGACCGGGCTGTACAGCGCATCGCGGATGGGTTCGACCGACGCGTACGGAAAGCAGATGTGCAGGTCGCCGCCGGACGATCCGAATTCGATCGAGAACGTGGAGCAGACGACGATCTCGGATGGTGTGGCGATGTTGGCGAACTGCGTATGCATTTCGGCGCGCTGGTATTCGAAGTGCATGGGATGGACGGCGGCCCACGCCTTGGCGTATTCGTCCAGCACCACCGCCAGCATGCGCTGGATGATGCGCTGCTCGGTGGCGGTGAAGTCGCGCCCTTCGACCCGGGTGTGGTAGCGGCCGTCGCCGCCGAACAGGTTGTCGATGACCGAGAACACCAGCCGCGGCTCGAAGATGAACAGGGCATTGCCGCGCAAGGGTTTGAGCGAGACGATGTTCAGGTTGGTCGGGACGACGATGTTGCGCAGGAACTCGCTGTACTTGACCAGCCGCACCGGACCGACCGATACCTCGGGATTGCGCCGCAGGAAGTTGAACAGCCCCACGCGCAGCAGGCGGCCGAAGCGGTCGTGGATGATCTCGAGCGACGGCATGCGGCCGCGCACGATGCGTTCCTGCTTGGCCAGGTTGTACGGACGTATGCCGGCGGGCTCTTCTTCCTTGGGAAGATCGTCGTGCTCGCCCGTAACGCCCCGCAGCAGGGCGTCGACTTCGTCTTGCGACAGGAATTCACCGGCCATCGCGGGGGCTCCGGGCGGCGTCGTGGGGAGGCTTCATGGGCGTCACGGCGCAACGGGACCTACTGGATCACGAAACTGGAGAAATGCGCGGCGTAGACATTGGTGCGGAACTCGGGCGCAATGTATTTCCGGGCAATGTCGACGATCTGCGCGGCCAGGGTCTGCTTGCCCTTCAGGCTGAGCAGTTCTTCGGCCGTCTTGGAGCTCAACAGCAGCAGGATCTCGCTGCGGATGGGCGGAATGACCGCGTTCAGGGCGGCACCCGCCTTGGCGTCGCCCACTTCGATCACCACCCCCACCTGCGCGAAGCGGTCGTGGTCGCGTTCGGCCAGGTTGGCCGTGAACAGGTCCAGGGCAGTGAAAACGTGCTTGCCCGAGCTCGGGGACGTGGCGGGGGCCGGCGGGGTGGGGGATCCGGGTTGGGACGGGTCGTCTTCCTGCTGCAATCCGGGATAGCTGTAGGTCTCGAAATTGGCCAGTTGCTTGTTGTGGACGAGCAGCAGCGCGGCCATGGCCGCGATCACGACCAGCAGTACGAGTCCGCCCAGTACGAACAGCCAGGTGCGGGTGCGTTTCACAGGAACAATGGCCTCGGCCATGAACAACATCTCCGGAGTCGATGGAAAAAGGCAGCGAACTGCCCCGAGGTTGGATTATCAGGAAACGGGTGGGTATCGATCGGTGGAAAAGCAGGGGAAATCCTGTGGTTGACTGCCTGGACGCGCGCCGGCGAAGGTTGCCGCCGGTCTCATGCGTACAGGTCGACCATGCCGTTGCCCACGGCGCGGGGCCGGACGGTGTCGCCGGCCGTGCCGGTGCCGGCGGCCGGCCCCGTGGCTTCGGCGGATGCCCCGCGGTCCCGCGGCGCCTCGCGTTCGGCGAATTGCCGCGCCGCCAGGAAGCCGCTCTGCTGCTCGCTGCCCACCGAGGCCTGTCCGAGGCTCAGGCCATGGGTGGCCAGCACGTCCTTGAGGCCGGACAGCGAGCTTTCCAGCATTTGGCGCGTCGATTCGTGGTTGCTGCCGAACACCACGCTGGCCGCTTCGCCGTCCAGGCGCAGGTGGATCGTGATCGGGCCCAGCGCCTCGGGGTCGACGCGCAACTGCGCGGTCTGCAAGTGGCCCGCGGCCATCCAGCGCAGGGCCGTGTCGATGCGGTCCTGCAGCGCGCCCGCATGCAGCGGAACCGGCGCCCCGGGGACCGTCGGCGCCTCGCCCCGCGCGGCGGGCGCTGTCGAATGATGGGATGGCGGGGCGCTGACCGGTACCGTGGAGGACGCCTGCAGCACCCCCGAGGGGTCGGCGGACGCGTCTCGCGCCGCCGGTTCCGCGGCCTCGGGTTGCGGTGCCGCCGGCACCTGGGCGCGGGACGTGGCGAAAATCCGCTCCCCGCGCCGGCCGGCCGCGTCCGGGGCCATGCCGGGGACGGGGATGGCGGAGTCGGGGCGCGCCGCCACGCCAGCGGCCGGATTCGTCGCGAGAGCGGGAGCATCCTGCTCCGCCAAGCCAGGAAATGGCGAGGCCGAAGCCGGTTTCTCCGTGGAGGCAAGCGCGGCGGCCGGCGCGAGCGCGCCGCTGGCATCCGGCGCGGCATCCGGCGCGAGGGCGCTGCCCGCCAGCGGCTGCGTCGCGGTGGGCGGTGCGAGGTAGCTCGCCCACTGCGACAGCCAGGGCAGGTCCGGCACGATCGCGGGAGCATCGGCGTCCTGGCCGCCGGAGGCTTCGGCGTCAGCCGCTTCGGCATCTTCCCGGGGGTCTGTCCGGGCTGGGGCCAGGGCCTGGGCCGCGGCCGCCAGCAGGCCCTCGAAAGATTGGTCCGCCGGTGTGCCGTCGCCCGGCACCGGCGAGGGCGGTGCGGGCGGAACCACGGCCTGGGCGAACGGGACAGGCAGCGCATTCATATCGCGTATCCGGTCGAGGTGCCGAAGTGCCGGCGGCTGGCGAATTCATCGATCTGCTTCTGCTGGCGCCTGGCCTCGGTCGACTCCTGCCGGTGGGTCTCCCGCTGGGCGAGGATCTCCAGGGACTTGAGTTTGCGTTCCTCGTCGAAGAACAGCCCCCGGGTCGCGTCCAGGTGTCCGGCGCAGCGCTCGACCTCCTGCGCCTGCTGCGCGACCGCCTCGCTCAATTGCTGGATGAAGCGCGCGTAGTTGCCGACCAGGGTGCCGTCCAGTCCGATGCCCGTCTGGTTGCGCATGCGTGATTCATAGTCCGACCGGTAGTTTTCGATCAACACCAGACGTTCCCGGGCGCGCGAGTGCGCCGCGGCGGCCAGGGCGAACTCCTGGGCCGCCTTGTTCTTGCGGCCTTCGGCAAGTTCGATCAACGTGGCGAGCGTGGTGGTGGACGTCATGGCGGGCCTCTGGGGCGGGTCAGTTGCCGCCGCCGAAGTGTTCGGCGATGGCGGTCATCAAGGTCAGGCTGTCGGCATAGGGCGCGCGGGCCTGCATGTCCTGCTGCAGGAAATTGCCGATGCTCGCATGCGCGGCGATGGCCTGGTCGAGTTCCGGGTCCGTGCCTGGCACGTAGGCCCCGACCTGGATCAGGTCGCGCGAGCGCTGATAGCGGGAAAACAGCTTCTTCAGGGTGCGGGCATGGCGCTGCTGCTCGGCGCCGACGATGTTGTGCATGGCTCGCGAGATCGATTGCTCGACGTCGATCGCCGGATAGTGGCCGGTGTCGGCCAGCGCCCGGTTGAGCACGATGTGGCCGTCCAGGATGGCGCGGGCCGAATCGGCGATCGGGTCCTGCTGGTCGTCGCCTTCGGTCAGCACCGTGTAGAAGGCGGTGATCGACCCGGCGCCGTGCGTGCCGTTGCCGGCGCGCTCGACCAGCGCGGGCAGCTTGGCGAAGACGGACGGCGGATAGCCCTTGGTGGCCGGCGGTTCGCCGATGGCCAGCGCGATTTCCCGCTGGGCCATCGCGTAGCGCGTGAGCGAGTCCATGATCAGCAGCACGTTCTTGCCCTGGTCGCGGAAATGCTCGGCCAGCGCCGTGGCGTAGGCGGCCCCCTGCAAACGCATCAGCGGCGCGGCATCGGCGGGCGCGGCGACGACGACCGACCGCGCCAGTCCTTCCGGCCCGAGAATGTGGTCGATGAATTCCTTGACCTCGCGGCCGCGTTCGCCGATCAGGCCCACCACGGTCACGTCGGCCTCGGTGTAGCGCGCCATCATGCCCAGCAGCACGCTCTTGCCGACGCCCGAGCCCGCGAACAGGCCCATGCGCTGTCCGCGTCCCACCGTCAGCATGGCATTGATGGCGCGGACCCCGACGTCCAGGGGGCGTTCGATGGGCTGGCGCTCGATGGGGTTGACCGGCCGCGCGGCCAGCGGGGCGCGCTGCGCGGACGTGATCGGGCCCAGGCGGTCGAGCGGGCGCCCGGCGCCGTCCACCACGCGTCCCAGCAGCGCGTCGCCCACGGGCAGGTGTTTGGTGACTTCCTCCGCCGCCGAGTTCTGCCCGGCCGCTTCGTCGCCTGGCGGATAGACGGGGGCGGGACGCTGCGGTTCCAGCGGCATGACCAGTGAGCCCGCCGTCAGGCCGTGCACCTCGCTGGAGGGCATCAGGAACAGGCGTTCGCCGTTGAAGCCGACCACTTCCGCCTCGGCGGCGCGGTCATGTGCCTGGATGATCCGGCAAGTGCTGCCCACGGGCAGCTTCAGGCCCACGGCCTCCATGACCAGGCCGGCCACGCGGGTCAGGCGGCCCGCCGCCGCCACGGGCGCCGCCGTCCGCACCCGGGCGGTGCAGCCCTCGACGAAGCGGGCCAGGCTGGCTGTGGCGTCATGCACGGTCGTCGCTCCAGGGGCCATCCTGGCCCAGCGCGGCCAGGGTTCGCTTCCAGCGCGTGGCCAGCGTCGCGTCGATGTCCGACTGCTGGGTGGCGATCCGGCAGCCGCCGGCTTCGATGCCGGTATCCTCGACGATCTTCCATTGCCCCAGTTCGAGTTCCTCGCCCAGGTGGGCGCGCACCAGTTGCACGTCGGACGGGTGCAGCAGCAACTGCCTGCCGGTCTCGCCGCCGATGAGCTGGTTGAAGGCGTCCCGCACCACGGCCAGGATCATGTTGTTGTCCTGGGCGAGTTCGCGCCGGACGACCTGGCGCGCGAGCTCGATGGCCAGTTCCAGCAGGCGGGGGGCCAGTTCGGTCTCGAAGCGGTCGAACACGGCCGAGGCGGCGCGCGCCATCGTCCGCAATTGCTCGGCCTCGCGGCGGGCCGCGGCGCTGCCATGGTCGTAGCCCGCGGCATAGCCTTCGTCGAATGCCGCCGTCTTGATGCGCTCGGCCTCGGCCGGATCCACGGTCGGGACCGGAGCGGGGGGCGGTGGTGCCGTGCCGGCCGCGGCGGAGTCCGGCGCGGCGGTTTCCCGCCGGATGGCTTCCCCGTGCGGGCGGCGTTCGGCCTCTTGCCGCGCGGCGAGCAGCGCCGCCTCGATGGCGCGTTGTTCCTCGGGTGTCTGCGGCCGGCGCCGGGCTTCGTCCTGCATGGACGGATCGCCGAAGGTGTCCAGGCGCCAGACCGGCAGGTGCCGGCCTTCGTCTGCGCGCAGGATGCGGCGGGCGCCCGGCAGCGGCTCAGACATATTGCTCCTCGCCCATGCCGTTGATCGCCAGGTCGCCGGATTCGGTCAGCCGGCGCGCGACCTTCAGGATTTCCTTCTGCTGCGCCTCGACCTCGGAGATCTTGACCGGGCCGCGCACGTCCAGGTCTTCGCGCAGCTGCTGCGCGGCGCGGGCCGGCATGCAGCGGAACACCTTGGCCCGCAGCTCGGTGCTGGCCCCCTTGAGCGCGAGGATGAGGGAGTCGGGCGTGATTTCGCGCAGCAGGAGCTGCATGCCGCGGTCGTCGGCGTCGATGAGGTTCTCGAAAGTGAACATTTCATCGACGATGCGCTGCGCCAGTTCCGTGTCGACCTGCTTGACGATGGACAGGATCTGGTGCTCGGACGACGAACCCACGTAGTTGAGGATGTCGGCGGCGGTCTTGACTCCGCCCAGCTTGCGGCGCTTGATCTGTTCGTTGCCCGACAGCATCTTCAGCAGCACGTCGTTCAGCTCGCGCAGCGCGGCCGGCTGGATGCCGTCCAGCGTGGCGATGCGCAGCAGGACGTCGGCGCGCACGCGTTCGGTCAGGTAATTGATCACGGCGGCGGACTGGTCCGCCTCCAGGTGCACCAGGATCGATGCGATGATCTGGGGGTGCTCGTGGCGGATCAGCTCGGCCACGCTGGCCGGGTCCATCCACTTCAGGCTCTCGATGCCCGAGGTGTCGCCGGTGTGCAGGATGCGGTCCAGCAGGAATCCTGCCTTGTCCGCGCCCAGCGCCTTGGTCAGCACGCTGCGCAGATAGGCGTCGGCATCGGCGCCCAGCCCCGTGTGCGCACCGATGTCCGTCTGGAAGCGCTGGATCACCTGATCCATGGCTTCGCGCGCGATCCCCTGCATGCCCGCCATCGCGGTACCCAGCTTCTGCACCTCGCGCGGCGAGAGGTACTTCAGCACCTCGGCCGCCTCTTCCTCCCCCAGCGACAACAACAGGATCGCCCCATCGGCAACCCCCTGGTCGGGTTCGGTATTCGCTACGTTCATCATTGGCATATCAGTTCGCTGCAACCGCCGGCGGCCCGCGACAGCCCCGGCGCTACAACCCAAGACAAGAGACCTGGACCCTGGATGCGGCGGACCCGGCTTGGCCGGTCCAGCCGCATCGCCTCCTGGGGGACGCGCGAAGCGCGTAGGTGGGGGTTACACATCATTCACCCATTGCCGGATCACCGTGGCGACGACCTGCGGGTTCTCCCGGGCGAAGCGGCGGACCTTCTCCAGCGGCTCTTCCGGCTGAGCCTCGGCGGCGTCGGCCTCGGCCTCGGCGTCGACCATCATCGCGGGGCCGGCGGTGGAGAAGACGGGCTCGGGCGGCGGCGGGGGCGTCGTCAACTGCTTGATGGCCGGACGTATCACGCCGATGATCAGGTACAGCACCGCGAGCGCGAGGATCAGCGCCACGCCTATGTCGCGTGTCAGGTTGATGAATTCCGGCTGCTGCCAGAACGCCGGCTCGGCGGGGGTTTCCGCGGCCGATTCGTTGAACGGGATGCTGATGACCGAGACGGAGTCGCGGCGCTGCGCATCGAATCCGACGGCTTCGTTGACCAGGGCCTTGATCTGGGCCAGTTCGGCATCGCTGAGCGGCGTACTGACGGTCTGACCCTTGACCACGCTGGTGCGGTGGTTGACGACCACGGCGGCCGACAGGCGCTTGACGCGGCCCACGGGCTCGCGCACGTAGCGCACGGTCTTGTCGAGTTCGTAGTTGGTGGTGTCCGCCCGTTTCACGTTCTGGGCGGGGGGGCGGGCCGGCGTGCCCGGCGCGGGCGGGTTGGTGGCGGCGCCGCCGGTGGTGGGGGCGATCGCGACTCCCGGCGGCGTATTGCTGAGCGTACCGGGTACGCCGCCGTCCATGCCCGATGCCGGTTCGTGCGACTCCGAACTCTGCCGGCTGCGTATGGCCGCCTGGTCGGGCGAGGCGCCATTGGGGCGGTAGGTTTCGTCGGTTTGTTCGTGCCGGCTGAAATCCAGGTCGATCGCGACCTGCGCGCGCAGGTTCTGGGCGCCCACGATGGGCGAGATCAGTTCGGAGATGCGCCGGGTGTACTGGCGCTCCAGCGTGCGCAGGTATTCGAGCTGCGTGGCGTCCAGGCCGTTCGGGTCGGTGTCGTTGGCCGACAGCAGCGTGCCGGTCTGGTCCACCACGCTGACGGCTCCCGGCGCCAGTTCCGGAACCGAGGAGGAGACCAGGTGGACGATGCCGGCGACCTGGCCGCGTTCGAGTACGCGGCCGGGCAGCATCTGCACCAGCACGGACGCGGTGGGCCGGTTCTGTTCCCGCATGAAGATGCTGGGCTTGGGGATGGCGAGGTGGACCCGCGCGCTCTTGACGGTGCCCAGGCTCTGGATGGAGCGGGCCAGTTCGCCTTCCAGCGCGCGCTGGTAGTTGACCTGTTCCTGGAACTGGGTGAGGCCCAGGCGGCTGTTGTCCATCAGCTCGAAACCGACGTTGCCTGCGCGGGGCAGCCCCTGCGAGGCCAGGCGCAGCCGCACTTCGTGGACCTGGGCGGGCGGAACCAGGATGACGCTGCCGCCATCGGCGACCCGGTAGGGAATTTTCTGCTGCTGCAGCGCGGCAACGATGGTGCCGCCGTCCTGGTCGGAGAGGCCGCTGAACAGGACGCGGTACTCCGGGTCGCGGCCCCACAGCAGCGCGGCGACCACGATGGCCACGAGCATGGGGATGCCGATCAGCAAGGCGAGCCGGTGACGCGTGGACAGCCTGCCGAACGCTTCCAGGAGCTTGTTACCGCGTGGCGCCCCGGCGGCGGGTGGGTTCTGCGTGTCGTCGGCCATGTAGTGAAGCGGGGCTTTGAATACCAAATAAGGAGAGGGGGCGCCAGAGCAGCCCATTTCCCAGGGCTTGTATTATTTGATGCAGGATGTCACGGCCAAGGAGGGAATAGACGGGTTTTGCCCCGGTACTTCCCGGTCTGGATCCTTCCCGCCGCGGCTACCATTGCAGTCTCCGCAGAATTGCCCACGGGAAACCGCATATGGACCGCATCCAGGACGTGCTCGCTTCTTCCGCCGGGCAGACCGGCATGACGCGCGCGGCGCAGATGTTGTCGCGGCCCGACGCCCTGATGGGCGGCGGCGCGGCCGCCGGCGCGGCACCGGCTTCGTTCGCCAACGTGCTGGTCGACGCGATCCAGGGCGTGCAGCGCGCCCAGTCCGAGGCCGCCGCCGTCCAGGGTGCCTATCAGCAGGGCGATCCCGAAGTCGGCCTGGAAACCACGATGATCGCCATGAACAAGGCCAGCTTGTCTTTCCAGATGCTGGCCCAGGCGCGCAACCGCGTGATCGCGGCCTACAACGAAGTCATGAACATGCAGGTCTGAGCCGGACCCCGGTTTCAACCCGCCGGGCGTCCCTCCGGACCGGTGCCGGCTTCCTCGTCCTGCCTGTACACCCATGCCAGCACTTCCGCTACCGCCGCGTAGAGCGGCGGCGGAATGCGGGCATCCAGGTCCACTTTCATCAGCAGGTCGATCAGCTCGCGCGAGCTGTGCACGAACACGCCTGCTTCCTTGGCGCGGCGCAGGATCTCCTCGGCGATCGCGCCGCTGCCCTTGGCCACCACGATGGGCGTCTTGCGCTCCTTTTCGTAGCGCAGCGCTACCGCCTGGATGCGCTTGGGGTCGAGCGGGCCGTCGGGGAGCGGGTCGGTGGAGGGCAGGGTCATGTCCGGGCCGGCGATCGGGACGCCGTGGCGATCTTGAGGTCGGACATGCGCAGGCCCTGGCTGTCCAGCGCCTGCTGCAGGTCCAGGCCCCCGGCGGTGAGCCGGGCCTGCAGGTCGCGCAGGCGTTGGCCGCGTAGTGTCCGGGTATCGGGCTGGATGGCGATGCGGGTGTCGGCGCCGTTGACCGCCACTTCCACCTGCATCGTGCCCAGGTGGCGCGTCTGGACCGAGATGCGGACGCGCCACGCCAGCGGCAGGTCGGCGTCGGCGGCCTTGCCGTCGTCCGGTTCGATTTCCAGGGTGAAGGGTTGTTCGGCCCACGAGCCTTGCAGGAACAGGCGGCCGCTGGCCAGCGCCGCGATCTGGTCGTGCACGATCTGGCGCACGTCGGGCGGAATGGCGGCCAGTGCCGCCTGCAGGCCCTTGGCCGCGCTCTGTTCGGGCGTGGCGGGCTCGGCCGCGGGCATGGGGGAGCCGGCCGGCGGGGTGGGGGCGCGAGCCTGGGGGCCGGGCGAGAGCGCTGCCTGCGGCTCGGCGCGCAGCGCCTCGAGGGGCAGGCGTCCCTCGCGCCACTCCTGCAGATGGGCTTCGTAGAACAGCCCGGATTGCTGCACGGCCTGCCGGATCTGGCGCGCGGCCTCATCGGGCAGCGTGCCGGCCGGAATGCGCAGGGCGTCCAGGGGCACGCTGCGTTGCAGGCCGCCGGTTTCGTCGACCAGCGCCAGCAGCAGGCGGGCCGATCCGCTCAGCAAGACCTTGGTATCGCCGGTTTCGAGCTTGAGCTCGGCCAGCGAGGGCATCGGGACCGGCGATACGCCGCGTACCATGCGCGTGGCCATGTCCGGGGAGGCGGCCTCGGCGTCGGGGGTGGCGGGCGCGGGGAGCGCCTGCCCGCGCCCGCCGCCGTCCCCGGGGGAGCGTGGTCCGCCGATCCGGCCATCCTCCTGGCCGTGCAGGAAGGTGCGGTCGTCCAGCAGCCGCAGCACCAGTGTCACGCCAGGGCTCAAGGGTTGGCGGGTATTGACCAGGTAAGGCTTGCCGGCGATGTTGACCAGCGCTTCGGTGTCGCTGTTGGCCTGGAGTACCGTCGCCCGCACCAGCCCGTGAGGCAGTCCCGCCGAGCCGGGCGGGCGGGCGCCGCCGCTCAGGCCGCTGGCGCCGGAGACGTTGAGCAGGCGAGCCAGCACGGCCTCGCGGGCATCCTCGCGATAGCGCTCCCAGCTTTGCGTGGGGGCGATGGCGCTGACCGGCTGCGTCTGGCGGGTATCCGCTACCAAGCGCGGTCTCCAAATAGTGCGGGGCTATGCATGGGGTTCTGTCCGATGGCGCCTTCCTGGGCGGGCGGCGTCACGCCCGCGGGGCAGGGGCGCCTGCCCTTTCAGCGGTACATCTGCGCGCCGAAGAGGTGGCGGCGGGGCCGCAGTATCTGCTCCAGCTCCTTCATCCACGGCTCGGCAATGTCCCGGGTGGCGGCATCGTTGGCAAGGATCTCGCGTATCAGGTGCATGCAGGTTTCGCGTTCGGCGGGCGGGCAGGTCTCGATGGGGCGCAGGCGCAATTGTCCCACGAGCCCGGCGCAGTCCGACTCGCTGGCCGTGACGGCGTCCCAGTCGCCCCGGCGCGCCGCGGCCAGCATCGCGCGGCTGATCTCGGCCAGCTGGCCGTAGAGCGCGGCCAGCCCGGCGGGTGCTGGCGCCATGCCGGAATCCTCGCTTGCCATGGTCAGGCAGCCACCTGGCTGTCGGATTGGATCGACGCCCAGGCGTCACGCAACCCGTCGAGCAAACGGACGCTTTCCATGATGGGAGCCGGATCGTTGTCGATCCCGGCCTGCATCGTGCGCCGGAGCATATAGTCGTACAGGGCGTTCAACTGGCCGGCCAGATCGCCGCCGGCCTTGTGGTCCAGGCTGGCGCGCAGGCCTTCGTCGATGATGCGGGTGGCGCGGGAAAGCGCGCGTGTCTTGCCCAGGGGGTCGCCGGCCTCGATGCAGCCGATGGCCTTGCGCAGCGACTCCAGCGCGCCGTCGTAGAGCATCAGAATCAGCGCGTGAGGACTGGAGCCGGAGACTCCGGTCTCGACTCCGACGCTGACATAGGCCCTGGCCCCGAAATTCCCGAATCCCGACACGTGCGACTCCTGCTGAACGCGTAGCGGCATGCCGCTTGCACGGCAGCCCTGACGGATTTAACGACTAGGTGTGATGGACCTAAAGCGGGAATTGGCGTGGCAAAACCGATGAGTTCCCGCTTGCGTGCCGGCGGCGTTACTTGTTGAGGTTCTTCAGCGCCTCGATCTGCTGGGTCAGGAAGCTGCCCGTGTTGTTGAGCTGGGTCAGCATCGAATCGAGCGCGGTGAACTGCCGGCGGTAGCGCGCCTCGATCTGTTCCAGCCGGTTGCTCATCTGGTTCTGCTGGGTTTCCAGCGTCTTGATCGTGCTCTTCAGTCCGTCGGTGCGGCCATCGATCACGCCCTTGCTGTCGGTATAAGGCGACAGTTGCGCGGTGAAGCGCTCGACCAGGCTTTGCGTGCCTTCGCCGAACGGCTGGGGCGTGAACAGCCTGGAAACGGCGCCCGGGTCCGCGGTCATGGCCTTGTTGAACTTGTCGGTGTCCAGCGTCAACGCGCCGTCCTGGTCGAAGCCCACGCCCAGCGAGGCCAGCGTCGTGTAGGGGCCGGTGGCGCCCTGCATGGGAGAGAAGATCTCATTGCGCATGCGCGCCGTCAGGTCGCGGACCAGGCCGTCGCCCGCCAGCGGTCCCGTGGCGCCGGCCTTGCCCCGGGTTTCGCTGGGCGCGTTGGCCGACAGCGCGGCCGCGACGTTCAGGAAGGCGTTGTAGGCGGTGACCAGCGATTGCAGCGCCGCCGCGCCGCCGCTGGCCGAGGGATTGGTGGCGATCGTGGTGGTGCCGGATTTCTGCAGGGTGATCGTGATGCCGTCGAGCACCGAAGTCACCGTGTTGGTGGCGCTGGTGACTTCCATGCCGTCCAGTTTGAACAGCGCATCGGCGCCTGCCTGCAGTTGGCTCATGCCGGTGGGCGATCCGCCGCTGGCGTAGGGCGGGGCGGTGGCGGGGTCGTAGGCGAAGCGGTCCAGCGACTGGCTGCCGCCCGTCCCCGAGTCCGAACTGGTGACCTGGAACGCGTTGGCCGCGCCGGTGGTGCTGGACGCGAGCACCAGCCGGGATCCGCTGCTATCGGTGACCAGCGAGGCGGTGACGCCCATTTCCGCCTTGTTGATGGCGTCGCGCAGGCCGGACAGGGTGTTGTTGGTGGCGTCGATGACGACGGATTTGGCTTCGGCCTCGCCGGCGACGAAGCTGCCGTTCTCGACTTTGCCCAGCGTGATGGTCAGGGTGCCCGTGTTCAGCTGCGCATCGTTGGCCAGTGCGCCGCTGACGGCTTTCTCGGCCTGGGCCAGCGAGGTGACGTCGAGTTTGTGGCTGATCTTGCCGGCCTTGTTGTCGGCCGTGATGAAGGCCACCGACGAGTCCGACGAACTGCCGACCAGTCCGGTGAATTTTTCCGGCGTCAGGCCCGCTGCGGCCGTCAGGAGCGACGACAGCGAGCTCTTGAGCTGGCCCAGGGCCGAAATCTTGGTCTGGGCCGAGGTGGCCTGGGCCTGGAGCTTGGTGAGCGGCACTTTCTCGGCCGCCATCAGGTTGCTCAACAGGGTGGACAGTTCGAGGCCGGAGCCCACGCCGAGGGCGGATCCTACGCTAGCCATGGAGTTCTCCTGGTATCGGGTTGTGGGGGGGCTCAGGCCTTGCGGCTGAGCAGCGCGCCCTTGATCTGGTCCAGCGAGCGGCTGAGGGCCAAGGCTTCCTCGGAGGGGATCTGCCGGATCACGTCCTGGGTATCGCCGTCCACCACCTTGACGACGACCTTGCCGCTGTCATCGTCGATGCTGAAGGTCAGGTTGTGGGCCGCCAGCGGGACGAAGCGGTTGAACGCATCGACCGCGGCCCGCAGTTCCCCCACATCCGGCACCTGCGCGGTGGCGGGCAGCGACGGGTCGAGCAGGTTGGTCGAGCCAGCGGGCGCGATGGGCCGGGCGGTCGACGCGGCGGCGGCCGGCGAGGCGCGCAGGTCGACGGCGGTGTCGATGGCATGGATGCTCATGAATGTTCCGTGGCGATAGGGGGGGCGATACGTGGATTAACGGGCCGGGGGAGGGAAACTTGAGGGGGGGGCGGGAGGAGGGCCGCCCGGGATAAAAAAATCCCCACCCGGCCCGAGGCGGGGTGGGGACGTCCCGCCGGAGGAAGTCCGGCGGAGATGCCGCGGTGCTTAGCCGCGGAGCAGCGTCAGCACGTTGTTGGGCAGCGAGTTGGCTTGCGCCAGCATCGCGGTGCCGGCCTGCTGCAGGATCTGGCCGCGCGTGAGCGAGGCGGTTTCCGAGGCGAAGTCGGCGTCCTGGATGCGGCTGCGCGACGAGGACAGGTTCTCCGAGGTGGTTTCCAGGCTGGAGACGACCGAGGTGAAGCGGTTCTGGATCGCACCCAGCGAGGCACGCGCGTCGCTGACGGTGGACAGCGCGGCGTCCAGGGCGGACAGGGCGTTGGAGGCGCCGGCGACGGTCGAGATGTCGATGGCGTTCAGGGCGGTGCCGGTCTGGGTGATCGTGCCGGCCAGCGTGAAGGCGCCGGTGCTGCTGATGGAGCCGGTCACGCCCGTGGGGGCCTTGTACGAGACGTTCAGCGAGGCGCCCGTGGTGCCGGCGGAGGCCAGGCCGAAGTCGGACAGGGTGGAGGCGACGGCGGTACCCAGCGTGAGGGCGCCGATCGTGATGTTGCGGCCGTCGGCGGCTTCGAGCTTCAGGCCGGAGCCGGTGTCGACGGCGCGCACGCCGGTGGTGGCCGATTGCGCGTTGATCGCGGTCAGGGCGGTTTCGCGGTTGGTCGCGGCGTTGGTGGTGGCGGTCAGGTTGATCGTCAGGCCGTTCAGCGTGAAGCTGGCCGTGCCGGCGGTCGTGGTCGTGACGGTCGAGGTGCCGTTGGCTTGCGTGGCGTTCGCGGTGACGTTCAGGCCGGCGATGCCTTGCGTGTTCATGGCATTGGCGATGGCCTTGGCGTCGTTGGCGATGTTGCCCAGGGCGAACGTGCCGGCGGAGCCAAACGTGACGGACTGTGCCGCGGCGGTGTCGCTGGCGGTGCCGATCGACAGGTTGGTCGCGTTGAAGCCGTTGTACCGGCCCAGCGTCGAGGCCTTGGCGTCGGCGATGTTGTTGATGGTGATGGTCTGGCCGGCATTGGCGCCGACCTGGAATTTCTGGGCGGCGAACGAGCCGTCCAGCAGCTTGGTGCCGTTGAAATCGGTGTCGCGGGCGACGCGGTCGATTTCGGCGGTCAGCTCGGCCACTTCCTTCTGCAGCGAGGCGCGGTCATCGGCCGAGTTGGTCGAGTTGGACGACTGCACGGCCAGCGTGCGGATGCGCTGCAGGTTGGTGCCGATCTGGCTCAGCGCGCCTTCGGCGGTCTGCGCCAGCGAGATGCCGTCGTTGGCGTTGCGCACGGCCTGGTTCAGGCCGTTGATCTGCGTGCTCATGCGCTCGGAAATGGCCAGGCCGGCGGCGTCGTCCTTGGCGCTGTTGATGCGCAGGCCGGTCGACAGGCGCTGCAGGGCGGTGTTGACGGCGCTCTGCGAGCTGTTCAGGTTGCGCTGCGCGTTCAGCGAAGCGATGTTGGTGTTGATGACTTGTGCCATGACCTATCTCCGTGAGGGTGAGTCACATGGTGTTTCAAGGAGGGGCCCTGGGGGCCCGACGATGCATCCGCGGCTGGAGGTCCTTCCGCAATTGCGCCAGGGCCATCGCAGGCTGCATGAAGTGCCAGCGTGGCCGCGTTGAGGCAATTAACGGGGGGGCGATTTGAAAACTTTAGGCGGAGAGGGCGGTTTGGCGGAAAAAAATACCGCTAAAGTTTCTCCGTGGCAGTCCGATTGTGGGCGCAGCCGGGGCGGACGTCAGGCCGGCGTTTCCAGCGTGAAGTAGAAGGTCGCGCCTTGCCCGGGGGCGCTTTCCGCCCAGATCTGTCCGCCGTGGCGGTTGATGATGCGGCGGACGGTGGCCAGGCCGATGCCCGTGCCGGGAAAGTCGCTGGCGCGGTGGAAGCGCTGGAAGGCGCCGAACATGCGTTCGGCGTTCTGCGCGTCGAAGCCGGCGCCGTTGTCGCGGACGAAATAGATGGTGCTGTTGCCGCGCAGCAGGCTGCCGAACTGGATGTGTGCCTCGGCGCGGCCGCCGGTGAATTTCCAGGCATTGCCCAGCAGGTTGTCGAGCACGATGCGCATCAGGCCGGCATCGCATTCGGCCAGGGCCGAGGCGGGCAGGTCTTCCTCCACCCGGCGTCCGGGCTGGCCGCCGCGCAGGTCTGCCAGGACCCCGTGCGCGATGGCGGCCAGGTCCACCCGGGTCCTGAGCAGGCTGCTCTGGTTGATGCGTGCAAGCTGCAGCAGATCGCCGATCAGGTCTTCCATGCGCCCCGCGTTGTCCACGATGTGCTGCAGGTGCTTGGCGTCGGTTTCGCCCAGATGGCTGGCGAGGCCGCGCTCGAGCAGGCCGGCGAAGCCCGCGATCTGCCGCAGCGGCGCGCGCAGATCGTGGGAGACGGAATACGAAAAGGCTTCCAGTTCTTCGTTGATCACGCTCAGCAGGTGGGTGCGCTGCGCGACCCGCTTCTCCAGTTCGCTCTGGATGCGGCGGGCCGCCTCCTGTTGTTCCATGTGCTGCGTGATGTCCTGCGCGTAGCCGGAGACGGCGATCGACTCGCCCTCGTCGTTGCACAGGCAGCTCAGCTGGATCTCGAACCATCTCGGCTCGCCGTCCACCGTCCAGATCTGTTCGAAGCGCTTGCGGGTGCGGGATTCGAGCAACTGCCGATGGCGCAGCGCATGGACGCGCGCGATCGAGGGGGGCATGGTTTCTTCCATGGTCCGGCCCAGGCAATCGGCGGCCCGGGGGATGCCGAGCAGCCTGGCGTAGGCCGCGGAGACGTACCGGTACCGGCCGTCCCGGTCGACGACCCAGGTGGCGGCGGGAAGCGATTCCAGCGCGGCTTCCAGCAATGCATGGTTGTTTCCGGCCATGGCTGCAGTCTGCTGGATGGGTGGAATCGCGTTTCGCATTTGCGTGTATAAATGAAACAACTGATACAGAATTTGTAAGAAATATTCTTACACGCGGAGTGTACCTAAGCAGACGTGAAATCCAGCGGGGTTCCGATGTCAATATGGTAACAAGTGTCTAATAATTTACATATTGAATTGGTTCCTGTGTCGGAAGAAAAAGCCGTCCAGGACGCTTGTCTTACATCCCGCTAGCGGGGTTTTCCTCAAAGGAATCGCGATGACTCAAGTTTGCGACGTGGTCGATCTGGACGTATCGGCTCCCTTGGCCGAATCTTCCCCCATGTCAAGGCTGAGCGAGGAAATCCGCGATGCCAACCTGACCTATCTGATGCTTGCGCAGCAGATGTTGCGCGTGGATCGCGCCGAGGCGCTCTACCGCCTCGGCATCACGAGCGAGGTGGCTGACATCCTTTCCTCGCTGACGACCGCCCAGTTGCTCAAGATCGCCGGCTCCAGCATGCTGCTCGCCCGGTTCCGCTTCGACGACTCGCTGGTCTGGAATCTGCTGTCCTCGCCCAAGCGCGATGACGTTTCGCCCCGTATCCATGCGGCCATCCTGATGGCCGGCCGGACCGCCGCGATGGCCGCTTCCTGAGTCCTGGCCATGTATCGTCGCAGTATCCGGGGGCCGCATGGCGCGAGCTAAAAGCGTCCTGTCCGAGGCGCGCCAGATCGAGATCGCATCCGAACTGATCCGCCTGGACGCCCGCCTGCAGGTGCTGGAGGCGGAGGTGCAACTGTCGCGCGAGCGTCTGTTGCGCCTGTATCGCGAGATCCGCGGGAAATCGCCGCCCAAGGGCATGTTGCCGTTTTCCACCGATTGGTTCATGACCTGGCAGCCCAACGTCCACGCCTCGCTGTTCATGAACGTCCACCGCCATCAGATCGGCCTGGACGACGCGACGGCGGTCGAGGCGCTGATCCGCGCCTACCGGCTGTACCGCGAGCAGGTGGGGCAGTTGGGGCTGCCCGAGGTCCTGTCGATCACGCGGGCCTGGCGCCTGACGCGGTTCTTCGATGCCGGCATGCTGGGAATGACGGCCTGCACGCGTTGCGGCGGCGAGTTCGTCACCCATACCTTCGAGTTGGCGCATCAATACGTCTGTGGCCTGTGCCACATGCCATCCCGCGCCGGCAAGACCCGGCGTCCGGCGAAGGCGGAGCCGGCCGGGGCGGCGCCCCGCTGACCCGGGCCGGCCCGGGAAGCTTCCGCTCTCAAGTTTTGTCTTTACCGGTCGAAAACCCGTTCATGGCTTCGCGCAATGTGCCAACGAAGCCCGATTGCCCCACGCACGTCAGTCCCCCAGATTCCTGGCAGGCAGGCTCCCGATGCCAATATCGAGTCCCTGCCCAGACCCGGGATGCGGAGGATCCGGCTCCGCCGGTCCTCCCGCATCGCCCCCTGGGGGGCGCGCGAAGCGCGTAGGGGGGGACCTCATCCACATGCTCGTCATCATCGGCTACATCATCGTTGGGGCGTCAGTGCTGGGCGGATACGCCATGCATGGCGGCTCGCTGGGCGCGCTGTTCCAGCCGTTCGAACTGATCATCATCGCTGGCGCGGCTTTCGGCGCGTTCGTGTGCGGCAATTCCAGCAAGGTGGTGCGGGCGACGCTGCGGGCATTGCCGACCACGCTGCACGGCTCGCGCTTCACCAAGCAGCGCTACCTCGACATGCTGGCGCTGCTGTACGAAATCCTCAACCGGGTGCGGCGCGAGGGCCTGATGTCCATCGAGGCCGACGTTGAAGAGCCCTACAACAGCCCGCTGTTCCAGAAATATCCCGCGCTGCTGGCCGACGGGCACCTGGTCGAGTTCGTGACGGACTACCTGCGGCTCATGGTCAGCGGAAACCTGAATCCGCTGGAGCTGGAAGCCCTGATGGACCAGGAAATCGACACCCACCACCAGGAAGCCAGCGTGCCGGCGCACGCCATCCAGCGCATTGCCGACGGGCTGCCGGCCTTCGGCATCGTCGCCGCGGTGATGGGCGTGGTCAACGTGATGGGGTCGGTGGGCGAGCCGCCGGCCGTGCTCGGTGCCAAGATCGGCGCGGCGCTGGTCGGTACCTTCGTCGGCATCCTGCTCGCCTACGGCATCGTCGGGCCGCTGGCCTCGGTGCTGGAGCAGAAGGTGAGCGAAAGCAGCAAGCAGCTCGAATGCATCAAGGTCGCCCTGCTGGCGAGCCTGAACGGCTATGCGCCCGCGCTGGCCGTCGAGTTCGGACGCAAGGTGCTGTTCTCGACCGAACGCCCCACGTTCGGCGAGCTGGAAGACACGGTGCGGGGCAGGTCCGCCGCGTGACGGCAGGGTAGGGAGTCTCGATCATGGCAGGCAAGGACGGCGTAGTGCCGATCATCATCCGGCGGTCCCGCAAGCGGGCCGGCAAGCCCCATGGCGCCGGCATGTGGAAGATCGCCTATGCCGACTTCGTCACCGCCATGATGGCCTTCTTCCTGCTGATGTGGCTGCTGACGACCTCGGCCCAGGCCGACCTGGATGGCATTTCCGAATATTTCCGTACGCCGCTGCGCGTGGCGGTCACGTCGGGTAGCGTGGCGGGCGATCCGGTCAGCGTGCTGACGGGTGGCCAGCACCTGAGTCCCCGCGTCACGCCCCAGCGCCGCGCCAGCGACGACGAGCAGGAAGCCCGCGAGCGCCGCAAGCTCGAGGGCCTGAAGTCCGAGCTCGAGAGCCTGATCTTCACCCAGCCCACGCTGACGCAGTTCAAGGACCAGATCCTGCTGGATTTCACCGACGAGGGGCTGCGGATCCAGATCGTGGACGAGAAGAACCGGCCCATGTTCGATACCGGCAAGACCGTGCTGAAGGACTACAGCCGCGTCATCCTGGACGAGCTGGCCCGCGTGCTGAACGGCGTCGAGAACAAGATATCGATTTCCGGCCATACCGATTCGGCGCCCTATGCCGGCGGCACTGGCGGCTACAGCAACTGGGAACTGTCCGCCGACCGCGCCAATGCCGCGCGGCGCGAGATGCTCACCGCCGGCATGCAGGAAGGCAAGGCGCTGCGCGTGGTGGGTCTGTCGGATTCCGTGCCGTTCAACCGTGCCGACGTGAAGGCGGCCGAGAACCGGCGCATCAGCATCGTGGTGTTGAACAGGCGCAGCGAGGAGTTTCTCAAGAAAGGCGGCGTTTATGTCGATGTACCCGCCATTCCTGGCAGGTTGAACGACGGGACGCCGCTGCGGGTGTCCGTTCTCGAATCGCAATGATCACTGAGCCGGCTTGGACCGGCCGGTATGGAGGATGCTATGGGTGCCGGTGACAATCGGTTGATGGAAATGGTGGACGAGAAGGCCCGGCTGGCCGGTTCGAACAAGATGGAGCTGCTGCTGTTCTCGCTGGGCGGCAGCGAGGTCTTCGGCATCAACGTGTTCAAGGTGCGCGAGGTCTGCGAGACGATTCCGATCACCAGGACGCCGAACGTGCCGCGCGGGGTGGAGGGCATCATTTCGCTGCGCGGCGCGATCCTGCCCGTCATCGATCTGGCCACCTCCATCAACATGCAGGTCGAGACGCCGCGCACCAAGCTGCTGATCACCGAGTTCTCCAGCCATACGCAGGCTTTCCTGGTGGCCGACGTGGACCGCATCGTGCGCATCGACTGGGACAAGGTCAAGTCGCCGCAGTCCATGCCTTCGAACAACACCTCGTTCATGACGGCGCTGACCGAGCTGGCCGACGGCAAGCTGGTGTCCATCCTGGACGTCGAGCAGATCCTGGCCTCGGTCATAGGCGAGGACAAGATTCCGTCCGAGATCCAGCAGGTCGACGCCGAAATCAAGGCAAATGTGTTCTTCGCCGACGATTCCTCGCTGGCGCGCAAGAAGATCACGGAAGTGCTGGACCGCATGGGGTTGCCGCACCAGCACGCCACGAACGGCGCCGACGCCTGGGACAAGCTCCGGGGCATCGCGGCGCGGGCCGACGCCGAGAAGCTGCCGCTGGACCTGATGCTGGGAATGATCCTGGTCGATGCCGAGATGCCCGAGATGGACGGCTACGTGCTGACCCGCCACATCAAGTCCGATCCCCGTTTCGCGAAGATTCCCGTCGTGATGCATTCATCGCTGTCATCGGTCGCGAACAAGAAGCTCGGGCAGCAGGTGGGCGTCGATGCCTATGTCGCGAAATTCCACCCCTCGGAACTGGCTAGTATGATCGCCGCTCAACTCACACATATCAAGGCCAGAAAGGGAGCAAATGAAGCCTGACGATTTGAAGTTCCTTATCGTCGACGATTTTTCGACGATGCGGCGCATCGTCCGCAATCTCCTGAAGGAACTCGGCTACAACAACGCCGACGAGGCCGAGGACGGCCAGATAGCATTGAGCAAGCTGCGCAGCGGCCTGTTCAATTTCGTGGTCAGCGACATCAACATGCCGAACATGAACGGCTTCGAGCTGCTGCGCGAGATCCGCGCCGACGACCAGCTCAAGAAGCTGCCGGTGCTGTTGGTGACCGCCGAAGCCAAGAAGGAAGACATCGTGCTGGCCGCCCAGATCGGGGCGAACGGCTACATCGTCAAGCCCTTCACCAAGGCGACGCTGGAAGAAAAGCTGACCAAGATCGTGCAGAAAATGAACGGGAGCACGTAATGGCCCATACCGGCGATACCGAAGACCTCGAAGCGCTGTTCGACCAGATTTCGTCCGAAACCCTGGCTCGGCTCGATGCCGAACCGGCAGCCGACGCGGCTCCGGCCGCGGCGGCCGCCGTGAGCGAGGACGAGGCCGCGGCCGATCAGTCGCCGGAGTTCTACCAGCGGGTCGGCATGCTGACCCGGCAATTGCACGATGCGCTGCGCGAGCTGGGCTACCACCAGAAAGTGGAGCAGGCCGTGCACTCGCTGCCCGATACGCGCCAGCGCCTGGATTACATCGCGCGGCTGACCGGCCAGGCCGCCGAGCGCGCCTTGTCCAATGTCGAGAAAGGCCAGGAGATCCAGGAGGGCGTGGAAAAGGAAGGCGCGCGCCTGAGCGGGCAGTGGCGCGAGCTGTACGGCCGCCGGCTGGGCGTGGACGATTTCAAGCGGGTGGCGGCCGAGACCAGCGCGTTCCTCGATCGGACGCAGGACGATGCGCGGGCCACCCAGGCGCTGCTGACCGACATCATGATGGCCCAGGACTTCCACGACCTGACCGGCCAGGTCATCCAGAAAGTGCTCAAGCTCGCCCAGAATTTCGAGGACGAGCTGGTCAAGCTGCTGATCGAGAGCACGCCTCCCGAGAAGCGCAACGCCGCGCACAGCGAATGGATGAATGGTCCCGTCATCGACGCGTCCAGCCGCGACGACGTGGTGGCCAACCAGGCGCAGGTCGACGATCTGCTGGAAAGCCTGGGTTTTTGAGCGAGGACACGAGTGTCAGCCTTCTCCGACATGCAGGACCTGCTTGCCGACTTCCTGACGGAGGCCTCCGACCTGCTCGACGACGTCGATATCGGCCTGGTCGAACTGGAACAGCGTCCCGATGACGCCGGCCTGCTCAACCAGGTGTTCCGGGGTTTCCATACCGTCAAGGGCGGAGCCGGGTTTCTCGAGGCGACGCCGCTGGTGGAGCTGTGCCACCGGGGCGAAAACCTGCTGGACCTGCTGCGGGGTGGTTCGCTGCGCATCACGCCGGAAACGATGGACGTGATCCTGGCGGCGACGGGCGAAGTGCGGCGCATGTTCTCGGAAATGGAGCGCGGCGCGATGCCCGAGCCGGCTCCCGCCGGGTTGCTTGCCGCGCTGGAGGCCGCCGCCAAGGGCGAGACCGTCGATACCAGCATGTTGACGGTGGAGTCCGTGCCCGCCGACGGCTCGCGTGTGCCCGCCCACGCGGCGGCGCCGGTGTCCGGACCGGCGGCGCGTACGGGCGCCGAGCCGGACTGGCTGGGCTACTACCGCGCCGCGTTCGGCGATCCGCCCGGAATGCATGCCGACGAGCCCGGCGCCGCGCCCGCGGCCGCGGCACCGGGGGTGCCGCCATCGTCGCGGCCCTATCGCCCCGAGATGCTGGCCCCCATGGGCGGTGCGCCGGTCATCGCCAAGGATGCGACGATCCGCGTGGACACGACGCGTTTCGACCAGATACTGAACTTGTCGGGCGAGATCGGCCTGACCAAGAACCGCCTGTCCTGCCTGCGCGATGCGCTGCTGGGCGCCAGCCGCCGGGACGACGCGGCGGCCGAGACGCTGGATGCGGTCTTCAGCCAACTCGACACGCTGGTGTCCGACCTGCAGTCGGCCGTCATGATGGCGCGCATGCAACCGGTCGGCAGGGTGTTCCAGAAGTACTCGCGCCTGGCCCGCGACCTGGCCCGCCAGCTGGGCAAGGACGTGGAGCTGAATATCACCGGCGGCGAGACCGAGGTCGACAAGACCATCCTGGACGAACTCAACGATCCGCTGGTGCACCTGATACGCAACGCTGTCGATCATGGCGTCGAAACCATGGTCGAGCGCCGTTCGGTCGGCAAGCCCGCGCGTGGCACGGTCCACCTGTCGGCCCGCCAGACGGGTGACTCCATCGTGATCGAAGTGTCGGACGACGGCCGCGGCATGGATCCCGAAGTCATCCGCCGCAAGGCCATCGAGAAGGGCGTCATCAGCGCGGAGGATGCCGCCGTGCTGGACAACGCCCATTGCCTGCAACTGATCTTCCTGCCGGGATTCTCCACCCGCAGCGAGGTCAGCGACCTGTCGGGGCGCGGTGTGGGCATGGATGTGGTCAAGACCAACATCGAGAAGCTCAAGGGGCAGATCGACATCCAGTCTTCGCCGGGCATGGGGTCGCACATCGTGATCTCGCTGCCCCTGACCCTGGCCATCCTGCCGGTGCTGATGCTCAAGCTGGTCGACCAGCCCTATGCGATCCCCCTGTCCGTGGTGCGCGAGATCATTCCGCTGCGCCAGGAGGAGATGCACACCGTGGGCAGCAACCAGGCCCTGACCATACGTGGAGAGATCCTGCCCGTCATCGACCTGGCGGTCCTGCTCGGGCGCCAGCGCGAGGAGCCGCCGTCGCTCGCCGTCGTCCTGGCTTATGGCGACCGCCAACTCGTGCTGGGCGTGGACGGCTTCATCGGCCAGGACGAAGTCATGATCAAGCCGCTGGAGGGCATCCATCCCAAGGGCGTGGCCGGCGCGACCCTGTCCGGCGATGGCACGCTCGTGCTGGTGCTCGAGATGAAGCAACTGCTGGAAGGGGTGTTTTGACGTTCCCCGCGCGCTGAACGGCCAGCCTCCTGGTATTCGGCTCGGACGCCGAGGGCTAAGGGTCCTCGGAGCAGTTGCTCTTTCCGGCGCCTGTTTCGGGCTTTGTCCGGGCAGGCCTTCGCGATAATCCATACGCCTACATGGCTGGGACTGCGTGCGCGCGTCCGGCCGGCGTAAGGCCGCCGGAGCGCGGATGCCGCGCCGGCGTTCGTCGATATCCGGAATACCGTGGCAGATAACCAGGAAAGCGGCCAGGAAAAAACCCTGGCGCCATCCCAGCGGCGGCTGGACCAGGCCCGCGAGGAAGGGCGTGTCGCGCGTTCGCGCGACCTGTCGGGCGCGGTGGCGACCTTCGCCTGCGTGGCGGCGCTGGCCTTGGCGGGGGCGGGCATCGCCGATCGTGCGATGACCTGGATGAGGACGGCCTTCGCCACGGCGGCGGGCACGGCCGCCACGAGTCGCGACGATGCCATGCTGCTCAAGTCGCTGAACGAGGTGCTGGCCGATGCGTTGCTGGCCATCTCGCCCGTCCTGGCGGCTGGCATGGCCGCTGGCATCCTGGGGTCGATCGGGTTGGGCGGGCTGGTGCTGTCCGGCAAGGCGCTCGGTCCCGATTTCAGCCGGCTGTCTCCGCTCAAGGGCTTTGGCCGCATCTTCTCGTTGGCCGGGCTGGGCGAGCTGGGCAAGTCCATCCTGAAGGTGCTGGTACTGGGCGGTGTGGCTGGCCTGCTGGTCTGGCACGGCGCCCAGAGCTGGCTGGCGCTGGTTCTGCCGTCGCCTCCGCGGGCGCTGGCCGAGCTGGCCGGGATGTTGTCCAGCCATGCGCTGGTGCTGGCCGGCGCGCTGTTCGTCATCGCGGCGGCGGATGTGCCGCTGCAATGGTGGAATCACCACAAGAACCTGCGCATGACCTTCGAAGAGGCCAGGCAGGAAAACAAGGAAACCGAGGGCGATCCCCATGTGAAGGGGCGGATCCGTCAGTTGCAGCGCGATCGGGCGCGCTCGCGCATGATGCAGGCGGTGCCGGCGGCCGACGTGGTGGTGACCAACCCGACCCACTACGCCGTCGCGCTCAAGTACGACGACCAGCGGATGGGCGCGCCGCGCGTGGTTGCCAAGGGAACCGATGGCGTTGCCGCGCGCATCCGCGAACTGGCCACCCAGCACAAGGTCGCCGTGCTGGAGAGCCCCCGCCTTGCCCGTGCCCTGCACCGCCACGCCGATATCGACCAGGAGGTCCCCGTGGCGCTGTATCGCGCGGTGGCCCAGGTGCTGGCCCACGTCTATCAGTTGCGGGCCTACGTGTCCGGACCGCCGCCCGAACTGCAGCCGGTCGAGATTCCCGCCGGATGGGATCCGCTGGACGATGCGCCGCTGCGCCGCGGAGGTCGGGCATGAGCGGCCGCAGCCTCAAGCTGGGCGGGCTGGAGTTCAATTCGGCGCAGTTGCGCGAACTGGGCATGCCGGCCTTCATCCTGCTTGTGCTGGGGATGATGCTGCTGCCCCTGCCGCCGCTCATGCTGGACCTGCTGTTCACCTTCAATATCGCCATCTCGCTGCTGGTGCTGATGGTGGCCACCTATACGAAACGTCCGCTGGACTTCGCGGTTTTCCCCAGCGTGATCCTGGTCACCACGCTCCTGCGCCTGTCGCTGAACGTAGCCTCCACGCGCGTGGTGCTGCTGCACGGCCACAACGGGCCCGACGCCGCGGGCAAGGTGATCGAGGCCTTCGGGCAGTTCCTGGTGGGCGGCAACTTCGCCGTGGGCGTGGTCGTGTTCCTGGTGCTGGTCATCATCAACTTCGTCGTGGTCACCAAGGGCGCGGGCCGCATCGCCGAGGTCTCGGCCCGCTTCACCCTGGACGCGATGCCGGGCAAGCAGATGGCGATCGACGCCGACCTGAACGCCGGCCTGGTCGACGAAGCCACCGCCCGCAAGCGCCGTACCGATGTGGCGCAGGAGGCCGATTTCTATGGCGCGATGGACGGCGCGTCCAAGTTCGTGCGCGGTGACGCCATCGCCGGGATCCTGATCCTGTTCGTGAACATCATCGGCGGGCTGCTGATCGGCGTGGGCCAGCACGACCTGAGTTTCTCGGAAGCCGGGCGCGCCTACGTGCTGCTGTCCATCGGCGACGGACTGGTGGCGCAGGTGCCGGCGTTGCTCGTATCCATCGCCGCCGGCCTGATCGTGTCGCGAGTGGGCGAGGGCGAGGACATCGGCACCGAGGTGGGCAAGCAACTGCTGGGCACGCCGCAGGCGATCGCGTTGTCGGCCGCGATCATCGGCATGCTGGGCCTGGTGCCGGGCATGCCCAATCTCGCGTTCCTGACGCTGTCGGCGGGCCTGGGCTGGCTGTCCTGGTACGTGGCGCGGCGGCGCAGGCGCCAGGCCGAGCACGCGGCCGCGCCGCCGGTGGCCGAGGAGCCCCCGGAAGCACAGGAAGCCAGCTGGGACGACGTCACCCAGGTCGATACGGTGGGGCTGGAGGTCGGCTACCGGCTGATTCCGCTGGTGGACAAGACGGGCGATGGCGATCTGCTCAAGCGCATCAAGGCCCTGCGCAAGAAGTTTGCCCAGGACGTCGGTTTCCTGCCGGCGGCGGTGCATATTCGCGACAACCTCGAACTGCGTCCGGGCGGCTACCGCATCACGCTCAAGGGCGTGGCGATCGGCGAGGGCGAGGTGCAGACCGGCGGTTTTCTCGCCATCAACCCGGGCCGGGTGACCCGCGAGATACCGGGCTCGCCCACGCGCGACCCGGCCTTCGGGCTGCCGGCATTGTGGATCGAGTCCACCGCGCGCGAGGCGGCGCAGGCCGCCGGCTATACGGTGGTCGACATCGGCACGGTCATCGCCACCCATCTTTCCCATCTCCTGCACAACCATGCCGCCGACCTGCTGGGCCGCGCCGAGCTGCAGGCGCTGTGTGACCACTTCACGCGCGGCACGCCCAAGCTGCTGGAAGACCTGGTGCCCAAGCTGATATCGATGGCCACCCTGCAAAGGGTCCTGCAATCCCTGCTGGACGAAGGCGTGCACATCCGCGATTTCGGCACCATCGTCGAGACCTTGTCCGAGCACGCGGTCCAGACCCAGGATCCCGTCGATCTGGTCGGCGCGGTGCGGGTTGCGCTGGGCCGCGCGATCACCCAGGGTATTTTCGGCGCCAATGGCGAGGTCGACGTGCTGGCGCTGGATCCCGAACTGGAGCGCATTCTCCAGACCATCAGTTCCAAGGCGGGTGAAATCGGCGCCATCGAACCCGGCCTGGCCGAACGCCTGCTGAGCGACGCCTCCGCCGCGGTCGAGAAGATGGATGCCGTGGGCAAGCCCGCCGCGCTGCTCGTTCCCGACCGCCTGCGCCTGGCGCTGGCGCGGTTTTTCCGCCGTTCCGTGCCGCGCCTGAAGGTGCTGGCGCACTCCGAGATTCCCGAATCGCGCCTGATCCGCGTCGCGTTGACGCTGGGAGGGCGCTGAGCATGTTTTCCTTTTCTAGCCTCCAGGTGTCCACCCCATGAAGTTCCGCAAATTCATCGCTGCCTCCACGCGGGATTGCTTGCGCATGATGCGCGAGGCGCTGGGAGCCGATGCCATGATCGTGTCGACCCGCCGCACCACGGCGGGTGTCGAGGTGGTCGGCATCCGGGCGCAGGACATGCCCATGGCCGACGAGGTCGCGGGCGAGACCGCCAGTGCTTCCGCGCCGGTGGCCGAGGCGCCCCGGGAAGCGCCGGCGGGCCCGCCAGCCCTGTGGGACGACATGGAAGACGAGTCCGTGCGCCTGTCGCCGGCGGCTCGTGTGCTGGCGTTGCAAGACGAGACGGCCGAGCGTCCGGCCCCGGCCGTTCCGGTGCCGGTGGAAGCGGCGCCGCCGCGCGCCGAATGGCCGCGCCTGCAGGAGGGCCAGATTCCGCATCTCGTGCGCGCGGGCGGCGATTATGCCGATCCGGCGCATGCCATGGCGGTGGCGGCGGCCGAGGACGGTACCGACAAGCCGGTGCTGCGCCTGGGCGCAAGCCGGCCGGTGGCCGACAAGCGGACGCCTCGCGCCAACGGACCGGCCAGGCCGGTCGAGCGCGCGGCCCGTCCAGCGGCGTCCGCGGCGCCTTCCGTTCCCCCCTCGTCTGCCCCGGTGGCGGCCAGGCTGGATGAACAGGACCGGGCCGAGCTGGCGAGCCGGGTGGCCGATCCCATCGTCAGCGAGATGCGTTCCATGCGCGACTGGCTGGCGCATCAGATGGACGCGATGGCCTGGCGCGACAGCACCCAGCGTCATCCGCTGCGCCGCGAACTGTGGCGGCGCATGGTCGATTGCGGCTTCACGCCGGAGCTGGCGCGCAGCGTCGCCTCGCGCCTGCCGGCCACGCGGGGCGTGGACGAGGTGGACCGGTGGCTGGCCGAGGTCCTGGTCCGGAATCTGGCCTGCGTTCCCGCTGAAGCCAGCATCGTGGCGGAGGGCGGGCGCTATGCGATCGTCGGACCGACCGGCGTGGGCAAGACGACCACCACCGCCAAGCTCGCGGCCCATTGCGTGGTCAGGTATGGCACCGCCGCGCTGGGCTTGATCTCGACCGACCAGCATCGCATCGGCGCGGTGGACCAGCTCCACACGTTCGGCCGCATGCTCGGGGTGGAGGTCTACGCCGCGAAGGGCGCGAGTGATCTCGATGTCCTGCTGGCCAGCATGGCGGACCGGAAGCTGGTCCTGATCGACACGGCGGGCGTGAGCCAGCGCGATACGCACATGGCGCGGCACCTGCAATCGATCTCTGGCGAAGGCGTCAAGCGGCTGCTGGTGATGCCCGGGGGTTCGCATGCCGAGCAGGCGGAAGATATCGTGAGCGGCTATTCGGCCGGCGGGCTGGCGGGCATGGTGGTGTCCAAGCTGGACGAAGCCGTGCGCCTGGGCGGTGTGCTGGACGCGGCCATCCGCCACCGCGTGCCGCTGCACTATATGACCAACGGACAGCGCGTGCCCGAGGATATCCATGTCGCCAACGCGCGGCTGCTGGTGCATCGGGCGCTGCGCGTACGCAATGCGCCGGTGTTCGCGCTGCAGGCCGAGGAGCTCGACTGGGCGTGCGAGGCCTCGATGGCGCCGTACGCGGAATCCGCCGCGCCGCAGCCGGCGCAGGCCTGAGCATGGATCCGGTGCGTCTCCATCCCGATTTTTCCCCGCGAGAGATGAATGTATACGCGTGAAGGAACCCTGGCGCGCGAGACGAATGTCGAGCAGTACGTGCCGATGGTGCGCCGCATGGCCCACCACATGGTGGCGCGGCTGCCCGCCAGCGTGCAGATCGAGGACCTGATGCAGGCCGGCATGCTGGGCCTGCTGGATGCGCTCGGCCGCTTCGAGGAGGGGCTGGGCGCGCAGTTCGAGACCTATGCGACCCAGCGCATACGTGGCGCGATGCTGGACGAGCTGCGCCGGGGAGACTGGCTGCCGCGCAGTGTGCGGCAGGTCCAGCGCAAGATCGAGGCGGCGATGCATCGCGGCGAGCACAAGCTGGGTCGATCGCCGACCGATACTGAAATGGCGGTCGAGCTGGGTGTGGAGCTGATCGAATATCAGCAGATGCTGGCCGACGCCCGGGGCGTGCAACTGTTCTACTACGAGGACATGGACAGCGGCGAGGATGCCGACGACTACCTGGATCGGCACATGCCGGCGGACGGGGCGGCCGATCCGCAGGCGAAGTTGTCGGACCGCCGTTTCCGCGAGGCCGTGGTCAACGGCATCGAGCGCCTGCCCGAGCGCGAGAAACTGGTGATGGGCATGTACTACGAGCAGGACATGAACTTCAAGGAGATCGCCGCGGTGCTGGGGGTGACCGAGTCCCGGATCTGCCAGTTGCATTCGCAGGCGGTGTCCCGGCTGCGCACGCGTCTCAAGGAGTGGGGTCGCTAGCCGCCGGCCTGGGCGGGATCAGCGGGACAACTGGCCGGTGGGGGAATACGACAGATCGGCGCCGCTGATGCGCGCCAGGGCCGCGTAGCGGGCCGAGGCCGAGACGGTGTTGAGCGTGGACAGTTCCGCGCCGATCTTGAGTGGCTGCGCCGCGGCGGCCAGGCGTTCGCGCCAGATCTGCCGGACTTCCGGCTGGGCCGATTGCAGGCCGGGCAGGGCGTGGGGAATGGCGCGCTGCACGTCCAGCACGCGCAGGCTCAGGTCCTGGGTGGCGGCATCGATGCGCTGGGTGTCCGAGCCGGCAACGGCTTCCGCCAGCGCCTTGCCGGCGGCGGAGCAGCGTTCGATGATCAGGGAAAATTCCTCGGGCGTCATGGCTGGCGCGACAGGCCGCTTTCGATTTCCAGCAGGCGATCGGCGACGACCTCGGCGTTCACGGTGAATTCGCCGTTGCGGATGGCCTGCTTGATGCGTTCGACGTTTTCGGCATTGAACGGGGCCTCTCCCGCCGGCAACTGGCTGGTGGCCAGCGCCGACAACTGGACCCGGTCGAGCTCCGACCCCCCGGCGGGCGCCGGAGCCGGCGCGGCGGGGCGGGCTTCCGAGCCGTTGGCGGGCCGGGAAACCTTGATCGAATCGGGACCCTTTTGGGTGATCTTCACGTTGACTCCATCTTGCTGCCGCTGTGGAGTGGTCGCGCCATCCCCGGCAGATGAGGCAATTATCGGCGCCTGCGTGCCGAACTTTAGCATCGGCGCTGCGGACGCGGGAGCATTGCGCTACAGGATGTAAACGCCGCCTGCTAGAGATTGACCTCGATTTCCCTGTCCTCGCGCAGGACGCCGGCAACCGTGCGGCCGGAGTCGAGCTGGACGCGCGCCGACTGGCCGGGACTGGCCGGGTGCAGCATCCTGCCGGTGGCCTTGATGACGAAGCCCGGGCCGTTCAGGACCACCTGTACGGGGTCGCCCGGTCCGAGGTGGGCGCGCGACTGGACCGCGGAGGGTGGGATGGGTTCACCCGCCCTGAGCGGGCGCGTGACCGTCGAGCCTTCGAGCTGGCGTGGATCGGTGGCGACGCCGCGGGGCCAGGCGGCCATATTCACCTCGGCCAGCGACCAGTCGCTTTCGCGCAGCACGGTTCCAGCGGGCAGGGGGCGGCTGGGAACGGGCACCGGCACGAGCAGCGCGACTTCGGCGGGGATGCGGATCTGCCAGGGCTGGTGCGCGCAGCGCAGGCCGATCGATGTCTTGCCGGTCGGCCGTCCGCCGGCGGGCAGGAATACCTGCGGCGCGCAGGGGGCCTGGGCGATGCGTTCGGCGGCCTGGTCCTGGATGTGGATGTCGAGGCGGCCGCCCAGCGTGGATGCCGCCGGGGCGGCGCGTGCCTCCAGCAACTGCCGGCCGCGTTCGAGCAGCTCGGCGGCGGGCGCGGCGGCCCGGGCGGGAGACTGGGCCAGGGCAGCCAGCAGGAGCGTCGCGGCGGTCGCGCAGCCGGACCGTTTCATGGAGCGGAGTCTCCGGGGTTCTCGAGGGACGCCACACTCTATCGCGCCCCAGGCGGGAGGAAGGTGAAAACAAGGATGAAAAAGAGGTCCTACTCCGCCTTTGTTCATGGCAGGGAATCCGAATAATGGCGAGACCTGCGAAAAGGCTTGGCGCCCGCACGCAAGTACAGGAGGTCATGTGATCAGCCGTATCGGCGACGAACTGATGTTCAACGCGCAAGCCCTGGAGCTGCGAGCCCGCCGCCAGGAGGTCCTGGCGGCGAACCTGGCCAATGCAGAGACGCCCAATTACAAGTCGCGGGACTTCGATTTCGGCACCGCGCTGCGGGCCGCCACGGGTGCGCCGGGGCCGGATGCCGCGTCCGCGCCGCTGCGGATGGCGGCCACGGACAACCGCCATTTGCGGGGCGACGCGGGCGATGGCTTGCCGGTGGCGTTGAAGTACCGCACGCCCGCGCAGGCTTCCATCGACGGCAATACCGTCGATCCCGACCTGGAACGCACCCGGTTCGCCGACAACGCGCTGCGCTACGACGCCGCGCTGCGCATGCTGAACGGGCAGATCCAGACGCTCCAGCGCGCCATCCAGAGCAACTGAACGAGGCTGCATCACCATGTCCATGAACAAGGCATTCGAGATCGCCGGCTCGGCGCTGACCGCCAACAGCCAGCGCCTGAACGCGGTGGCCAGCAACCTCGCCAACGCCGAGAGTGTCAGCGGGCCGGACGGCCAGGTCTACCAGGGCCGCAAGGTGGTGTTCGAGTCCTATCTCGTCCCCGGCGCCACGGGGGGCGGCAACGGCGTGCGCGTGCGCGAAGTGCTGACCGACCCCTCGCCGCCCAAGCGCATCTACGATCCGAAGCATCCCATGGCCGACGCCGAGGGCTACCTCAGCATGCCCAACGTCGAGGTGGTCGATGAAATGGTCGACATGATCGCCGCCTCGCGCGCCTACCAGACCAATGTCGAGGTCATGAACACCGCCAAGACCTTGATGCAGAAAACCCTGACCCTGGGTACCTAGCCCCAGACGCCGGGCCGCCCTGGAAACGGGCGCCCTCTCGCAAGGAACCCGCATGGCCGTTTCCAACGTCAACAGCAATACCGGTACCAATGCCACGGGCAACTCCCTGGCCGCATCATCCGCGGAAGAGTTGTCCAACCGCTTCCTGACCATGCTGACCGCGCAGATGCGCAACCAGGATCCGCTGAACCCGCTCGACAACGCCGAGCTGACCTCGCAGCTCGCCCAGATCAGCACGGTCACGGGCATCAGCCAGCTCAACACCACCATGCAGTGGCTGGGCTACAGCATGGGCAGCCTGCAGGCCACCCAGGCGGCGTCGCTGATCGGCCGCAAGGTCATGCTGTCGGGCGACGGGCTGACCCTGGCCGACGGCAAGGCCGAGGGCGGCTACGTGCTCAGCATTCCGGTCGAAAGCGCCGAACTGGTGGTCAAGGACGCGGACGGCGTCGAGGTGGCGCGCAAGAAGCTGACCGATGTCGAGGCCGGCGTGCATACCTTCACCTGGGACGGCAAGAATGCGAAGGGCGATACGCTGCCCGACGGCGACTACAAGTTCGAAGTGCAGGTCGGCGAGGGCACCAAGGTGGGCGCGGCGCCGCCGCTGAGCGTGACCCAGATCACCTCGGTGCGGCCGTCCTCGGGCTCGACCACGGTTGTCGACGCCAAGGGCAACCTCGTCAACCTGTCCGACGTCTACCAGGTCTGGTAGCGCCCTGCATTCCGCCTCGATTTCCCGGATACCGAACCAGATAGTGCAAGGAACCCTGTGATGAGCTTCCAACAGGCATTGAGCGGCCTGAACGCCGCCGGCAAGAACCTCGACGTGATCGGCAACAACGTCGCCAACGCCAATACCGTGGGCTTCAAGGCCGCGCGTGCCGAATTCGCCGACGTCTACGCATCGACGGTGCTCGGCACCTATTCCAACAACATCGGCATCGGAACCAAGCTCAATTCCGTCACGCAACTGTTCACCCAGGGGGCGATCTCGGTCACCTCCAATCCATTCGACGTCGCGATCTCGGGAGAAGGTTTCTTCCGCATGGACAACGCGGGGTCCATCGTCTACTCGCGCAATGGCCAGTTCCACCTGGATGCCAACGGCTATGTGGTCAACGCCAACGGCCTGCGCCTGACGGGCTATGTCGCCGATGCGAACGGCAACATCAACACCGCCCAGCCGCAGCCGCTGAAACTGACCGTCAGCTCCATCGAGGCGCGAGGCACCTCAGAGGTCACGCAGGGCGCGGTGCTCGATTCCCGCGCCGAGGCGATCGACCGCACCGCCAAGCCGTTCAGCCCCGACGACTCCAGTACCTATACCCACGCCACGTCCATCGCGGTCTATGACTCGCTGGGCAACACGCACACCCTGTCCACGTTCTATGCGAAGCGCGGGCCGGGCCAGTGGGAGGTCTATACCGCGCTGAACGGCAAGGTGACCAATACCGATGCCGACGGCGACGGCTCCCTGGACGGCGCTCCGCTGGTGTTCGATGCGTCGGGCAAGATCGACCTGGCCGCCTCGCACAATGGCGTGTTCCAGGTCGACGTGGATGCCGCGACGCTGGGAACCGGCGCGACCGCGCTGAGCATCAGCTACAACATGGCGTCCACCTCGCAGACCGGCCAGGCGTTCAGCAACGAACTGCAGCGCCAGGACGGCTACACCTCCGGCCGCCTGACCAGCTTCACCATCGACGAGAACGGCATCCTGAAGGCGAACTACTCCAACCAGCAATCGCGGGCACAGGGGCAGATCACGCTGGTGTCCTTCGTCAACCCGCAGGGCCTGGTCTCGGCCGGCAGCAACAACTTCCTGGAAACCATCCTGTCCGGCGGCCCGCGCATCGGCGTGCCCGGCTCGAGCAACTTCGGCACCGTGACCTCCGGCGCGCTGGAAGATGCCAACGTCGACCTGACCGGCGAGCTGGTGAACATGATCACCGCCCAGCGGGTCTACCAGGCCAACGCGCAAACGATCAAGACGCAGGACTCGCTGATGCAGACCCTGGTCAACATGCGCTGATGGACAGAGCCCTTTACATTGCCGCGACCGGCGCCCGTGAATTGATGCGGCGCCAGGACGTGCAGACCAACAACCTGTCGAACGCGCTGACGCCGGGATTCCGCGCCGAGATCGCGGCCCAGCGGACGGCACCGGTCGTGGGCGGCCCGGGTTTGCGGACGCGGGCCTATGCGGTCGAGTCGACGCCGGGGGCCGACATGTCGGCCGGCGCGATGATGGCGACCGGCCGCGAGCTGGATGTCGCGATCCAGGGCGATGGCTGGTTCGCCGTGCGCACGGCCGATGGCGGCGAGGCCTATACCCGCGCCGGCGGTTTCCAGACCACGGCCGACGGCATGCTGGTCGACCCCTCGGGGCGCCCGGTGCTGGATCCCAATGGCGAACCTGTCCTGATCCCGCCCGACACCAAGGTGCAGGTCAATACCGACGGGTCGATCTCCTCGATTCCCGAGGTCGACCGGGTGCAGGCGGCGCAGATCGCGAACCTCAAGCTGGTGAATCCTCCGGGGAATACGCTGGCGCGCGGCGCGGACGGCCTTTTCCGCCTGCGCCAGGGCGGGATCGCGCCGGCGGCCGAGGGCGTGCGCGTGGCGGGCGGCATGCTCGAAGGCAGCAACGTCAACGCGGTGGAGACCATGGTCGGCATGATCGCCGCGGCGCGTCACTACGACGTGCAGATACAGCTCATGCAGAACACCGACCAGAACCAGCGGTCGGCCACGCAGATATTGAGCATGAGTTGACCCCCGGGCTTGGCCCGGCGGTAATGGAATTTTGCGTAGTGCGGCGCATGCCGCGATAAGGATCAAGCATCATGATGCGTTCTCTCTGGATCGCGAAGACCGGCCTGGATGCGCAGCAGACCCAGCTGGACGTCATCTCGAACAACCTCGCCAACGTCAGCACCAACGGCTACAAGCGTTCGCGCGCGGTGTTCGAGGATCTGCTCTACCAGACCATGCGTCCGGCGGGTACGCAGACCACGCAGCAGAACCAGGTGCCCGCGGGGCTCACGCTGGGAACCGGTTCGCGGCCCGTGGCCACGGTACGCAACTATTCGCAGGGCGCCCTGCAGCAGACCAGCAGCAGTTTCGACCTGTCGGTCAACGGCGCCGGCTTCTTCCAGGTGCAATTGCCCGACGGCACGCTGGCCTACACGCGCGACGGCAGCTTCCAGATCGACAGCCAGGGGCAGCTCGTGACCAACAACGGCCTGGTCATCGATCCGGGCATCGTGGTGCCGGAAGGTGTCAAGGAAGTCGCCATCGGGCAGGACGGCGTGGTGACGGCGACGGTGGCGGGCCAGACCCAGCCGGTCCAGTTGGGCCAGCTTCAACTGGCCACCTTCATCAACCCGCCGGGCCTGCAGCCGCTGGGCCAGAATCTGTTCGGCGAGACCGCGGCCTCGGGCGTGCCGGTGGTCAACGTGCCCGGGCTGAACGGCGCCGGGCTGATCAACCAGGGCTACGTCGAGGCCTCCAACGTCAACGTGGTCGAGGAACTGGTCGGCATGATCCAGACCCAGCGCGCGTACGAGATCAATTCGCGCGCCATCACCACCGCCGACCAGATGCTCCAGCGCATCTCGCAGCTCTGAGGAAGGCCGGGATGACGCAAGCGTTCCGGCCGCGTGTCCGTGGCGCCAGGGCCTGCGCCGGGATGGCGATCCTGGCGGGGTTGGCCGCATGCGCCACGCCCAAGGTCGACATCGACGGGCCGACCACGGCCCGGCCGCTGGATCCGGTGGCCTACAACGCGAATCGCCGGCCCACCGGCGGCATATTCGGGGCGGCGCCCGGCTATCGTCCGCTATTCGAGGACGTGCGGGCACGCAACATCGGCGACACGCTGGTCGTGCGCCTGGAAGAACACATCAACTCGTCCCAGCGCAACAACACCTCGGCGCAGCGGACGGCATCGGCCTCGGCGGGGATCCCGTCCATCAACAAGCTGCCCGGTTCCGGCCTCCTGCGCGGCCTGGGCGTGCAGGGCGAGAGCGAGAACCGCTTCAACGCCCGCGGCGAGACCGGCGCGTCCAACATCCTGTCGGGCACGATCACGGTGACCGTGGTCGAGGTGCTGTCCAATGGCAACATGCGGGTCTCGGGTGAAAAGCAGATCGGCACCAATCGCGAGACCGAGCGCGTCCGCTTCTCCGGCGTGGTGAATCCGACTCACATCGTGGGCGGCAACTCGGTCAGCTCGACCCAGGTCGCCGATGCCCGCATCGAATACCGGGGACAGGGGGCGATCGACGAGGCCCAGACGGTGGGCTGGCTGTCGCGCTTCTTCTACTCGTTCCTGCCGTTCTGAGCGTGCGCATCATGAACCGTCATCCGTTCTCCGCCGCCTGCCGGTGCCTGGTCCTGGCGCTGCTGGGCGCGCTGTTCGTCCCCGCCACCCAGGCCGCCCGGGTCAAGGATCTGGCCAATGTCCAGGGCGTGCGCCACAACCAGTTGGTGGGCTACGGCCTGGTCGTGGGCCTGGACGGCACGGGCGACCAGACCACGCAGACGCCGTTCACGACCCAGTCGCTGATGTCCATGCTGTCCAACCTGGGCATCAACGTGCCTCCCGGCACGCGGCTTCAGCTCAAGAACGTCGCGGCGGTGATGGTGACCACCATGCTGCCGCCGTTTTCCCAGCCCGGCCAGCAGGTCGACGTGACGGTCAGCTCCATGGGCAACGCCAAGTCCCTGCGGGGCGGCACGCTGCTGCTGACGCCGCTCAAGGGGCTGGACGGGCAGGTCTATGCCATGGCGCAGGGCAGCGTATCGGTCGGCGGGGCCGGCGCGTCGGCGGCGGGCAGCCGGGCGCAGATCAACCATTTGAGCGCGGGCCGTATTCCGGCCGGCGCCACGGTCGAGCGTGACGTGCCGACACCGTTCTCGGATGATGGCGCCCTGAGGCTGGAACTGACCACGGCCGATTTTTCTACGGCGCGCTCGATGGTGGAAACCATCAACCGCCGCATCGGCCCCGGCACGGCGACCGCGCTCGACGGCCGGGTCATCGAATTGCGCGCGCCGTCGTCTCCCGATGCCCGGGTCGCCTTCATGGCCCAGATCGAGGACCTGGAGGTGGCCGGCAGCCGCGCGCCGGCGCGGGTCGTCATCAACGCGCGCACCGGCTCGGTCGTCATGAACCAGAGCGTGCGCCTGGCGCCGGTGGCCGTCGCCCATGGCAACCTCAGCGTCACGGTCAGCACGGCGCCCGTGATCAGCCAGCCGGCGCCTTTCTCGGGCGGACAGACCGTGGTGGCCGAGCGCGCCGACATCGAGATCAAGCAGAGCGGCGGCGCCATCGTCCACCTGGACGGTGGCGCGCAACTGGCGGAAGTGGTCAAGGCGCTCAACCTGCTGGGCGCCACGCCCCAGGACCTCATTTCCATCCTGCAGGCGCTCAAGACCGCGGGTGCCCTGACCGCCGAACTGGAGATCATCTGATGAGCAAGATGGACAGTGCGATGCAGCGGGGCGGCATGGCGATCGACGCCCGGTCGCTGGAAAACCTGAAGCTGCAGGCCCGCCGCGACCAGGCCGGGACCGTCAGGCAGGCCGCCCGCCAGTTCGAGGCGCAGTTCGCCCAGATGCTGCTGTCGCAGATGCGGCAGTCGTCGATGGCGGGCGACGGTCCGCTGGCCCAGGCCTTGAACAGTCCCGCCTCGCAGACCTGGCGGGGCATGCTGGACCAGCAGATGGCGCAGAAGCTGGCGGGCGTGGCGGAGGCGGGCGGCCACGGCCCGGCGCATAGCGGCCTGGGGCTGGCCGACATGCTGGAGAAGCAATTGACCCGCAGCACCGTGTCGCCGGAGTCCTTGCGCCGGGCCGGGCTCCCCTTGTCGATGTCCACGCTGGAACTGGCCCGCGGCCGGGCCGTGGGGACGCCCGCCACCGCGACCAGCGGCATGATAGGCGGCCTGGACGCCGCGGCGCTGGCAGGGGAGGCGGGTGCCACGCGCCGCATCCAGAATGGCAGGTTCGGTGGCCAGGCCGCGTATGCGCCGCCCGCGGCGGCCAATGCCAATATCAAGGCCAGGCCGGCGGCCGAAGTGCGCGCCACACCTTCGTCCGCGGAGGAGACAAGGGCCGAATTCCTGGGCAAGTTCCTGCCCGCCGCCAAACGGGCGGAGGCCGCGACGGGTATTCCCGCCGCCTATATCCTGGGCCAGGCCGCCCTGGAGTCCGGCTGGGGGCGGCGCGAGATCCGCGGCGCCCAGGGTGAGCCCAGCCACAATCTGTTCGGGATCAAGGCGACGGGCTGGGACGGCCGCACCGTGCGCACCCGCACGACCGAATACCGCAACGGGGCGCCGGAGCGCGTGACCGCCGAGTTCCGCGCCTACGACTCCTACGAACAGGCTTTCGAGGACTATGCGCGCCTGCTGGCGTCGAATCCCCGCTATGCCAAGGTGCTGCAATCGGCCGGCAACGCGGAGCAGTTCGCGCAGGGATTGCAGCGGGCCGGCTACGCGACCGACCCCAGGTATGCCGAGAAGCTGGGCAGCACCATCCGGCGCGCCATGCAGATCGTCGTCTAGCGGCGGTTCGTTCCAGTCCGGGCCGGGCGCCGCGGACAGGCTCAAGCTTGGGCGCCGGCGTCCGTTAAGTGATACATCAGCCGTGCGTGGCGCAGCCGCGCACGCCAGGCAGGCCGCATGAGACCATGACCACGAATATCGCCAACATCGCATTGACCGGATTGCGCGCCGCCCAGGCCGGGCTGGCCGTCACCGCCAACAACATCTCCAACCAGGGGACGCCCGGGTATTCGCGCCAGCAGGTGGTGCTGCAGTCGGCCATGTCGAACTTCAGCGGCAGCGGCTATTTCGGGCTGGGCGTGGACGTCGTCACGGTCCAGCGGGCCTATAGCGATTTCCTGGCCGGCCAGGCCAGCCAGTCGGCGTCGACGCTGAGCTATCTCGCCACCTATTCGGACCGGATGGGGGGCCTGATCAACCGCCTCGGGTCGGTGGATACCGGGATCAACCAGAGCCTGAACGCCCTGTACACCGCCATCGGCAGCTTCAGCCAGAACCCTTCCGAGACCGCGTCGCGGCAGGCCGCGCTTGCGGCGGCGCAATCGACGGCGGCGCGTTTCCGCGCCATCAGCGAAGACCTGTCCACCCTGAGCCAAGGCATCGACAACCAGGCAAGCGCCACGGTCGGGCAGATCAACCAGCTGGTGCAGAGCATCGCTTCCTACAATGCCAAGATCGGCGAGGCCTATGCCACCGGCCATGGCCAGGCGCCCAACAACCTTCTGGACCAGCGCGACGTGCTGGTGCGCGAGCTGGGCAAGCTCACGGGCATCACCACGAGTACCCAGGGTACGAGCGTCAACATCTATCTGACCAATGGCCAGCCGCTGGTCATGGAGCAGGTGGCCGCGCAACTGCGGATCGACACCCGGGATCCGAACTCGCCCACGGGCAGCAGCCTGTCGCTGACCGTCGGCAGCCATACCATGCAGCTCAACCAGCGCGACGTCGACGGCGGCCAGCTGGGGGCGTTGCTCCAGTTCCGCGACAACGAGCTGGCCCATGCCCAGTCCGAACTGGGGCGCCTGGCGATCGCCATGGCGGCGGCCTACAACCAGCAGCAGCAATTCGGCCTGGACAGCGCCGGCCAGCCGGGACAGGCCCTGTTCCGCATCGGCAATCCCGTGGCCGTGGGCGAACGGGGCAATACCGGCGATGCGCGGCTGGCGGTGGGGATCGCCGATACGCGGTCGCTGACCGGCAGCGACTACCAACTGACACGGGTAGGCAGCGAATATGTGCTGACCCGCCTGGACGATGGCACCGAACTGGGGCCGTTCTCGTCGCTGCCGCAGCATGTCGACGGCCTGGCCATCGCCCTGGCCGACGGCGACCTGGCCGACGGCGATACGTTCACGATCAAGGTCGCCAGCCAGGCCGCGGCCGGCGTCGAGGTGATGCTGGGGGACCCCGGCAAGCTGGCCGCCGCCGCGCCCATGGGCCTGGAGACCGCGGGTACCAACACCGGCACCGCCCAGGCGTCGCGGTTGCGCTCGGCCGCGTCGGCCAGTCCGGACTACGCCACGTCGGTCACCGTCCGGTTCACTTCCGCCACCGGCTACGAGCTTCTGGGCGATGATGGCGCGGTCCTGTCGACGGGCACCTTGCAGCCGCCGCAGCAGACGGTTGCGTACAACGGCTGGGCCTTCGACCTGGCCGGCATCCCGGCGGCGGGGGACGCCATCACGGTCAAGGCCGACCCCGGCGCCCCCGCGGGCGACAACCGCAACGCGCTGGCCATGGCCGCGCTGGGCACCACCAGGATCGCGGGGGGCAGTACGCTGACCGATGCCTACGCCGGGCTCATTTCCCAGGTTGGGACGCGCGCGGCCTCGCTGAACATCAGCAAGGCCGCGCAACAGACCGCCTACGACCAGGCGGTAGCCAGCGAACAGTCGCTGTCGGGCGTGAATCTCGACGAAGAGGGAGCCAGCCTGTTGCGCTACCAGCAGGCCTACGCGGCCGCCGGCAAGGTGCTGGGCATGTCATCCGAGCTGTTCGACCAGTTGCTTGCCGCCATCCATTGACACGAGGCCCACGGAACGCCATGAGAGTCAGCACCAACCAGTTCTACGACAGCAGCATCCGGGCCATCAACAGCCAGCAGAGCGCGCTGCTGCAGGTCTCGCAGCAATTGTCCGCCCAGCGCAAGCTCCTCAGCCCGTCCGACGACCCGGTCGCGGCCGGCCGCGAGGTGGCGCTGGACGCCACGCTCAAGGCCAATGAGCAGATGCTGAAGAACCAGTCGGATGCCAAGGGGGTGCTGGAAGGCACCGAGAACTATCTCGTGGAAGCCGGCAATGTCCTGCAACAGGCGCTGACCCGCATCGTGCAGGCGGGCGGAGGCGGGTTGAACGAGGAAAACCGGCAATCCATCCTGGCCGACCTCAAGGGGCTGCGCGACCAGTTGATGAGCGTCGCCAATACCCAGGACGAGAACGGCAACTACATCTTCGCCGGCTACAAGCGCGACAGCCAGCCCTTCGTGCGCAACGCCTCGGGCGTGGTCTACCAGGGCGATGCAGGCGTGCGCCAGAGCCAGATCGGCCCCAATCGGGTGATCGATGTCAGCTTCAGCGGCAACTACCTGTTTGGCGACATCCCCACCGGCCGGAACGGGCTGGAAGCCAGCGCCGGCGTCGCCAATACCGGCAGCGCCACGCTGACCTCCAGCACGGTCACCGACCGCCAGGCCTGGTCGGCCGCGGCGGCGTATGGTCCATACGCCATCGAGTTCGGCGCCGGTGGCGCCTATACCGTCACGGACAAGGACGGGGCCGAGGTCGGCACGGGCACGCTGGGGGAAGGCCAGGCGATCGAGATCGCCGGCATACAGATTGGTTTCAGCGGGCACCCGGCCGAAGGCGATACGTTGAGCTTCGGCGCGTCGCGCTCGCAAAGCGTGTTCGATACGCTGGACCAGGCCATCGCGGCGCTCGGCCAGCCTGCTTCCGAGACCGAGTCGGTCTCCCGCGCCAACGCCCTGTACGAGGCCAACCTGAACGTGAACGCGGCCCTGAACCGGCTGCTCGAAGCGCGTTCGTCCATCGGCAGCCGCCTGACCGAGGTCGAGGCGGCCACCAGCGCGGGCGAAGTCCGCAGCGACCAGATCACCGGAGAGATCTCCCGGGTGGTGGGGTCCGATCTCGAGACCATGACCGAATTGACCGGGGAATTGGCCAAACGCACGTACACTGTGCAAGCTGCGCAGCAGACTTATACGCAGATCGCCCGGATGTCGATATTCAACTATCTGTAAACAGGAAGGATCCGGCAGCGGACGGACGCAATGGAGCTGCCGGCGCGTTCACCTGGCCTTACCGGATGCTTCATGTCGCAGGAACCGTTCAATATCCTCGTCGTCGACGACGAGCCGCTCAACCTGGAAATCATTTCCGAGCATCTGTCCGACCCGCGCTACCGGCTCCGGTGCGTGCAGGACGGTATCCAGGCGTGGGACGTACTGCAAGAGGCGGGCGCCGACCATGACCTGATCGTGCTCGACCGGATGATGCCCGGGCTGGACGGCATCGAATTACTGACCCGTATCCGCGCGGACCGCCGCCTGGCCGACATCCCGGTCATCATGCAGACCGCTGCGTCGCGCCCGGCGGATGTGCTCGAGGGCATACACCGGGGTGCCTACTACTACCTGACCAAGCCGTACGAGCACGACATGCTGATCGCGGTCGTCAGCGCGGCCATCGAGTTCCGCGCGCGGCAGAAGGGCCTGCGCCGGCGTCTGTCGGACGTACATGACGTCTTCGCCCACATGAGGCAGGCCAGCTTCGGCTTCGTGTCCCTGGTCGAAGCCCGGCAGCTCGCGTTCTTCCTGGCCAAGCTGTGCCCCGCGCCGGAAGTGGCGGTGATCGGCCTGGCCGAGTTGATGGTCAACGCCGTCGAGCATGGCAACCTGGAAATCGGTTTCGTCGACAAGGGCCGCCTGAGCATGGAAGGCCGGTGGGCAGCGGAAATCCAGCGCAGGCTGTCCTTGCTTCCCTACAGTGACCGCATCGCCAGTGTCAGCTTCGAACGCGAACCCGACCGCATCCGTTTCCGCATCAAGGACCAGGGCCCCGGCTTCGACTGGCGGACCTACCTGGAAATCTCCCCCGACCGTGCCTTCGACATGCACGGCCGCGGCATCGCCATGGCCCGCGCCCTGACCTTCAAGGACCTGACCTACACCGACAACGGCCGCGAGGTCGTCGGGACCATAGAAACCCCCTAGGCTGCATCGACATTCATGAATGTCTGGGATCGGGTTTTTAAACCGTCCTTGACCGGTGGGGTGGGGTGGGGCGGCCCGCCCCACCCCAC